>CAZOBB010000025.1:0-8085 GCA_964577975.1 uncultured Thermodesulfobacteriota bacterium | reverse complement strand
ATATTCGCCGCCATCTCCAGCGGGGATACCTTACGGACCCAGCTTTCGGCCTTAAAGCGACTGACACGATACACGCCGGTGAACAGTGTTGCGCTGCGTCGGAAAATCGCGGATCGGATAATCAAGATCGGACGATATGTGGTACAGTAGGCGATTTGCTGGATTGAAGAGAAGCTTGTTTAAGGCCCTCTGCCCCTGTTTCTTGGTGGCTTGCTTTTATGTTTTGGCGTGTCCCGGAGGGGCGTGCGCGGAGGACCCCAAGTGGTTTTTTACCCTCTATGCCGGGCAGTATTCCCCCAGTGACTTGAAGGACATCGTCATGGGTTCCATGAAATTCGATGATTCTCAGCTTGTTTGTCTCGCATTGAGCCGTCAAGTCCTGTCTTTCTGGAAGAGTCGGATCACGGGAGAAGTGGAGGGTCAGTTGGCCAAACACTTTGGGATCCAGGATCATTTCGAGACCAACGGGGTTTTTCTTCTCCGCTGGCATCCCTTCCCGTGGGACAAGTACCTGGATACCAGCTTCGCCATCGGGGATGGGTTGTCCTACGCCTGGGGGCGTCCGGAGGCGGAGGTCATCGAGAGTGACAGCTCCACCCGTCTGTTAAACTATCTCGTTTTCGAGCTTTGTTTCGATCCCCACTGGAGCTGTCCCAATCCCCCCTTTAGCTTCGTGTTCCGTATCCATCATCGCTCCGGAGTCTTCGGGCTTTTCAATGGAACCCATGGGGGATCCAACTTCCTGTGCGCCGGGATTCGCTACGCCTTTTGAAGTCCGTTTCCCGAACGATGCGGCCGACGTGTTCTTGAAGCACCTTTTGTGACGTGATATAACCCGGCCGACATCAAGTTGAGGAGTAAGCCATGGGACTTGTGGAAACACTGCGTGAACGGGGATTTCTCTATCAGATCACGGACGAAGAGGGGTTGAGCCGGCTCGAGGCGGAGGGACCCATTATCGGATATATCGGTTTTGATCCCACGGCGGACAGCTTGCACGTGGGTTCCCTGGTTCCCATCATGGCCCTGATGCACATGCAGCGGGAGGGGCATATCCCTATCGCTCTTTTGGGAGGCGGCACGGCGATGGTGGGAGACCCCAGCGGAAAGACCGAGATGCGGAAGATGCTTCTGAAGGAGCAGATCGAGGCCAATGGGGAGAAGATCAGACGCCAGCTTGGCAAGTACCTTGATTTCGAAGGGGGTAAGGCCATCTTTTTCAACAACGCCGATTGGTTGCTTCCCCTCCACTATGTCGATTTCCTGAGGGAGATCGGACGACACTTCAGCGTCAACCGGATGTTGACGGCGGAATCCATCAAACAGAGGCTCGAGACAGGCCTTTCCTTTCTTGAGTTTAATTATATGTTGCTCCAAGCTTATGATTTTTATCGACTCTACGTGGATCGTGATTGCCGGCTCCAGATGGGGGGACAGGATCAATGGGGAAACATCGTGGCGGGTATCGATCTGATCCGTCGCATGACGGGAGGAACGGCTTTTGGCATGACCTTTCCGCTCCTTACCAACGCCAGCGGGGAGAAGTTCGGAAAAACGGTGGCCGGTGCCGTGTGGCTGGATGCGGAAAAGACTTCTCCGTATGATTTCTATCAGTTCTGGCGGAATACGGACGACCGGGATGTGAAGAGGTTTCTCGGGCTTTTCACCTTCCTACCCATGGAAGAAGTTGAAAGATTGGGAGGCCTGAAAGACAAAGATTTGAACAGGGCGAAGGAAATACTGGCATTCGAAGCAACCCGCATCACCCACGGGGAAGCCGCGGCGAAAGAGGCCTACCAGGCTGCCATCAGGCAATTCGGGTCGGCGGACCCGGAGGGCCGTATCGAGACCTCCTCTATCATCCGTTCCGTTGCGATGGATCGGGAGGCTTCCATCCCGGTTTGCTATTACGCACCCGATGAGGGTGAGGGGTCCGAGGTCCCCGTCGTGGATCTTTTCGTCTTGGGGGGATTGGCGAAGAGCAAGAGCGAAGCCCGCCGGCTTATCAAGCAGGGGGGAGGATACTTGAATGACGAGCGGATCGAAGGAATCGACGCGACCATTGTTCTTGAGTCCTTGAAGGGGGAAGGGGTAACCCTCCGTGCCGGAAAGAAACGGGTGGTGAGAATCAAGTTGGGGGAGGAATGACATGGCGACTGGGGTATCCGTTGAAAAAATTAAAGAGGTCGTAGGAAGGATGGAACACCCGGAAATTGCTGCGACGTTTCAGGAGCTAGGAATGGTGGGGAATGTAAGGGAGGCGGGGGATGGAATCATTATTGAGGTACGGGTTCCTTTTCCGAATATTCCCATCAAGGATTATTTGGCAGGTATGATTCGAAGGGAAGTCGCGAAAATTGCAGAAGAGATTCCTCTCTCTTTCGATTTTACGGTCATGCCGGATGAGGTGCGCTCACAGTTTTTACTCCTTGCCAGATCTCGTTGGAAAGGGGAAATTTGATCGTTTTCGGTTGACCTACCGGTGGACAGGGTCAAAATACCAGGGAGGGAAGGAATATGGAAGAAGAAAGACAGAAAGTTGGAGAAGAGAGGGAAGAAACTGGGGAGTTAAAGAAGGAGGTTGAAGCCTTGAAAAGGGACCTCCTCGCCTTGACACACGCGCTGGGAAAGAGGGGGAAAGAAAGTCTCGCGGAATCGGCGGAAGAGATTAAAAATCGTTTGATGGAAAAGATACCGAAGGAACAGCTGGAAAAGATGGAGGGCATGAAGGAGCGAGGGGAAGAGGTGCTGGAAACACTGAAGAAACAGCAGGAAGCGCACCCTGTTGGAACAGTGCTTTTCGCTTTGGCGCTTGGATTCCTGATCGGAAAGGCGTGGGGGAGCGGAAAAGACTCATGAGCAAAATCACGTTCTCGGACTTTCTCATCGCTATTGTAGATCTTGTGGAAGCGGAAGGCCGTGCCCTTCAAGATTCTACGGAGACTTTCCTCCGACGGCAACAGATGTCCTTACAGGAAATGCTCCATCGAAGCGGGTGGATGATAGCCTGGATTGCCGCTGCTATTGTGATGCTCCTTTCTTCCCTTGGATTTGTGGCATGGGGCATTTATTCTTTATTGGCTTCGCATGTGTCGAGGGAGGCCGCTCCTTTCCTCACGGGAGGGTTTCTCCTGGTGGTTGCGATGATCTTCGGTTTTCTGGCAAGGAGGTTCAAATCGGGTGGGGAACGACCTCGTTAAGGCAAAGGAACGCGTAAGGCTTATTTCAAGAGGGCGGTACGCGTGCAAGAACCTGACGACACGCGAGGCAAAAGAACGCCTCTTGGAGGTGGATCCGGGCCTTGATATTTCCCGTGTTCTCCAGGCTGTGGACAAGGGAGAATTCAAGCGTGCCGGCGTATTTCTTGTTTCCGAAGTAGCGGTGACGCATACCCTCTCGTATTTTGCCCCTTTACTGTCGGAAGTTCTTCAATCTCTTTTACTTTCCTTTTCGAAAGAGAAAGCGGAAAAATAGGACCTTTTTCGGTTGGTTCCCTTTCGTGGATCAAGGGAGCCAGGGGATGAATTTTCTCCTTCCCGGCAGGATAGGGACATTTACCATCCCCCGCCTCCACCTCCGCCTCCACCTCCGCCGGCACCTCCCCCGCCGCCAAATCCGGAGGAGGACCCGGGAGCCATCGACGAAGAGGCAATGGCGCTGCTGAGGGAGCTGCCGATTCCAGATGCGAAACCAGAGAATCCCCGTGAGTCAAGGTAACCACCTGTGTACCACGCGGGATGATAGGTTCCTTCTGCAGCGGCCGCCGCGAGGATGCTTTCGAATTTTTGTGACCATGCATTTTCCACGTCAAGGGCCATGGCGTATGGGAGATATCTTTCGAAAAGCTCCGGCGTTTTTTCGGGAGGGTGCATGAGCTTGAACCGTTCTTCCTCTGCCGTTTCCAAGTAAAGCTTAAATCCTTCGATTTCATCCATGATGCGCCGTCCGTGGTGTGTGGGTGCCTTGAGGAGGTGATAGAATAACACATCCAGAAAGATGAGGAAGAGGAACAGGAAAGCGGCAAGAGGAGATACCGCTTGGGCAAATAACACGAGACCAAACATTTCTCCCGCGAGGAAAGGAAGGGTGAAAAGGGTCAACTTGATAGCGGTTTTCTTTTCCCCTTTTGTTTTCCAGGCCGAGACTGCCGTTTTTAGGAGGAAGAGGATACCCCCCGTCCAGATACTCAACCACAATCCCATGAAAGCGGCCGTAGAGAGATTTTTCGCTAAAAGTATCATTCCCGCAAGTGTTAGAAAGGTGATGACTAATCCGGGAATGAAATAAGGAGTGTTCCGGACGAAATAGTTTCTTTCGTATTCCCGTTTCAAAACCTTTTCGAGAGCCTTTTTTCCGGCTTGGATCGTTGAATGGTTATCCTGTTTCAGGACCAGGAGCCCACTGTAAGGGAATAGGGCATCGAGGACTTTGCGCTCCCCCTTTGACAAATCAGGAACCTCGTCCGTTATCCTTTCGAGGGTATAGATGTCATCTTCATCCTGTTTGATTCGTATAGCCCCTTTGACGGCCAGGTCTATGACGGCAACGGTGAGGGTTTTCATGTCAAATCCCATTCTCGAGACGAAACGGACGCCGGCGGGTGAAAATCCTTCGGGAGGATGAAAACGCGGGATGATGGTTCCTCTTTCGGGGTCTTTTCCTACTTTCAGCCACGTGAAAAGATAGTAGAGAAAAAGAATTACCAATCCAACAAGAACGGTCACGCTACTTCCATGGTCTATCAAAAAATATTTGACCCGTTTCCCGAAAGTGGGTTCCTGCACGTAACCCTTGGGCCACGCCACGGCAATGGTCAAGCCTTCTTTGGGGGCGAGGGGACGGGTGGTGGTGAATACGATGTTGCCTTTTTCATCGGTTTTGACGGAGTAGCCTTGCCCTTTTGCCCCTTGCAAACCCGTATAGCCCGTCCATTTCGTGGCCGTTGCGCCGGGTGGAAGATGGATGATGGCTTTTACGTGATCAATGGGGAAGATCCAGCCGTTTCCCGTCACGTTCCAATAAAGTTCATCGTGATCGTCGAAAAACCCAAGCTGGCGGTTGGTCCAATAGATGAGGGTAAAGGTGTAGGTGCCGGGAGGGAGTATGACGTTTTTCTTTCCCATGTAGACCCTGACGCCGTTGGTGAGATAATGAATGTGATAAGATTCTTGTCGCCCGTCTCGGTAGACTTTTAGCACCTTAAAGCCGACACGATGCGTGTTTCCGTACCGATCCTTATAGGTCGTGGGGAAATCTCTATAGATTCCGTGTCGGATGTGATGCCCCCGAGACAGGACTTTGATGGTTTCCGTGACGGTGATGCTTCCGTCTTCGTGGATGACGACGTTACTTCTGAAATTGAGGATGCGTTCGGTTTGAGTGGCAAGGCTCTGGTGTGGCGTAAAAAATATACCGCAGACCATTCCCCATAAAAGAAAAATAACGAGGACCTTTTTCATTGCCTTCCTCCTGAGAAAGAGGCTTGCTGACTAATTTATTGAAAAGAGACTTTCGGAACGTTACGGTCCGCTTCGTCTTCGATTTCGAAGAAATCTGCCTTGTTGAAATGAAAAAGATTGGCCACGATATTGCTTGGGAAGGATTCGATTTTGATATTTAGATTGCGGACGGTGCCGTTGTAGTAACGGCGTGCCATCTGAATTTCGTCTTCGATCTTGGCTAACTGGTTTTGAAGATCCAAGAAGTTTTGGTTGGCTTTCAAATCTGGGTATCCTTCCGCTACCGCGAGGACGTTCATCAAGGATCGGGACAATTCTCCTTCGAGTCTTGCTTTTTCTCCTATATTTTCGGCCTTCATGGCCTTGGATCGTAGCGTGGTAACCTTTTCAAGGAGTTCCCGTTCATGCGTCATATATCCCTTCACCGTCTCGATGAGATTGGGGATGAGGTCTGCCCTTCGTTTCAGCTGAACGTCGATGCCGCTCCAACCCTCTTCCACGAGGTTTCTCAGGCGAACCAGACTGTTGTAGGAAATCATCAACCACCCTCCAACGCCAAGGACGATGGCTATAATGACTATCAAAATAGCTAGTAACCACATTTGCTCCTCCCCTCTTAGTATTGTTTATGGGATCAATCAACTTTTCATTCGCGGCCTTTTGGCTTCTAGAAAAATTCCCTGGTCAGGTAATTCATGTCGATGCGCATGAGGATGTGGGAGATAACGTCCAACTGCATTTCCACCGTTCCTTCGTAGATAGGTGTGATGCGGGTGTCGCGGTAGGCCCCCTCCAATCCCATTTCTTCGAAATAGCCGTAACCTCCGAAGATGTCGATGGCCCTTTTCAGGATATCAAGGGCAAGCTCGGGTATGAAATATTTTACCATACACGTGGCGAGTCCCCGCTCCATCCAGGTTCCCCCTCTTTTTTGATCATACCTCCAAGCGGTATCATAAAGAAGGAGTTGGGCCTGTTTGACTTTTGTGACCATCTGGGCCAAACGATGACCGATAGCCTGATGTTGAAGGATTTTCCTGCCGAATTGTTCGCGTTCACGCGCATGGGAGAGGGCCTTGAACAGCCCATATTCGGCCGCTCCCATTCCTTGGGAAGCGATTTCTACACGGCTCTTGTTGAAAAAATTGATGACGGTCCGTAATCCTTCGTGCCGTTTTCCAAGGACATTTTCCTTTGGGATTTCGAAATCCTTGAAAGTCAGTTCGCACGAGGATACCATTCGCTGACCCATCTTGCCCGGCATTTCTGTGATTTCCAGTTCACCGGGATTGTTTTCCATGATCTCCCGGTCGAATATGAGAGAAGTTTCATCTTCGCCGTCCTGGCACAGAATCGTAAAGAAAGTCGCGTAGGTGGCATTGGTGGTGAAAATTTTCGTTCCGTTAACAAGGAAAACGGCCCCCCTTTCCTGTGCCACGAGATCGACAGTCGTATCCACCCGTCGAATGTCACTTCCGTGATTGGGTTCTGTCATGCAGATGGCGGAGATGGCTTTCCCTTCAACCATGGGTCGGACGTATCGTTGCCGCAAACGGTCGTTGCCGTTCACGTCCACGATCAGGCCTGGAATCCATCCAAGACTTACCGCCATTCCTAGGCCGGGAGAGACTCGGCACATCTGTTCGATTGCTATTGCGGCTCCAAGGAGGCCGAAACCGCTTCCGCCGACGGTTTCGTCGAAGCCGGCTCCAATGATTCCTAGTTCGCCTGCTTTCCGATAGAGTTGAAAGGGAAATTCATGGCGGTCGTTGCAGGTTTTTAGAAGCTCTTCCGTCATTTCCCCTTCGGAAAATTCTCGAACGGCTTCCTTGAGGTCTTGATACTCTTTGGGTAGTGACAGCCCCATAACATCAGCGTAATGGCTCGAGACTGTTCTGTCAAGACTCGATATAAATTTTCTATTTTCACTGCCGTTAGGTTGAAAAAAAATTCCTTGGGAGGTAAAAAAGGGGGAAAGGAGCAAGTTGTAGAATAATCCCTACCGTTTTTACAATAGGGCATACGGCATGTGAGATGCAAAAAGGCCTTCACCCCGCCAGCACAACCCGTGGACACCTTATTTTGGTCCCCGCCCCCTTAGGGGGCCTCTCCGTTGTTGCTCTCCGATGAAGGCCTCTTATTTATTATTATAACCCTGTTTTGGAATTTGTCAAATGAAAACAGAAAAAAAACTTGATCTGAAAGAAGTCGCCGCGGGGCAGGATGATGCCGTCTTCATCGTGGACGGTCATTCCATGATCCATCGGAACTACCATGCCATCCGCGGTCTTTCCACCTCCAAGGGATTCCCCACCAACGCCATCTACGGGTTCGTGAAGGCCCTGCAAAAGCTTTTGCACGATTACCGAGTCAAACGTCTTTTGATCGCCTTCGACGCCAAGGGGCCCACGTTCCGCCACGAGGTCTTCGAGAAGTACAAGGCCCAACGCCCCCCCATGCCCGAAGACCTGAAGGTTCAGATCCCCGTCATCTTCGAGATCGTGGACGCCTTGGGTGTTCCCTCCCTCCAGATAGAAGGCTACGAGGCGGACGATATCATCGGGACGGCTTCGGAGATTCTCTCCCAAAGGGGACGGCGCGTCTTCATCGTGACCATGGACAAGGA
>CAZOBB010000024.1:0-2639 GCA_964577975.1 uncultured Thermodesulfobacteriota bacterium | reverse complement strand
GACGAATCTTGTCATACCGTCCCACAATCTCCCCCTCTCTCGAAACAAGGTAGGCGCTGTTATGGTAAACTGTTTTTCCATCCTTCAAGTCATACGAGGTAGCCCCAAAAACCAAATTGACGCCCTCTTTCTTCACCGCCGCCAATAAACGTTGGGTAAGGCGAGGATAATCGTTCAAAAAGAACGTCACAACCGCTTCTGGCCAAACCAAAAGGGAAGGATGAAAACCTTCATCGACTTTTCTTGACATCTCCAGACATCTTTCCAACCCTTTGACACGCCAGGACGGCTTCCATTTGAGCGATTGATCTATATTGGGTTGAACGAGACCAACACGGACCGGTTTCCACCCACCTATCACCCTATTAATATCCCTCACTCTCCACCGTCCATAGGCATGCAACCCTCCAACGATGAAAATCAGCGAAAGGGCATACACACCTGCTTTTCCAAATCCTTTTTTCCAGGAACATCGTAAGAGCTCAAAAATCAGGTAATTGACCCCATACACAAAAAAACCCAACCCATAAATCCCAACCACATCAACCACCTGAGAAAGGGAAAGGGAAGGGGGCAAGGCCATTGCCAGCCCTCCCCACGGAAAGCGAATGAGAGGAATACCACGGCCGTATTCAATCAATACCGCGGCAAAAGGAAACAACCATCCCCTCCCCTTATCCCGAAAGAATACGAACACCGCCCCCATGATTCCCCAATAAAGGGAAAGGTAAAGGATAAAAGCCAACGTCAGCGCCACCGCCCCCCACCAGGGTACCCCCCCATACCGGTAGACCGAAACGAAGATCCAATACATGGTAGCAGCGGTGTGAAAAACCCCCATGATAAAGCCTAAAGTAAATCCTACCCTAACACTCTTCACATCATAAAGACCCATAAAAAAAGGCACGAGCGCCACTCCTACCAGAAAATAAAAACCAAGAGGAGGAAACGAAAGTGCCAGCAATACCGCCCCCATCACCATCAAAAAAATCTTATCTGCTGAAAAACCCCATCGTCGCCTATCCATGACCCTTATTTAACATAAAACGTACAATCAAAGAATACGCCGCTTGACACCCCCACCCATCTATTGAACAATAAGGCCACCTCCTCCCAAACAAAGGGCGACCAAAACGAGAGTGAATCTCATGGCATGAACTGGATGACAGAAGCTTCTACCAAAAAGAAAAATGAAAATATCAAGGAAAACTTACCGATTCATTAAGTATTTTATAATCTTGGGAATAAGCCTCACTATCCTCGCCTACCTGGGAAATTCCATATTCATGGTAGAAAGAGAAAGGGTTATCCAGCAACACCTTTTCCAAGCACAGCTCCTCGCCCACTTGGGAGCCACCTCCATCGCCTACAGTTATGATGAGATTAAAAACGGGCAACAGATCATCATCTCGTTCCTGAAGCAAAGATCTGGCTGTCGTCTCAGAAACATTCGCCCTCTTCTAGCGTCTTTTATTACCTCCAACAAAGAAATTGTCCAATGGACAGGACTTTCAACACCTCAAGGCAAACATATTTTCTCGTATCCCACCTATCCCCCTTCTTCCCTTGATTTCAAACGTATCCTTTCAACTTTTCCATTCGAGAAAGGCTTCTCAGCGGAATTCCTCTTCAAACATCACTATGTCCTTTTCGCCCGAAAAGTCATCCCCCTCCAAGGTCCCTATTATGTTTTTTGGTGCCTCGGATCCTTTGAAGGTTTTTTCCGGAAATTCCTTTCATTCTATAGGCGGTTCGATTGCCGCTATATCTGGCTAGTCTTTGAAACCAATCGAGGGCAGAAAGCCCTTTTCATGGATACAACACTGAAACAAAAGATTATCGACACGCACTTTTCCTTCCCTCTCACCGCCAAGGAAGTAACCTTCGAAAATACTCCTCTTCTCATAGGTGCCCATCCCTTTCGTTTTGGGAATCAGAAGGGCTGGTTCGTCGTGGGCATTCCCCGGAACCGGATCGAGGTACAGCTGGCGGAGTTCAGATACAAGGGGATGCTTCTGACGGGATTTTTCATCATCTTCTTTTCCGTCTTCCTCTACACCTACTTCAAAAATCGAAGCCGTCGCATCGTGGCGGAACAGACGGCCAACATCAGTCGGGAAATCATCATCTCCAAGCAGCAGCTCGAATCCTACATCGAAAACGCCACGGACGGGATCCTCCGAAACGACTTGGACGGGAAGATACGCTACGTGAATCCCGCCTTCACCCGCATCTTCGGATGGGAGGCCCACGAAGTCATCGGGAAAAACATCCTCGACCTCTTTCCGGAGGACAGGGATCGTCTCATCAAGGTCATGGAAGCCATCAAGGCTAAGAAATCCTTCCCCCCCTATGAAACCCGGCGACGACGGAAAGACGGGCAGATCATCGATCTCTACGTCTCCGCCTCTCCTATCTTAAACAGCCGAGGAGACGTGATCGCCATCACCGCCGTCTACCGGGACCATACCCGCCTGAAGCGCCTGGAAGACAGGCTCTATCAATCGGAAAAGATGGCCGCCATCGGCCAGCTCGTCGCCCAGATCGCCCACGAGATCAACAATCCCCTCTCCACCCTCCAGTTCTCTCTGCAGCTCCTCCGCCGGATGGGACCCAAGGACGAGGAATTCCTCGAGGAA
>CAZOBB010000023.1:0-11857 GCA_964577975.1 uncultured Thermodesulfobacteriota bacterium | reverse complement strand
GCGGGGTCCCTTCACTGGATCACCCCACCGCGGAAATACCTGTTTGCCGTCTATCCCCTCTACTACATCGAGGCCAAGGCGCTCTGTTCCTACGCGGTCAAGAAACTCGGGAAGAAACGCATTGCCATCGCCTACCAGAATGACGACTACGGAAAGAACGGGGTGAAGGGCGCCAAGGAAAAGCTGGAGCAGTTGGGCATGAAACTGGTAGCGGAGGTTCCGGTGGAGCTGTCCGACACCGACATGCGTCCCCACGTGATGCGCCTGCGGAAGGTCAAGGCGGACGCGGTGCTGCTCTGGGTAAGCCCGGTTCACGCCGTCCGCATCCTCGGAACCGCCCACGCCATGAAATTCAAACCCCAGTGGATGAGCACGAGCACCTGCTCCGACTTTCCCCTCATGTACAAGATCTCGAAGGGACTCTGGGAAGGCGTCATCACGACCAACTTCGCCGAGCTGCCCGACTCCACCTCCCCGCTTATGCTGAAGTACAAGGCGGCTTTCAAAAAGTACGCGGCGAAGGGAGAACGGTGGGGCGTGTTCTTCTATGCCGGGATCGGGTTCGCCGAACCCCTCGTGGAGGGGCTGAAACGGTGCGGCAGGAACCTGACGACGGAGAACCTCGTGAAGGCGATGGAAAGCATCAAAAACTTCAAGGGAATCATGGGGAAAATCTCCTACAAGCCGTTCAATCCCAAGGATCCGTCGTGCCGCCAGGGTCAGAACGAGGTCTTCCTCAGCCAGTGCCTCAAGGGCGCGAAGGCGAAGAAGCTGACCGACTGGTTCGCTCCCAAGTAAGCGGCGGAACGAAAGACACGCATGTCGTTGTTATCCGTTGATCGACTCTCCATCTCCTTCGGGGGACTCAAGGCCCTCGATGATGTGAGTTTCACGGTTGAAAAGGGGACGATCTTTGCCATCATCGGCCCGAACGGGGCGGGCAAGACGACCCTTTTCAACTGCATCAACGGGATCTACCACGCGGACGAGGGAGTCATCACTTTCAAGGGAAGGCAAATCCAGAAAAAGCACCCGGACAGCGTGGCCCGGATGGGGATCGCGCGGACCTTTCAGAACATCGAGCTGTTCTCCAACATGACCACCATGGAAAACCTGATGCTGGGACGCCACCTCCACATGAAGACGGGGCTCTTTCGCGGGGCCTTCATGTGGGGCAGACGTTCCTTCGCGGGCCGGGAGGAAGTCAGGCACCGCCGAAAGGTGGAGGAGATTATCGACCTTCTGGAACTGCAGGCCGTCCGAAACAAATTCGTGGGGGCCCTCCCTTACGGAACCCGGAAATTGGTGGAGCTCGGGCGGGCCCTGGCCGTGGAGCCGGAGCTTCTCCTCCTCGATGAACCGTGCGCCGGCATGAACTCCGAGGAGAAACAGGACATGATCTTCTGGACGAAGGATATCCAGGACGAGCTGGGCGTCACCATCCTCCTCATCGAGCACGACATGAAGATGGTCATGGACATCTCGGAGACGGTCCTGGTCCTGAACTTCGGGAAGGTCATCGCCTACGGAACCCCCGAGGAGGTTCAGAACCATCCGGAGGTCCAGAGGGCCTACCTGGGGGAGATGGCCCATGCCTGACGCCTTGCTGGAAATACAGAATATCGAAACCTATTACGGGCTGATCTACGCCATCCGGGGGGTGTCCCTCACGCTGCACGAGGGAACCATCACGGCCATCCTGGGGAACAACGGGGCGGGAAAGTCAACCATCATGAAAACCGTCATGGGATTGATCGAGGATCAGCCGGACAAGGGCCGCATCCTGTTCATGGGAAAACGCATCGACGGGAAGGACACGGAAGAGATCGTGCGGATGGGGCTCTCCTATGTCCCGGAGGGGCGGGAGGTCTTCGAGGAATTGACGGTGAAGGAGAACCTCATGATGGGGGCCTATACCCGGAAGGACCGTTCCCATATCAAGGAGGATTTCGAACGGGTCTATCACTACTTTCCCGTTCTGAAAGAGCGGGAGACCCAGTGGGCGGGAACCCTCTCCGGCGGGGAACAGCAGATGCTCGCCATCGGCAGGGCCCTGATGAGTCGTCCCAAGCTCCTCCTGCTGGACGAACCCTCCCTCGGACTTTCCCCCATCCTGGTGAAGGAAATCTTCGAGATCATCCGCAAGATTCGGGAAGAGGGCGTGACGATCCTCCTGGTGGAACAGAACGCGGCCATGGCCCTCAAGATCTCCGATTTCGGGCTGATCCTGGAAAACGGGCGTTTCGTCATGAAGGGCCCGGCCCGGCAGCTTCTGGAAGACGAGGACGTGAAGGAGTTCTACATGGGAATGCGCTCCTCGGATTCCATAAAGGGCTACCAGCGCTGGAAACGAAAGAAGAGGTGGCGGTAAACCGTGTCCGAGACAACCGTTCCATTGCGATTCAAGGAAACCGTCGAGAAATACGGGGATCGTGTCGCCCTGCGGGAGAAGGAGCTTGGCCTCTGGAAAGATATCTCCTGGAAGGCCTATTACGAGGGCGTGAAGAAGGTCGGGTGCGCCTTGATGGCCATGGGGCTTAAGAAGGGGCAATGTGTGTCCATCATCGGCGACAACGCCCCGGAATGGGTCATGGCGGACTTGGGCATCCAGTGCATCGGCGGGGTTTCCGTGGGGGTTTACGCCACCAACGCCTGGCCCCAGGTGGAGTATGTCATCGCCGACTCGGAGTCCAGGTTTTTCTTCGTGGAGAACGAGGAGCAACTGGACAAGTGGCTCCACTTCCGGGACAAGGTTCCCCACCTGAAAAAGGTCATCGTCTGGGACATGAAGGGGCTTCGGGCCTTCAGGGACCCGGATGTCATGAGCTTCGACGACCTCCTCATGATGGGGGAGGCGTACGACAAGGAGCATCCCGGCGCCTTCGAAGAGAGGATGAAGGCGGTCACGCCCGAGGATCTCAGTGTTCTCATCTACACCTCCGGAACGACCGGTCCTCCCAAGGGGGCCATGCTGACCCACCGGAACGTGACGTGGATGGGAGAGGCCATTTCCCAGGCGAACCCCTTGAGGAACACGGACGAGGTTCTGTCCTTTCTTCCCCTCTGCCATATCTTCGAACGACTCTTTTCCGTGTTCGCCCCCATCACCTACGGCTACGTGGTCAACTTCGTGGAAAAGCCGGACACCGTCATGGAAAACATGATCGAAATCTCCCCCACCATCGGCTACGCCGTCCCGCGCATCTGGGAGAAATATGCCTCGGCCATCACCATCCGGATGATGGACGCCACGTGGTTCAAACGGACGGTTTTCGGCATCGCCCTGAAGATCGGGAAGAAACGGGCCACCATCAAGATGGCCTTCAAGGACGTGCCGCTCTCTTTGGAGATCCTGTACCGGCTCGCCTATTTCGCCGTCTTCCGCAAGCTGAAGGAGCGCCTGGGGTTCGACCGGATGCGGATCGCCTACTCCGGGGCGGCGGCCATCTCCCCCGAGGTGCTGCATTTCTACCACTCCATCGGGGTCAATCTCATGGAAGGCTACGGCCAGACGGAGGGAACGGGCGTCACCTGCGTCTCCAGGGACGGGAAGGTCAAGTTCGGAACCGTCGGACCGCCGCTGCCCGGCGTGGAGGTGAAGATCGCGGAGGACGGGGAAATCCTCGTGAAATCCCCCGCCGTGTTCAAGGGATACTACAACAAACCTGAGGCGACCCGGGAGACCCTGAAGGACGGCTGGCTCTACTCCGGCGATATCGGGGAGCTGGACGAAGACGGCTTCCTGAAGATCACCGACCGGAAAAAAGACATTATCGTGACCGCGGGGGGAAAGAACATCTCGCCCCAGTACATCGAAAACAAGTTGAAATTCAGCCCCTACATTAACGACGCCATCGTCATCGGAGACGTCCGGAAATTCATCTCCTGCCTCATCCTGATCGACGAGGACAACGTGGTCAAGTACGCCCAGGACCACAAGATCCAGTTCTCCACCTACAGGGATCTCACCCAGGCGGAGGAGATCATCCAGCTCATCCAGAAAGAGGTCGACAAGGTCAACGCCACCCTGTCGCGGGTGGAATCGATCAAGAAATTCACCATCCTCCCCAAGAAACTCTACGAGGAAGACGGCGAGGTGACACCCACCATGAAGGTCAAACGGAAATACGTCAACGAGGCCTTCAAAGACCTGATCGAGGCGATGTATAGAGGTAGGAAGTAAGGCGTCCGGTTTGGAGATTGCGCGGATTCTATTCGTTTGTTCCGTTTGTCTCGCCTTTTCATTTGTCTCGTTTGTTGACCGCAGTCTTTGTTTTGGATGCTCCTAATGAAAAGCGAGGGGAACAGAACCGACCTTACAACTGAACCCATCAGATAAATGTAGCGAACTATCCAGCGGTTGCGTACCAAGATTTCTAAGGGTGGGGGGAGAAAAAGATCTTCGACTCGCCGTCACTTACGGCAGGGCGTCGTGGCTGAAATGGTTCTGGGCAGAGCGCCGAGATCTGCCTCTTGGCGTTACGTGATCTTGATAATTATATGTTTATGATATACACTGACATTCAACGGAGGAGGGAAGGGATAAAGGGTCTCTGGATTGTACCGGTTTTCAGTGGGGGATGACAGCATTGATAAAAAACCAGGAAAGAGTATTTTGGTGTTCCCATGGTTCACCCGATTGTATCGATTGGCGTAATGGCAAAAAATGGGCTTTCACGGGCTTAAAGCCTTCCCAAAGGGCCGTATCGCCACGGCTTTCTAATCTTTTATCAATGAGGTGAGGCGGCACGCCCAAAAGAAAGACGTGCGGCATCAGTACTTTGTGAAAACGGTAATCCGAAACGGGGCGCACGGGGAGTCATACGGTTGACCTTTTTATGAAAGGGTGATGTCCATGAGAAAAAAACGCATTATTTTTTACACGGTTATCATCGTATTGTTGGTTTTTCCTCCCGCGTGGGGAGGTGGAAATCCTCACGGCCGCATGGTTTGGGATTTCGAGAAGGTGCCCGTGGGCCAGCTTCCGCCGGGCTGGACGGTGGAAGCTACACGGCAGGCCGGGCCGCTGGCTACGTGGAAGGTGATCGAGGATGAAACTGCCCCTTCAGGGAAAAAAGTCCTGGCGCTCGTGGCGGTCAATCACCACGCCGCCGGCACGTTCAATCTCTGTTGGACGAACCGCGTCTCCTTTCTGAACGGAACGATCACAGTGGCTTTCAAGGCGGTGCGGGGCCGCATCGACGAAGGGGGTGGTATCCTCTGGCGGGCGCGAGACAAAAACAACTACTACGTAGCCCGCTTCAACCCGCTCGAAGACAATTTCCGCATCTACTATGTAAGAAACGGCATCCGGAGGATGATCGCCACGGCCCGCGTAAAACTGGCCGCCGGGCAATGGCATACCATGACAGTCATGGTCAAAGGGGATCATTATACCTGTTATCTGAATGGCCGGAAATACCTTGATGTCCATGACACCCACTTTACGAAAGCCGGGGGCGTGGGCCTCTGGACGAAGGCCGACGCCGTCACATCCTTTGACGATTTTAGGGTTGCAGTGGGGGACTAGGATGACGCCCACGAAGGCTTTCTCGCAACGCGGGTGGCTTTTCCTCTCGATCCTTCTCCTTTTGCCCCTGCTTGCTTCCTGTGCCACGAAGGATAAACCGACGGAAGAAACCGTCGTCGTCTACGTGTCCGAAGACCAGGTCTTCTCCGAACCGATCCTCAAGGACTTCGAGAAGGAATCGGGAATCAAGGTGAAAGCGGTTTTCGACACGGAGGAGACGAAGAGCACCGGTGTCATGAACCGACTCATCGCGGAAAAGAACAATCCCCAGGCGGACGTTTATTGGGCCAATGAGCCTATTCGGGCGGTAGTCCTGAAGCAGAAGGGAATCGCGGCTCCGTATCTCTCGCCCAACGCGGAGGGTATCCCCCAGACTTTCAAAGATCCGCAGGGATACTGGACGGGGTTTTCCGCCCGGGCCAGGGTTTTCATCGTCCGCAGGGGCCTCTCTCCGAAACCACGTTCCATACTTGCCTACACCGACCCCCGGTGGAAGGGACGGGCCGTGATCGCCAATCCCCTTTTTGGAACGACGACCACGCAGATGGCGGCCCTCTTTACCGTTTGGGGAGAGGCGCGTACAAAGAAATTTCTGGAAATGATGAAAAGAAACGGGGTAAAGATTTCCACGAGCAACGGAGAGAGCGCCGACCTAGTGGCCTCCGGTGCCTTCGACTTCAGTCTGGTCGACAGCGACGACGCCATCAACCGGATCCGCCAGGGAAAGCCCGTTGAGATGGTCTATCCCGACCAAGGCAAGGGGGAAATCGGCTGTCTGATCGTTCCCAATGCAGCAGTTTTCATTCAAGGGGCCCCGCATCCGCGCACGGCCAAAAAGCTCATCGACTACCTCCTCTCGAAAGATACGGAGCGGAAGCTGGCGGAGGCCGATTGTGCTCAAATTCCCCTCCACAAGGGGGTGAAAATCCCCCCGGAAGTGGCGAAAATCGGGGAGATTACGGCCATGAAGATAGACTATGCCCGGGTGGCCCGGAGACTCCAGGAAATTCAGCCTTTCTTGAAACAATGGGCCGGATATTGAAGGCCGCATGAGCAAGCGCCTTACCTTGTTGGGTGCCGTGTTCGTCCTCTTCCTGGCAGGTTTGGTCCCCCTGCTCGCAATGGTTGGGAAGAGTCTTTGGGCTGAGGGGAATATCGGCCTCAGGGCCTACGGGAAGCTCCTTCATACCCGACGGGAGTGGGTGCTCATCCTTCACAGCCTCACCCTGTCGACGGCCACGCCTTTTCTTACCACGCTCGTCGGAGTGCCCCTTGGCATTCTTTTCGGAAAGACCGATCTGATCTTCCGCCGTGGATTTACGCTTCTCTTTTCCCTTCCCCTTCTCATTCCCCCGTATATAACGGCTGTCGCCTGGTTTCTTCTCCTTGGACGGGATGGAGTTGTCTCCCATCTTTTTGGATACGGTGTGGGGGAAACCGCCTCTGTGTGGCTCTTCAGCGGTGTTGGATGCGTGGGAGTCCTCTTTACGAGTTTTCTCCCCATTTCCCTCCTCTTGACCCTCGTTTTTCTCAAGACGGTCGATCCCAGACTGGAAGAAGCCGCGCGGCTCTCGGCCGGATGGCCCCGTGTTTTACGGAAGATCACCCTCCCCCTCATCCTCCCGGGGATTCTCCTGGCCGCCACGCTAGTCTTCCTGCTGGCGCTGGGGGAATTCGGTGTACCCTCTTACCTCCGATATCCGGTTTTTCCCGTGGAATGCCTGACCCAGTTTTCGGCCTTTTACAATTTTGGAGGGGCTACGGCCGCCGCCATGCCCCTCCTAATCCTTACAGGGATCGTCCTTGTCTGTGAGCGGGTCTTTATACGGGAAAAGACTATCTCGCTTCGTCCCCATCCCGGAAAAACCGTTAGGGAAGTCATTAAACTCGGGATGCTGAGAGGCTGGATGACGGGGGCTGTCGCTGTGTTGTGCGGTCTTATGGTAGTTCTCCCTTTTGCCGTTCTGATTGGATCGTCCCTTTCCGGCCCGGCCTTCATGGAGGCCCTTCGAAAGGCCGGGGACAGCATCCGGCGCAGCGTAACCTACGCGGCCGCGGGGGCCACAGCCCTGACGATTCTAGGCTTCCTTCTGGGATACCTCGTCCACGACCGATCGTTTAGGTTTTGGCGAATCGTCGATTCCACAGCCTTTTTTCTCTTCGCCATTTCCGGTACGGTCTTGGGCATAGGGCTCATCGCCTTGTGGAACCGCCCCATAACAAGCGTCATCTATGGCAGCAGCATCGTGATTCTTATCGGATATGTGGGACGCTATACCGTGATTCCCCTCCGCATGACCGTGGCTACTTTGGCAACCGTGCCTACCTCCATGGAAGAGGCGGCTCAGGTGAGTGGCGCGTCATGGATACGCCGCTTCGTATTCATCGTGGCTCCGTTGGCCAAACGGGGTCTCATGGGAGCTTGGCTCGTGGGGTACATCTTCTGCCTACGGGATACAGGGATTTCAATGGTGGTCTATCCACCCGGCCATGAAACCCTGCCGATCCGAATTTTCACTCTCATGGCCAACGGGTCTATGAAACTTATCGCTGCCTTGTGTGTCATCATGGTCCTTCTTGCCGTCCTGCCCCTGGGAATCGGGGGGCTGTTGTTAAAGGGGCGGAGGGAATCCCACCGCGGGAAGGGAATAAGGGCGTGATCGAATTCATCGACGTTTCGAAAAGCTACGGCAGCCATCCGGCCGTACGGGATATTTCTCTGACCATTGAAGAGGGGGCGCGGGTGGCGATCCTGGGGCCCTCCGGGTGCGGCAAGACGACCCTTCTCCGTCTCCTGGCCGGGTTCATCGCCCCCGACGCCGGACGGCTCCTCATCGGTGGCAAATCCGTCGCGGAAAACGGGAGGATCCTCGTCGCGCCGGAGTCTCGGAACATCGGCATGGTTTTTCAGGACTTGGCTCTCTGGCCCCATCTCACCGTGCGCGGAAACCTGGAGTTCGGTCTGAGGGCCAGGAAGGTTCCAGGAAGGGAGCGGGAGAAACGAATCCGGGAAGTCTTGGAGCTTATCCATTTGACCTCCAGGATGGACGCACGTCCGGGAGAGCTATCGGGCGGGCAACAACAGCGGGTTGCCCTCGCCAGGGCCCTTGTCCTGCGGCCAAGGATTCTCTTGATGGATGAGCCCCTCTCTAGCCTCGACCGAGACCTAAGCCGTCTTATCCTGAATGAAATTCTCGCCCTGCACAAAGAGCTTCAATTTACCCTCATTTACGTTACCCACGATGTCGCGGAAGCGATAGCGATTGGCTCTAGAATCATAGAAATGAAGAAAGGAGAAGTCGTAAAAGATATTCCGTCCTCCTCCCTGAAACTTCCCAAAAAGCAAGGGGTTTCCTAGCAGCCGTTTCTCAAAAAACGTCTCTCCGTCATTGAGAAAAAGGGGGGAGGGGTTAGGGTACCCCTCCCTCGTTCCGACTAATTTTGACCCTTTGTAGCCTCAGCTCGTTCAGCCGGAGACATTTCAGACAGTTCTTTTACTTCTTTTACGTTCAACCCCAATCCCTTCGCCACACGAGTCCCATATTCTGCTTCGGCCTTGTAAAAAACCGCTGCCTGCCGTAGTTGAATGCGTTTTTTTGCATCGCAAAGATGAGATGTAATATTTCCAATGAGACGATCTCGTTCTTCGTCTGTCATGACCCGACGATAGAGTTCACCCGCTTGAAAATAATCATCCTCCGTGATTTCATAGGCGTGGTGGCCTGCCATGCCGGACACCTCAAATTTCGGTTCTACTTTGTCATTTACCGGTTCGGGGCCGCCGAAGCTGTTGGGATAATAATTCGGACTACTACCACCATTGTCGTCACAACGCATTGCCCCGTCCCGTTGATACGTGTGGATAGCTGTCTTTGGGCGGTTTACGGGAAGAAGATGATAGTTTGGTCCTAACCGGTGGAGATGGGCGTCATGATAGGCGAAAAGGCGACCCTGTAACATCTTGTCTGGCGAGGCGGCGATACCCGGAACGAAGTTGGAGGGGGAAAAGGCGGCTTGTTCCGTTTCCGCGAAGTAGTTTTCGGGATTCCGGGTGAGGACCATTCTGCCGATGGGAATCGTTGGGACATCGGCATGAAACCAGACTTTGGTTACATCAAAAGGGTCAAAACGGTATTTTTTTGCCTGTTCCGGAGTCATGATCTGGACTTCTACGCGCCAGGAGGGTGTTTCCCCGCGCTCGATCGCTTCATAAAGATCTCGGGTGGCATGATCCGGATCTTTACCTTTCAGGACTGCTGCCTCTTCACGTGTGAGATTCTCGATTCCTTGCTCGGTCTTGAAATGGTATTTCACCCAGACATATTCTCCTTGGTTGTTGTACCATTTGAACGTGTGGCTGCCGTAACCGTTCATGAAGCGGTAGGATTTCGGAATTCCTCGATCTGAAAATAGGATGGTAACCTGATGCACCGATTCCGGAGTGAGGGAAAGAAAATCCCAGAACATGTTGGCATCTTTCAGATTCGTCTTTGGATGGCGTTTTTGGGTATGGATGAAATCCGGAAACTTCAGGGGATCCCGGATGAAGAAGACAGGTGTGTTATTGCCGGTCATGTCATAGTTTCCTTCTTCCGTATAGAATTTCACAGCAAAACCTCGAGGGTCTCGTTCTGCGTCCGCCGATCCTTTCTCACCGCCGACCGTGGAGAAACGCACAAAAACTTCCGTTTTTTTGCCA
Organism: uncultured Thermodesulfobacteriota bacterium; assembly: GCA_964577975.1. GTDB lineage: Bacteria > Desulfobacterota > S145-22 > S145-22 > S145-22 > JAOZMY01. Next base: position 1,628 of record CAZOBB010000023.1, on the reverse strand, counting down.
ACCTCGGAAAGAAAGGCCGCTTTGGTATACCTCCTTACATCGGCGGTTACTTCGAAATATCCGTAAGCACCTGCGCCTTTGGCGTGTACGACCCTTTCGGGTATTCGTTCGCGGTTAAAGTGGCTCAACTTTTCCAGTAGATGTGTTCCTTGCATCAGCAAAGGGCCCGAACGTCCGGCAGTAAGGCTGTTTTGGTCATCCCCTATTGGTATTCCGAATTCGGTTGTATAGGTTTTTTTGCTCTTACTCATTTTGACCTCCTCTTTTTAATATCTTGAAAAATTTTTGGATACTCTGATCATCTTGGAAAAGCTTAGATGCCATTCATTTGAATCACCTCCTTATACAAATAATTCTCTTATAAGAATTATTCTTATGTATGTGCAAAAATTTTTTAGTCTTCCTTCTTCCTTTGACATTCATTACATATCCCACGAAGCTCAACATAGCGATCCTCCACAGAGCCCCATTTCCTTACACTCTCTGGCGTGGGAATTTCATCTATTCCCTCCCATTCGAAATCTATGATCTTTTTACAACGTATGCACACAAAATGATGGTGATGCTTCATGTTCGTGTCGTATCGTGTTTTGTCTGCAAGATGATGGACCTTCTTGATCAACCCATGGGTTTCGAAAAGAGAAAGGGTTCGATACACCGTATCGAAAGAAATGCTTGGGAATTGTTTTCGTATCTGTTCGAAAACATCCTCGGCAGAAGGATGTTCTTTCATAGAAGAGAGAAGATGGAATATCTCCAACCGTTGAGGTGTAACCCTCAATCCCATCCTTCTGAATAAATCTCGTACATCCTCTTTCATTCTATTACCCAGTTTTTACTAATATATACTATTTAATAATAATTTGCAAGAAGACTTCCGTCTACGATCTTCAACCTTCACACTCTCTCCCTCACTCGCTATTTCACTCTCTTCCTGCTTTCAGCTTTGAGCTTCGAGCTCCCTCGAACCCCGAACCGAGGAACGATCGAACCAAATAAATTGACAATTTCAAGACCTGACAGGTTGCATTCAGGTTACATTGCCCGCTTTCCATTGAATTTGACACTGCCCAATCGATATGATATTCGTTTTACGTGAGGAGAGTCGATATGGAAACCGTAACCTTATCATCCAAGTATCAGTTGGTCATTCCACGCCGGATCAGGGAAAAGTTGGGGTTGAAGCCCGGGGCGAAGTTTCAGGTCATCTCCATCGACGACCGCATCGAGCTGATCCCCGTTCAGCCCATGTCGGAAATGAGGGGGTTCCTCAAGGGATTCGATCCGACCTTCGAGAGGGAGCGCGAGGACAGGGTATGAACCTCGTGGATACCTCCGGCTGGATCGCGTATTTCTTCGAGGAAGAAAATGCCGCCCTTTTTGCCGAGCCGATCGAAGACACGGAGAATTTGATCGTCCCGGTTATCTGTTTGTATGAGGTCTTCAAAAAGGTTCTTTCGGTGGCGGGGGAATCGATGGCGCTGCGCGCCGTCGCCCAGATGAAACAGGGACGCGTCGTCGACGTATCGGAAGAGATCGCCTTGAAAGCCGCCCTGTTGAGCAACAGGCATAAGCTCCCCATGGCGGACAGTCTCATCTACGCCACGGGACAGATAGAACACGCCCTG
>CAZOBB010000022.1:0-5527 GCA_964577975.1 uncultured Thermodesulfobacteriota bacterium | reverse complement strand
ACGGGGCTGGCTCCGGTGCGTTACGGACCCGTCGAGGGGCCCCCGCGCCCGGCGTGAATACTACCTGACCCCCGAAGGGAAAGAAATCCTCACCCAGCTTCGGGAACGCGTCGAGGAGCTCTGGGAGGAAATCCGTGTCCGGTCCTGACCCCGCCATCAAGATATCCAATGTGACCGTCCGGTTCGGAGACAAGGTTCCCTTCCGGAATTTCTCCCTCACCGTGGCGGTGGGGGAACGGGTCGTGGTGACGGGGGAATCGGGGCTGGGGAAATCGACGTTGCTGAAATGCGTCCTCGGATTCACCGTCCCGGAATCGGGCGAAATCACCGTGGACGGCGTTCCCCTCACGGAAGAAACCGTCTGGCGTATAAGGCGGCGGATGGCCTACGTCCCCCAGGAACCCGAGCTGGGGGAAGGCACCCTCCGGCAATGGCTGGAGCACCCCTTTTCCTTCAAGGCCAACGCCCATCTCAAGGGGAACCTCACCCGCCTGCCCGAACTCCTCGAGCGCGTGTCCCTGCCCGGGGACCTGCTCGACGCCGACGTGGGAACCCTGTCCGGCGGGGAAAAACAGCGCGCGGCCCTCATCGCCGCTTTGCTGCTGGACCGAAAAATACTCCTATTGGACGAACCCACCTCCGCGCTGGACCAGAAAAACAGCCTCGCCGTCGTGCGTCTCCTCCGAACACTGAACGGGGTAACCATCCTCGGTATTTCGCATGACGCCGGTTTCCTTGAGCTGGCGGATCGCGTCATCCCCTTTCCCGCGGAAGGAGTCTGACATGGGTGCCCAACCTATTAATAATCTGGCCTTGGCCGCCTTCTACCTGCTGCTCATCATCCCGCTGGGCATTTTTCTCTGGTTTCGCATCCCGCTGCTGAACCGAACGCTCATCGCCGTCTTAAGGATGACGGTTCAGCTCCTCTTCGTGGGGCTCTATCTTCAGGTGGTTTTTCGATGGAACAATCCCTGGATCAACGGGCTGTGGCTGATGGTGATGATCGTCGTGGCGGACCTTTCCATCATCCGGGGAAGTGACCTGAGGGCGCGGAGCTTCCTTCTCCCCCTCTTCGGCGCCCTCATCGTGGGCACCGCCATTCCCCTCTTCGCCTTCCTGGGCCCTTTGCTGCGGCGTCCCACCCTGATGGACGCCCAGTACGTCATCCCCATCGGCGGGATGATCCTGGGGAACTGTCTCCGCGCGGATTTGATCGGGATACGAACCTTTTACAGCGCGCTGAAGAAAAGGGAAAAGCCCTTCCTCCTGTCCCTGGCGCAGGGGGCGCGCCTCCACGAGGCCATCCGGCCCTATCTTCGGGAGGCATGCCAGTCCGCCCTCGCGCCCACCGTGGCCACCATCGCCACGATCGGGTTGGTGGCGTTGCCGGGGATGATGACGGGTGTCATCTTGGGAGGCGCCAACCCGGCAACCGCCATCAAATATCAGATAGCGATCATGATCGCCATCTTCACGGGGACGGCCGTCACGGTGATCCTGGCCGTCCTCATGAGCATCAAGGTCAGTTTCACGCCCTTCGGCACGCTGAACCTCAAGGCCTTCCGTAATTCCAACTCGCGGTAACCCCTTCCGGCCACAGCGAACCCTGGCCTCAATATTTTTACTTAAAACTTAACAACTTCAGACTTTTCACTTCTTCACCGCCACCCTATCCCGGAATTCCGCGGGGACCTTTTCCTTCATGGCGGCCGAGGTCACCCAGGCGGGCACGACAGGAGGCTGCCCCATGGCCCTGAGGATCTTTACGCCTCCGTCGGGGTCGAGGAGGTAGGCCAGGAAGGCGATGGCCGCCGTCCGGTTGGGGGCTTTCCTCAGCAAGGTGGCGCCGTAGGTGATCGCCTTTCCGATCTTCTTGACCTTGGTGCCCGGTTTCTTCCCAGAGATCTCCACCACCGCCTGCCTGTAGAAATCGTTGTACTCGGTGTTTCCCAGGTTGATCTTGTCGGGAAGCTCGAGGAATTTCAGCTTGTGCTGGACCGCCACGGATCGGTATTCCCAGGCATAGTCCATGTCTCCCGTCTGGAGAAGGACCACCAGCTCCACCGACTTGGGGCGGATATTCTTCATGGGGCGGTTTGCCAGGAGGGATTTATACAACCCCTTGACGCCGTAATACTTCTCCGCGAGCTGCATCACCATCAGGGCACGGTAGCCGCAGGGATCGGCGTTGGGGTCTGCCTGTCCCCAGACCACCTTCTTGTCCAAGAGAATCTTGTACCAGTTCTCTGCGTTGATCCTCTCATGGAAACGACTTTTGTCCGTGTAACACAGCACCATCTGGTTGCTGGCGAAGCGGATGTTGATGTCGGCGAATTCGGGAACGAGGAACTTGTCGATGACCGAGTCGTCCGCCGAGAGCATGATGTCGCAGGGGCGTTTCAGGTCGGCGATCTTCCGGGCGCAGGTGCGGCTCCCCGCCGCTTCCCGGACGATGTCCACCCCGGGATGGAGCTTCTCGAAGGCCTTCTCCATCTTATACAGGGGAAGCGTCAAACTCCCGGCGTGAAAGACGATGACCTTCCCTTGAATCTTCGAGGAACCGGATTTCCCCTCCAGCTTCCCTTCCAGTTTCATGGCCACCGCCGCGTCCTGGTAGAGGGGACGGCCGAACTTCTTCTCGCCATACCTCCGGATAATCTTTTGCCCCTCGGGCGAGGCAACGAAGTCGATGAACCTCCTCGCCAGAACCGTGTTCCGTTTCGGGTATCTTTTCGGATTCGGCATGAGGGCGTGGTAGACGTTGATGAGGATGGGATCCCCCATAAAGAGCGGCACGAGGTGCTTGATCTTCGCCTTCTTGACGTAGTAGGTGCTGTTGTCCGTCATGAAGTAGCCCTGTTCCCGGTCCGCCCGCATCAGGGTGGGTCCCATGAAATCGTGCGTGACGATGTACCACGATCCGGACGGAGTAATCCCCGCCAGTTTCCATATCTTCAGCTCCCGCTTGTTGGTTCCGGAGTTGTCTCCCCGGGAAAAGAATTTCGCCTTCGCCCTGGCAATCATGGCATAGGCCTCCGCGGCCGATTTCGCCTTTCGTATCCCCGCGGGGTCCGACTTCGGCCCCACGATGAAGAACTGATTGGCCCCGATGATGGTCCGATGCGTCGCCCAGCCCTCCGCCACCGCCTTTTTCTCCGCGGCGGGGGCATGCACCATGATGACATCACAGTGGCCCGCCTTCAGGAAGGCGAGGGAGGCCCCGCTTCCCTTCTTGTACCAGACCAGGTGACAGGCGTTTGCCTTGCAAAACGGGTCGGCCAGCGCCTTGAGCAATCCCAGGGCCCCCGGGCTGCCCGTCGCCACGACAAGCGTGGCCTCCCCGTTCCCGTAAACCGCCTTGGGCTTGGCCTTCCCCGCCGCGAACGCCGGGGACCAGACAAGGGACGCCACCACCCAAAACAGGATGAAAAAACTGAAAAAATTCCAGGCTCTGTCTTTCATGTCCATCCTCCTTACCGTCCTCCATGATTCCTCTCTAAAAGGATACACCTCTCCTTTTCCCTGGACGCGTCCCGCCGGATGAGGAAGTTCAAGTCATCTCCGCGTTCATGGAAAAAGCGCCGCTATTCCTTCCCGACCATGATCTCCGTCGCCTTGATCACGGCATACGCGGTCTCACCCTCTTTCAGTCCCAGCCTCTCGGCGGAGGCCTTCGTCACCACGGCCACCACCTCGGTTCCGCCGATGTCGAGGGTGATCTCCGCCATGACCTGGCCCAGCGTGATCTTCTTGACGGTTCCTTTCAGCTTGTTCCTCGCGCTCAATTCCATGATTTGCTCCTCTTGATGTTTCCTCAAAGAATCTTCCAGTTGAATTTGTACTGCCATTGCAAAAAGAACCAGTTCGCCTGCTTGTTGGACGCCAGTTTCTTGGCGAACTCATCCGGCCAGAAATGCCCGTACCCCGCCTGGATCTGGTGCCCCTTCGGCAGATCGAACCTGAGAACGATGTCGAATTCCTTACCAACCTCGTCTCCCGAGTTTCCCGTCTTGTCCCTGTAGCGCTTCGGATTCAGGGACCAGCCGTCCTTCTTCTCCTCCAGCCAGAACTTGTGGAACTCCGCCTTCAGGTAGAACCATGTCCACCGTTTCGGGCGCAGCTCCAGGTTGACCTGGGCGTCCCGGACGTTCCGCCACTGGAAGAGGTTTATGCGTCCATACATCTTGTCCCGTGCGCCAAAGGCCCCGTCGAAGGTCTTGCGCTTCCCGTCGGTGGGATCGTCGTCCCCCGACCCGACCGAATACTCGAGGCTGATCCGGGGACGGTAGGGGCAGGAATCGAAATGGTAGGCGGCAAGCAGATGGTACCCGTACGCCTGGATGGTGTCATTGGAATAGTCCCCGAATTCCCGGACGTAGGTCGCGTCCAGATCGAAGCCGTGCAGGTTCTTTTTGAAGACCCTGACGCCCGCGTAGGCCGCCTTCAGGTCTCCAACTTCACCGTCTTCTCCACTGTATCGTTTGTGGCGATCGTACTTGGTCATGGCAAAGGGTTCCACGCCGATCCCCAACAACCCCTTGGGAAGGGTTATATGGGCATAGGTTCCGATCGACTCGAAGCCGTGCCGGTGGTTCAGGCTGAATTGGTTGGGCTCGTGAAGCATGGTGCGGCCGTAATAGACATCCACGAAGCCCTTCGGGATGAAGAAGGACACCTTCGCCGCGTCCCAAATCCATTTTCCGGAATTTCCCCACTGTCCTGGCCCGAAGATCCGCTTGTCCCCGTAATATATCCGCTGCCTTCCCGCCTTCAGGGCCACCGGCCACGCGAACGGCCTTTTTACCTCCAGGTACGTTTCCCAAAGCTCCCATTCATCCTCGCAGGGGTTCGTCTCCATCCGGAAGATGGGATTATAGAAATCCTCACGATCGAATCCGCACCCGAAGGCGCGGGCATCCTGGCCCCACACCCTCAGATGGATCACATCACTGGGCCGGTAATCGATCCCCATCCGGAGCCGCCACAGGACGAATTTGTCATTGGTATCGCCATTGGGCGGATCGGGACCGTAGAACTTCAGGTTGAAATTGTCCTGGGATTCCCCCCGCAACCGGACCTCGGTTCCGAAGGTGAGCTTTCCCGTTTCTCCGGCCTGAGCCGTCTTTGCGGCGGCCGGAACCGCCAGGGCGAGCCCAAGCAGCATCGCCACCCCGCAAAGAAACCACCGCAACTTTTCCGCGTTTTTCTCTGGCTTCGCCTCTCTCTTCACACGCTTCCCTCCCAGATTTTCTCTCCCGTCCCCTTCAACCCATATCCGCCCACGCCTTTCAGGGCCTCCCGAAATTCCCCGGACCGGATCACCTTGAGGAGGGACTTGACCTGAGGAAGATCCATATTTTCCTTTAACACCACCAGGTCATAACTCTCTTCTTTGACGGGTATAAACCCCAAGCCAAGGGATTTCGTGATGGAGTCGACACCCATTCCACAATCCGCCTTCCCCCTGAGGATCTCCATGGCCACGGCCAGATGGGTATCCACTTCGTGATGGTACCCCCGGATCTCC
>CAZOBB010000021.1:0-21237 GCA_964577975.1 uncultured Thermodesulfobacteriota bacterium | reverse complement strand
ATGATGCGCCGGTGAACGGGCTTGAGCCCGTCCCGCGCGTCGGGGAGGGCGCGTCCCATGATCACGCTCATGGCGTAATCCATGTAGGAGCGCTTCATCTCGTCTTCGATATTGACGGGAATGGGAATGGTATTCTGGATGATTCTGCCCTCCTTCTATTATCTCAATTGGCTTATAAACCCAGCTATATTATGATAAAAAGCCTGTTAAGTCAATGGAATAACGGTTGTTTGAACTACGATGCATGGATGCCAGACGTGTTTGGACGTTGGTAGGGGGATCATTCCGTTTGTTTCGTTTGTTTCGTTTGTTTCGTTTGTTCCGTTTTTCACGTTTGTCTCGTTTATCTCGTTGGTTCCGTTCTCTTTAGTCTGAAGGTAAAAAGGTGGAAGTCCGAAGTCTCTCTGTTTGGCGGCTGAAAACCGCCCATTTCAGGTTCTTTCAGCTTCGAGCTTTCAGCTCCTTCCTCTCTCACTCCCTCCCTCTCTACTCGTCCCTCTCTACTCGTCACTCTCTACTCGTCACCATCCCTCAGCTATCAGCCACCTTTTGCCCTTTGCCCTTCGCCTTTTGCCTATTGCCTATTGCCCTTCCCCGCTTTCAGCTTGGAGCTTGGAGCTTCTATCAATCCCGAACCGACACCCCATCGAACCGAAAAAATTGACAAATTCAAGACCTGACCCCCGCAGTTTGGTAAGGTATCTCCTTTCCCGCGGCCTTTCCTTTTGGTCGAGAAGGGATCCTTTTGGGCTTCTGAGAACGTAGCGTTTATCAGGCGGGGGGCTCATCAACGCAAGTACTCATACGCCCCGATGTCGTAGCCACTTCCGATTGGCCTTGAAACCCCGTCGAGATCATGGGGAACATTCGCCAATGTCTCTCCCTTATCTATCGCCGGGCTTTCCTTTTGAAGATGATAGTCGTTTTCGGAGGGATTTACAAACAGATCCTCAAGTGATGAGATGAAGGAATGACGATCATACCCAAGGGCCTTCCATTGCTCGAGGGTAAGGAGGTGGGCGTCTCCGTCGGCGCTGAGACGATTGACAACGATGTTGTAATCGCTTTCAAACCCGCTGAGTTTTGTTACGGGGATTACGATGCTGCCTTTTGAGGGATTTGAGGTAATGATTATGTTGTTTATGAGGTGATTGTTAATGCAGGAGGCATCTGAGATCCTCAAGGCCCATCGTCCATCGTTTGGCATTACGATCGTATTGTTATAGATTTGGTTGTTCCTTGAACCCACAGCCCCGTTCTCTTGAAACAGGGCAATGCCCCCTGCATGGTTGTTATAGAGAAGATTGTTGCACACACAGGTATTGACCACGCCATCCAGGTTGATTCCGGCTCCTCCACCCTTCCCATTCTCATAGATTATATTGCCTTCCACAAATCCTCCAGCGATAAGTCCGTCCCCTCCCATGCTTACATCACCGTTCATCTGGAGACCGCAATCCGTGTTGTGATGGAGTCGGTTTCCTGTTACTGTCGGATAGTCCCCGCTGTTGCTCAGGTAGATTCCGTGTTCACCGTTGCGATAACACTCATTGTTCGAAATCCAAAGGTAATCTACAAAGGCAGTGAAGATCCCCGTTTTGCCGCTTTGAAGACCGTTGTCGTGAACGTTGTTGGAAAGGATGTTAATGTGGTGTGAATGGCTTGTCTCATTGCCGCGCACGTCGATCCCCCACTGGGGGGCATTCGAGACTTCCAGGTTTTGGATAGTCCAATAGGCAACGATGCCGCTTCCTTCCCACGTTTCTATTTCGATGTTACTTTGATGCTTGTTGGAGGGTCCTGGCGCGTAAACGATGACATGGGCATCAGGTGCCGCTTTGAGGGTTTTCCAACCTGTGCTTGCTCCAGAAAACTCGATGCGACATCCTCGGTATGTGCCGCTTTGAACCAAGATCGTATCTCCGGGGCCGATGCTTTCCACTGCATGTTGGAGGGTTCTCCACGGATGACCTTCATCACCGACGTTCGCATCGGAGCCCGTTGTCGCAACGTAATACGTCTGTCCCGAGGCGCAGACGCAGGATGGGAACGCCCAGAAAACTGTCGTGCCAGCACTCCCCATCAGAAACGATACAAAAAGGAAAAAGATGAATTTTCTTGTTTTTTCTAAAAGTTCCATGGGTTATCCCTCCTCAGTGATTTCAAAAAACATCTTCCGTTCTCTTTCCCAGTGCTTGCTTTCCCCTTCCCTCTCTTGAATCTCCCGAAGTGGGGGGTTAACAACAATAGGCTCCAACCGAGAATAAGACAGGAGAACGTTTTTGTCAAACTCATGGCAAGGTTCTTATTACCGATTTCGCGTTTGACGTGAAATGGGTAAAATCCATTTTCAAGCCATGGGAAACGAGGGCCTTTGCGAACGAAAAGAACACAGATCGCCGCGCTCAACGCCCTGACGCAGGAATCGGCACGGGAGCAGGGGAAGGCGTGGAAGCATTTCCGGGGCGACGCGGAGGCGGTCTTCAAGCTGACCTGGCGGCGTTACGCGGAGAACGAGACGACCCGCGACGCGCGGGAAGGGGTTCAGGCCCACGGAAGATCGCTTTCAGCTTCAAGCTTAGAGCTCCTCTCCCGACCACGGATCTACAAATCTGTCGACCCCTACTTTTCTGGTTTGCTTCGTTTATTCCGTTTGTCTCGTTTTGCGAGTTTTAAGTTATTAAGTTGTTAAGTTTTAAGCAAATTCTCCTTCGCTACTTCCTTCCTATCTCACTCTCTACTCGTCACTACCTTCCCGCTTTCAGCTCGGGGCTTTCATCCTCCATTCGCCCTTTGCCCTTCGCCTTTTGCGTATTGCCCTTTCCGCTTTCAGCATGAGGCTTCGAGCTCTTCCCAATCCCAAACTGCGAACTGATAAACTATCAAACCGATGAACTTATTTACGTCCGCTCCTCATCCCCGCTTGACAGACTCGCCGTAAAATATCTAAAGTGTGACCGGCATTTAAACAAAGAAGGTCTTTTCAGGGGTAACATTGATTGGTAACTTTCGTAAAAAACATTTCTCACCGCACACTACTTTTCCTCAACGCATTTTTTTTGGTTTTACTTATCCCTGCCGGATGCTCGCGTGTCAATACTCTTTTGCATATCCCGTCCCTTCAGCAGGAAAAGGTCTGGATTACCTTCATTTATGAGGGTAAGGCAAAAACGGTCTGCGTTTGTGGTGACTTCAATCAATGGTCTCCACGAAAAAACTGCTTGAAACGGAAGGGAAAACAATGGATCGTTCGCATTCCACTTAGCCCCGGACGTTACCGCTACCTCTTCCTAGTCGATAAGAAACGATGGATCCCAGACCCGAAAGCGTATCTGACCGAAAGGGATGGGTTCGGCAGGAAAAATTCAATTCTCATTGTTGAGAAAAGGTGACCAAAACGAGATATGAGGCGTAAATATAGTGGAAGAGATGTATGTTGACCAAATTAGAAGACAAAATGAAGGATCCTCTTCTGGATGAACGAGAAAGACGAGAAGCGGATTATCTCAGACATCCTAAACGGAGATGCCGCAGCCTATGCCATCCTTGTCCGACGTTATCAGAAGCAGATTTTCAATCTGATGATCCGCCTGACGTCAAATGAGGAAGATGCCATGGACCTGACACAAGAAACCTTTATTAAGGCCTATAACAACCTGAAACGGTTCAAACCATCGGGACGGTTTTTCCCATGGCTTTATACCATCGGCATGAATGTTGGACGAGACTTCTTGAGAAAAAAGAAAATTCGGCGTGAGAAATCCGAGGAGATCTATGAAAATAGAAGATTCGTTATGGAAAAGGGGATCCAGGAAAGAGACGTTATTAATAAGCTGGATGCGGCCTCCGTCCAGAAAGCCATGGAGGCCCTTCCTGAGGATTATCGGGAAGCCCTGTATCTCCGGTATCACGAGGAGATGCCGATCAAAGAAATCGCGGCCTGCCTGAACATTTCCGTCAGCGGCGCAAAAATGAGAATCCACAGGGGATTGTCGCGATTGCGGGATATTATATCAGGAGAGACGACATGAAACGAGAAGATCCTATCTCTAATAATTTTGATGAAATAGAGTCGGAATTTAGGGATCTTGCCGACTTGATTGCCGAGATTCCCGACAAGGAACCTCCAGATGAACTCCTGAGTTCCATCATGGCTCAGATCAAGCCCAAAAAGGCTCCGTGGTGGAGGCGTCTCATACACCGCCTCTATCTCCCCGTCACCGTGGCGCCCGTCAAGCTGATCCCGGCGGGTGCCGTGCTGGCCTTGATCCTGGTGGTTTCCTTCTATTTCGGTTTTACTATGGGCACGAAACGCATGACCCCCGTGGTTGCTCAAAACGTCCCAGCCACGGCTGAAACCACCACCGTCGTTTTCTCCTTGAAAGACCCACGTGCCTCCAAGGTCCACGTCATAGGGTCCTTCAACCATTGGTCTCCCAAAGGGTACGAAATGCGTTACGACAAAAAATCAAAGACGTGGGTGTTGGCCGTCAAACTTCCCGAAGGTCGCTATGAATACGCTTTTCTCCTGGACGGAAAGACCATCATGCCGGACCCCAAGGCCCTGATGCAAAAGGATGACGGCTTTGGGAACAAAAATTCAATTCTAATCGTCGAGAGACAAGATGGAACAAAAACCCAATCTTAGGAATTGCGTGGCTCGTTACGCCCTGTTCTTTCTCCTCCTTCCCCTCCTCTGGTCGGGAACCGCATACACGGCCACCTCAACGGGGATCACCGCCGCCATCAACGCGGCGAGAAAGGCGGGGGTCTCGGAAAAGGCGATTAACCAAACTCTGGCCTTTGGTTACGAATATAACCTGAAACCAAAGACAGTCAAACAGCTTCTCCATATTTATGCCAAAGCTGCCCAAAAAGGGCTTCCGGTCGCTCCCCTCGTATCCAAAACGAAAGAGGGTCTGATCAAACGGGTTCCTCCCGCCCTGATCCAGCGGGTGCTGAACCGGGAAATTTCCAACCAGCTCTTCGTCCGTGTTATCGCTACCAAGACTCTGAGACGCTGGAAACAGCCTATGACAAGTCTTACGCCTCAACTGGTAACTCGGATGAGCAAGACTCTAGAAATGGGCATCTCGAAAGAGGAGATGAAACTCTTTTTCGCCAAGGCCCCCAAAGCCCCAATGGCCGAGATAGCTAATGCTTTGGAGTTTCTCGCCGCACTCAAACAAGCATCTCTGAATACGGAGACGGCAACAGGTTTGGTTTTCAGCGGTCTGAAAAACAGGTTTTTTGCTAAAACAGCCTGGCAAGTCCCTCTTATGGTGAAACAGGCCAAACACAAAAATGTTTCGGAAGACAAAATCGCCGTTACCACACAAGGCGTGATGAGCGGAAAAACGAACATCGGAATGGCCTGTAAAAGCCTTGGGATCGACCCAACCAGCTTGGCCCAAGGCCCACAATTCTCCAGTGTCTCCGGTAGCTCGGAAACTGGCGACGACGCCGGCAGATCCCGGGGAATGGACGATCACACCGGGGCCGAGGTTGGAGGAGATCATGGCGAAGGCGGAGCTGGAGGAGGTCACGGTGGCGGTGATTCCGGCGGGGGCGCCGGCGGTGGCCACGGTGGTGGCGGCGGCGGAGGTGGCGGCGGCGGTGAAGGCGGCCGCTAAAGCTATTTCCTAAGAACCTATACATCACAAGGCGTGACGGTAAACCCATTTAATCGTCGCGCTTTTTTCTTCATAAAAATTTTTTATCACCGGCGTGACCCTTTCTAACCCTCATCCGTATATTGGACAAACAACACAAAGGAGGTACTAACAATGAAAAAAGCAGGGTTGATTTTAGTAGTGGCAGGAGCTATCCTCTTTTTGATCGCAGGAATTACATGGAACCCAACACCATCGAGAAGTCTCGCCGGAGTCAATGGCACCTACCTGATCGCCCGCGGCGGTGGCGGCGGTGCTGGTGGAGAAGGCGGCGGATTCGGCGGCGGCATGGGTGGTGACGGCGGCGGATTCGGAGCCGGTATGGGCGCGGAAGGCGGTAATGGCGGCGGACAAGGAGCCGGTGCAGGACAAGGCGGTATGGGAAGCGGTACCGGCACAGGAACGGGCACTGGCATGGGAGCCGACAGCGGCAGCGGTATGGGAACGGGTATGGGTGCTGACATGAGCGCCGACATGGGAACAAATGCCGAACATGCCTCGAGACATGGAAACGGACCAGGCCATGGAGAAGGTCACACGGGCCATGCCGAAGGAGCCGGGGACGGAACCGGTTACGGGAATGGGCCCGGGCTTGGTGTTGGCGGCACGGGATACGGTCCAGGCTATGGGACGGATATCGATTCAGGTCACGTCGGCTAAAAGTCACTCCTTCTTTCCCCCAAAGAGAGGGGATGGAGATTGCAATCTCCATCCCCTCTCTTCTTATCCGGAAATTCTTTTCTCTTTCCGCGAATCGAGGATGCGGAGCATCTGCAAAATAGCGTAAAATTACATTATATCGTAATTTCCTTTCTCGCCACCCCGGCACAGCTATCTCTCATCCATGCGGTTTCAGGGATATTTTCTCATATCTCTCCTCTGGATCGGTTCTTGCAACCCTCATGGCGAGGTGAATGAATGACTTTTATTTCACAAATCATTCAATATGCCATCTCAGGCATCACGAGCGGCAGTATCTATGCCATCGTCGGACTATGCTGGAGCACCGTTTTCCTCATCAGTGGGGTTTTGAACTTTGCTACGGGAGAATTCGTGATGCTGGGAGGGATGTTGACATGGTTTTTTGAAACCTCCGGGATGGATCTCGGTCTTGCGGCGGTGCTTTCCATCGTTCTCACGTGTATTGTTGCGATGCTGGTCGAGCGCCTGGTTATCCGTCCCATTAAGCACGCAACGGAAATGGTATACATGCTGGTTACCATCGCGGCAGCCTCGGTCATCAAGGGATTGGTTCTCATCACTTGCGGGACCGAGACCCACACAATTCCCCCCGTTTTCTCTTCAAAATCCATCAATATTTTCGGAGCCACGGTCACGCCTCAAGCCCTTTTTGTCGTGGGAGTGTTGGCCGTTCTCATGGTAGGCCTTCACCTGTTTCTCAACCACACCCTTTTCGGGAAGGCTCTCAGGGCCTCATCCGTAAACCGCACAGGGGCGGAATTGTTCGGGATCAATGTTGGTAGATTCAGGCTGTTCTGTTTTGCCCTGGCCGGCGGGATGGGGGCCCTGGCGGGAATTATTATCACACCCATTGCCTTCACGGGTTACAACGTCGGATTGCTCGCCTCGTTGAAGGGGTTGGTCGTCGCGATCGTCGGGGGATGGGAGATCAGGAATACGGTCGTTGCGGGGCTTGTGCTTGGGCTCTTGGAGGGATTCTTCGCCGGGTTCGTCTCGACGGGATGGGGAGATGCCCTCTCCCTCGGCTTTATGATCGTTTTTCTAATCGTTCAGACCCTAGATTTGGGGATGCGAAAAATAAGGATGCCAGGGCATGGCTGTTAGGGAACTGAAACAAAGGAAGGGATTCCTCCTGTTTTCATTGGCCGTCGCGTTGGGACCTTGGATTATACGGAGCAATTACATGACCAGTGTTATGATCTTGATCGCCATTTATGGAGTTCTTTCCCTCGGCATGGAACTCCTAATGGGACAGACGGGCCTTTTTTCCCTTGCTCATCCGACGTGGTTTGGATTAGGGGCCTATGTTTCCGGCATCGCCGCGACTCGGGGAATTTTACCGCCCATGGCGAGCATCGTTGCGGCGGGTGGATTTGCAGCGGTTGTGGCCTTCGTCATTGGTGCCCCCGTTCTCAGGCTGAAGGGTTTTTACCTTGCCTGTGCTACTTTTGCCATTATCATCGTCGCCCAGGTCGCGGCGGCACAATGGACCGGCCTGACCGGCGGCCCGGAAGGGTTGGTTGGTATCCCCGCTTTGCGTATCGCGGGATACACCTTGACCAGTGATCTTCAATTCTACTACCTGTCGTGGTTTTTCTGCCTCGTGTGTTATCTATTTTGCTCAAATTTGGCCGCATCACGGGTAGGTCGAGCGCTCCGGGCGCTCCGAGACAGTGAATTGGCGAGTAGTAGCGTTGGGATTCACGTCTCTTACTACAAGTTGCAGGTTTTCGTCCTGACGGCCACGATGGCGGCCGTCGCAGGCGGAATTTTCTGTTTCTACCTGCGTTTTGTCGTTCCGGATTCGTTCGGGTTTCCCCTACTGCTCGAATTGCTCATGATGACAATCATGGGAGGACTTGGGGATCTGCGAGGAGCCCTAGTCGGAACATTTTCCGTGATCTGGCTGAAAGAGGCCTTAAATGCCTACCTCAGGAAGGGATTTCCTTCGATCAGCAGCGAGGTTGACGTTGTCTTTTTCGGCTTGCTGATCATCGTCGTCCTGATTTTCATGCCGAAGGGCCTGGTGGGAGGGATGGATCAAGTTGCCACATTCTTGAGAAGGGAAATTGGCCGTGAACGGTAACAAAATCCTTCCAACGATCGAAAAGGAGCCTTTCTCTCTCTCGGTGGAAGGCCTATCGAAACGTTTCGGAGGGATTCAAGCCATAAGCGGCGTGTGTTTCACGATCACCCACGAGCGCGTTCTGTCCATTATCGGACCGAACGGTGCCGGAAAAACAACCCTGATCAATCTATTGAGCGGTGTTTTCCCGCCTGATTCGGGGAAAATTGTTTTGGACGGGAAGGATCTCGTTCCGCTTCCGGCCCACAAAAGGACTTCTCTCGGGATCTGCAGGACGTTTCAACTGGAGGAGCTGTTTGCCGACATGACTGTGCTGGAAAATGCCATGGTCGGATGCCATCTGAAGGGGAAAACGGGAATGATCGCCGCCGGGCTGCATTTGAAGGGGGAACGGAGGGAAGAGGTTTTGATTGCAGAAACGGCCTATCGCAACCTCGCACTGACCGGGTTGGAGAAAAAGGCTCACGAAAGGGCGACGAACCTCCCTTTGGGAGAGAGAAAGCTGCTCGGCATCGCACGGGCCCTCGGAGCGAATCCTCGGTTGTTGATGCTTGATGAGCCTGCCGGAGGCCTAGCCGCTCACGAGGTCGCGAAACTCAAGGAGCTTATTCAGATTCTGTTGTCGGAGAGCGATCTCAGAATCCTTCTGGTAGAACATAACGTTCCGTTCGTCATGTCTATTTCCGACCGGGTCATTGTCCTGAACTACGGAGAAAAGATCGCCGACGACACACCTGAAAAAATACGAAACGACGCCAAGGTCATCGAGGCCTACCTCGGCGAAAGCACATGGGAGTAGTAGAAGGATCGACGTCACAATGGAAAAGCGAACCCCTTTCATCCCCCCCTTGCTCGAGATTCAAGACATCAGTGTTTTTTACGGTGACGCCCTGGCCCTGAGAAACGTCACCATGACGGTGGCGGAAGGGGTGATCACCGTGCTGTTGGGAAGCAATGGGGCGGGAAAATCCACCCTTTTGAAAACGGTTACGGGTCGTCTGAAAGCCAGGCAAGGCCGGATTTATTTCAGGAAACGGGACCTGTCGTTCCTTCCTCCCTTTGGAGTGGTCAGGGAGGGAATTGCCAGTGTGCCGGAAGGAAGGGAACTGTTTACCTCCATGAGCGTCTCCGACAACCTCCTGTTGGGAACGTATCCCCTGCGTAGAGACAAGAGGAAAAAGATGCTAGTTCAGCGACTGCCCATGGTCTTCGAACTGTTTCCCGTCTTGCAGAAGAGGCTTAGACAGGCAGCGGAAACCCTTTCCGGAGGAGAACAGCAGATGCTGGCACTCGGACGTGCTCTGATGGCCGATCCCAAACTCCTGGTTCTCGACGAGCCCTCGCTGGGATTATCTCCTTTGCTAGTCCGGGAAATGATGAATTTGCTCAAGGCCATTACCCGCAAACTACGGATCTCCATCCTTCTTGCAGAACAGAATGCCGGGGCGGCCATGGAGATTGCCGACTACGTTTACATATTGGAGAACGGAACCATTAAGGCAGAAGGGACTCGAAAAACGATGACTTCAAAGGGAACCTTTTTGTCTGCTTATCTCGGCACGTGAAATAGCACACAAAAGAAAGGAGGTATGCCTAAGACGGGGAAATCCCCCGGAAAAAACCAACAAACACGACGCATTAACCAGAAAAAGGAGGAAAGACATGAAAAGGATAGCCACGATCATAGGTGTAATCGTCATTATACTTGTGGGGTTCGGTTTGAACTCACCGGTTTCCTACGCCGGGAAGGCTCCCTATACCGTCGGTATCGCCGTGGACCTGACCGGGCGGGCTGCGGGTTTGGGCGTCCCGGAGATGCGGGTCTACAAGATGCTCGCAGAAGATATCAACAAGGCCGGGGGAATAAACGGCCGTCCCATAAAACTGATCATTCTTGACAACGAGAGCAAGCCGGCAAAGGCTGTCCTGAACACCAAGAAATTGATCTCCGTGGACCACGTAATCGCGGTGCTTGGTTACAGCACCTCAGGATCCACGTTGGCATGTATCCAGGCGGCAACATCGGGACACACCGTCCTGTTTTCCAACGCGGCCTCCTCAAAAATCTGGCGGCCAACCAAGAAGTGGATCTTCAACGTGGTGCCTTGCCAACGGGATGCCTCGACGCCGCTTCTCGTCGAAGATCTGATCCAAAAAGGAGCGAAGAAGATTGCCTACATCTACATAGACACGGCCTATGGCCAGACGGGAAAGGCTACCTTTCTCTGGGCATGTAAGAAGAAGGGCCTTGTTCCTGCCGTGATCGAAAAGTATCGGCCCGGAGTAACCGACCTGAGTCCCCAGATTACCCATATCAAGAAAAGCGGGGCTGACGGTCTGATCGTTTGTGGCTACATGGGAGACACGGCGAAGGTCCTGAAGACGGCAAGGGAACAGGGATTTACGGCTCCCATCGACAGCGAGTATGCTGTCGTCGGTCCTGAATTCATCAAACTGGCGGGAAAATATGCCGAGGGTGTCGTGAGCACGTCCCTGAAGGCTTTGGTGGCCCACGAGTTGCCGGACAGCGATGCCCAAAAAAGGATCGCCGTTGAACTCTACGATCGCTACACGAAGAAGTATGGCACTTTCAGCCTCTATAGTGGGCACGCCTGGGACACCCTGACGATGACAAAACTCGCGCTCGAAAAAATCGACGGGAAACTCGATCCGTCACGGGCCGGCGATCTGGCGAAGATACGCTCCCAGTTGAGGGACCGTATCGAGGCCCTGAAGAAGGTCGTAGGGCAAAACGGAATCTTCAGCTATTCGAAGGATAATCATAACGGTCTTTCCTACGGATGTTACGTACCGGTCGTTGTGAAAAACGGCGAATGGAGATTGGTAAGGACATCCCGTTGAACAAAAAAGGATGCAGCCTTCGCCAAGAAGGCCGCGCCGGTCAGACACGAAGGAGGTCAAGTGAATGAATGATGATTTGGTGATGACGCTTTCAGATCTGGAAGAAGAGGCAGCGTTGAAAATTACGAGAGAAAGGCTGGCGAGGAACGAGGATCCCCTGTCCATCTTGGATGACGCGAGAAGGGCCATGCAGATCGTGGGAGAGCGCTTTGAAAGTGGAGAGTATTTTATCCCGGATCTTGTCTATTCCGGGGAGATCTTGAAACAAATTACCGAAATGGTGAAACCGAGGCTCACGAAGTCTCTGGACGTGAAAAGGTTGGGAAAAGTCGTCCTGGGAACCGTTGCCGGGGACATTCACGATATTGGTAAAAACATCGTGGTGTTCATGCTCGATGTGGCGGGATTCGAGGTTTACGATCTCGGTGTCGATGTCCCTCCGGAAAGGTTTGTCGAAGAAATCAAGAAGACGGATGCTCCTATCGTGGGCCTCAGCGGCTTTTTGACCCTCGCCTTCGATTCCATGAAGGAAACGATAGAGGCCATCAAGGCCGCGGGGCTGAGGGACAAGGTCAAGATCATTATCGGCGGCGGACAAATCAATGAGGACATCAGCAGATACACGGGAGCCGATGCCTACGGCAAAGATGCCATGGCGGCGGTAACCATCGCAAAATCCTGGGTGGGAGGAAAAGAGGATGTATGAGTATGACGCAAGGCGGTCGGAGGAAAAGAGGAACGAGCTTTTTGAATCCTGGCTTTCTCCCCGTGACGTGACGTTCGCCGATTCCAAGGCTGAAGAAACCTACAAGGCGAGAGTTCAGAGAATCATCGATGCCATCAACCTCAGGGAGCCGGATCGCGTCCCTGTCACGCCGACGTTCAGCCTTTTCCCGGTATTGGACAATGGAATGACCGCGGAAGAGGCCATGTATGACTACGACAAAACGAACGCCGCATGGCGCAAGACACTGAAGGAATTCGAACCGGATGCCCACACCGGATCCGGAGTAACCATGTCGGGACCGCTGTTGGACGTCCTGGATTATCGGCAGCTCAAATGGCCGGGGCATGGGGTTTCCCCGAATCACATTTACCAGTTCGTGGAACAGGAATATGTCAAGACGGAAGAGTTCTACGACCACTTCATCGAGGATCCCTCGGATTTCATGTTGAGGGTCTATCTCCCCAGGGTGTGCCCGGGTCTGAGTCCCTTCGCAAATCTACGTCCCGTCAGGGAGTCCATCTGCTACTACATGGATCTCTTCAAAAACATGGTGGTATGGGGATTGCCGGAGTTTCAGGAGGCCCTCGATTACATCAAAAGGGCGGGGACCGAGGCGCTGAAATGGGCAACGAAGGTAAAAGAATTCAGCATGTGGTCTCAATCAGAGGGGTTTCCGCTGATGCGAGCCAGCGCCCATGCCGCGGCCCCGTACGATGTCATTGGCGACTTCTTTCGCGGGACCCAGGGTGTCATGCTGGATATGTATCGGCACCCGGAAAAGCTTCTCAAGGCCCAGGAAAAACTGGTTCCGATCCTCGTCAAGATGGGAGTTGACGGGGCGAAGGCATCGGGACATCCGGTCGTCAGCCTGGAGCTTCACAAAGGGGCGGCGCACTTCATGTCCGACAAACAGTTCAAAGAATTTTACTGGCCCGGTCTGCGGGATGTCATGATCGGCCTGATCAATGAAGGTATCGTTCCCATGCCCCTCTTCGAGGGAGACTATACGCCCCGTTTGGACGTTATCCGGGACATTCCACCCCGCAGTGCCATTTACTGGTTCGAAACCGTGGACCGCAAAATGGCGAAAGATCTTCTCGGGGATGTCGCCTGTTTCAAAGGCAATGTCCCGATTACGCTTCTCAACACGGGAACGCCAAAGGACATCGAAAAGAACGTCAAGGAGCTCATTGATGTCGTGGGCGAAGGAGGGGGGCTTATCGTCGATTGCGGTATATGGTTCGACGAGGCCAAGCATGAGAACGTCAAGGCCATGGTGGACTTCACGAAATCTTACGGAGTTTACCGTCGTTGAAGGAAGGGTCCGTTTCCCCGCCGGATTCTTCTCCGAGGATGACTCTGCTCACCAACATCCCGCTGGTGCTCAATGAAAGAGATATTTTTCGGCGGGTCGGACTTGGTGAACGAAGGAACATCAAACCAGGAATCAAGACAATGATTCAGGAGTTGATCCGGGAGATCGAGACTTCCCGTCTCCTCCAACCGGCAGCCGTATTCCGGCTTTTCCGCGTGGAAACGATCGCCGGGGCCCAAACAGTCCTGGAGGGGAAACGCATCCTGCCGGGCTCTCTGCTACCCTCCCTCTTTCCCCGGGCGAAATACCTTGCCCTGGCGGTGGCCACCATCGGAGGTATGATCGAGGGTAGGGCCTCGGCGTACACCCGGCACGGTCAGACCTTCCGAGGCTTGCTCCTCGACGGCATGGGAAGCGCCGCTGTCGATCTCGTAGCCCGTTACGTCCATCTTCGTGTCGCGGAGGAGGCCGTCGCCATGGGATACCGGGCAAGCGGTTCCGTAAACCCTGGAATGCCCGGCTTGCCCCTTTCGGAGCAAAGACCGATATTTCAGTGGGTTTCGGCCGAAAAGATCGGCGTTAAACTCACCTCTACGGGACTCATGGTCCCCCAGAAATCGATTTCGATGATTATCGGCATCGGCGTCAAAATGCCGTCGTGGACGCAGACGGAGATATGCAAAAAGTGCAATCTTCGGAGATCTTGTCCCTACCGGTTTTCCGCAGGACACGCAGAGGAAGGCGATGAAAAGACGTAAGACGGATTCAAGCCGTTGTACGATTCTCTTTGAACCTGCGGGGATGAAAGGGGAATGTTTCAAGGGGGAAAGCGTCCTGGATTGCGCGCGTCGTCTTGGCGTAGGTCTTGTCAATCCCTGCGGTGGAAAGGGGAAGTGTCACGGTTGCAAGATCCGGGTTTTGAACGGTACGGTGGCAAAACCCGTGGCCGCGGAGCGGGAAACTTTCTCGGCGCGGGCGCTGGAAGAGGGCTGGCGTCTTGCTTGCCGTGTCCGTATCGAAGGGGACTGCACAGTCCTGCTTCCTCCCGCCACCCGGCCCGTCAGCTACAAAATCCAAATCGAGGGGACGGAACAGGACATCCCGGCGGATTCACCGGTCAAAAACTTCCCTGTCCGGCTCTCTCCTCCCACATTGGAAATGCCTACGAGCGATGACAGGCGTTTGACGGCTTATCTTGAGAAAAATCACGGCGTCACCGTCGAACGAATCGATTTCGAGACCCTGAAGGGCCTTGCCGAAAGGCTTCGTGAATGGAATTGGGCGGGCCAGGCCGTCTTGGACAGAAAAGAACTCGTCTGTTTTCTACCCCAATCCCTCCGTCCCCTGGGGCTGGCCGTTGACCTGGGAACCACAAGCATCGCGGGGTATCTTGTCGACCTCGAAAGCGGGCGAACCATGGCAACCGGCGGCCGGATGAATCCACAGGCCCAGTATGGAGAGGATCTGATCAGCCGGGCCGAAGCCTCTCTGACCCTTTCCAAGCGGAATCACCTACGAACCTTGGCGGTGAGGGCGATTGACTCCCTTGCCTCGGAGTTATGTGCCAAAGTAGGGGCCAAACCGGGACAGATCGTGGCGTCCACCATCGTCGGGAATACCGTGGAGCAACACCTTCTCCTGGGTTTGACCGTGGAATACTTGATCCGTTCCCCCTTCGTCCCGTCTCTGGAACAAGCGATCGAGATAAAGAACCGGGATCTTTCGTGGTCCTTTGCTCCCGGTGCTTACACCTATTTCCCCCCTGGGATTGCAGGATTCGTGGGATCGGATCATGTGGCAATGCTGCTTGCATGCAATGCCCCACCGGGCAGGAGACCCGTGGTTGCGCTCGACATCGGGACGAACACGGAGATTTCCCTCCTGGACGGCTCCCGCATCACTACGGTGTCGTGTGCATCCGGTCCGGCCTTCGAGGGGGGCCATATCAGGAACGGAATGCGAGCTGCTTCCGGAGCTATCGAAAAGGTTTCGATTCACGATGGTACCGTCGAGATCCAGACCATCGACAACGCCCCCCCCATCGGACTCTGCGGTTCGGGCATACTCGACGCCTTGGCCCAGCTTTATCTGTCCGGCGTCGTGGATGAAAGAGGAAGAATGCATAAGAACCATCCCTTGGTTCGTGAGCAAGACAGTCACCGGGAATTTGTCCTGACGGATTCTTCTCCTGACCGTTTTCCCCTTGCCGTCACGCAGCGGGACATCAGAGAGATCCAGCTCGCCAAGGCAGCAATCCGGGCCGGTATATTTCTACTCCTTGATTCCCAAGGATACAAGGAGGAAGACATCGCAGAGATCATCATTGCCGGAGCCTTTGGCAGCTACATCGACATCGGTTCTGCCATAACAATCGGTATGCTTCCTCCCCTGCCCACGAAACGTTTCCGGCAAATCGGAAACGCGGCGGGGATCGGCGCAAAGCACTTGTTAATTTCACGAAGAAAACGCGAGGAGGCGGAGGCGATTGCATCCCGTGCCGCGTATATGGAACTGGCGAGCCAACAGGATTTCAGCAGGATATTCGTCCAGGCAAGCTATCTCGGCACGTTTTTCCTCGTCGATGGTATGAGAAGGGAGACTCACAATGGAAACACGAATCTCGAGCCTTGAGAAGGAGGTCGTCATCGGTCCGGATCGTCCAGTGGTTCTCATTGGTGAACGTATCAATCCTGCGGGACGAGAAGCCTTCAAAGAAAGTCTGAAGAGAGGTGACCTCGAACCCGTCCGCCGCGAAGCGATCGCCCAGGCGGAGGCGGGCGCGGATGTCCTCGACCTGTGCGTCGGCACGTTCGGAGCAGACGAGGTCGCTCTCCTCCCAGAGGCAGTGCGTGCGGTCATGGACGCTGTCGATCTGCCACTTTGCCTCGACAGTACCAACGTGGCAGCCCTCGAGGCGGCCTTGAAGATCTATAAGGGAAAGGCCCTCATAAACTCTGTTACGGCCGAGGAAAAATCTTTGAGAGAGGTGTTGCCCTTGGTTAAGACATACCACGCGGCGGTGATCGGGCTGGTTCAGGACGATGAAGGCATCCCAAGCAACACCGCCAGGCGGGTGGAAATTGCCCGCGTCATCGTTGACCGTGCCCTTCAGGCCGGCATCTCTCCGGAGGACATCATTATTGACGGCCTTATCTCTTCCGTCGGGGCAGACACGAACTCGGGTAGGGCCGTGATTGAGGCCATTCGGAACATCAGGGCGACCCTCGGGGTCAACGTGACCTTGGGAGCCAGCAATGTCTCGTTCGGTTTGCCGAACCGTCCCCTGCTGAACAACGTCTTTGCCATCATGGCTGTCACGGCCGGTGCTACCTGTCTTATCACGGATGTCGCCAGGACACGTCCCGCGATCATTGCAGCCGATCTCATCCTGGGAAGAGACAAACACGCCAGACGATACATCCGAGCCTACCGGCGCGGTGAAATCCCAGAGGTTTCCCGATAGACTGTTCTTTCACTGGCGTTTACTTTTTCGGGAATCCGTTTAGAATAAGGGTGAACCTTCATTCGAACCCGACGAGGCTGTGGACGAGAAAGACATCGCTCATCTTCTAAAACGGCTGACCGATCCTCAGCGTGCCGTCCTGATCACGGCCGCAATCGTTCCGCCCCCGGTCTCCCTCGACACGTTTATTGCCCTCGGGGTGCTTCGGCCTGTTGAAGTTCTCCAATTCCTGGAATGGTTGGTGGGCCGAAAGATCCTTGCCCACCACGAGGAATCGGGCAACGGGTACTATTACTTCCCGAACCAGGCAAATCTTGCAGCTGTCCTTCGAAATTTCGACAGAGAAGAGATCGCGGAACTTTTGAGGAAACTCATTGACTTTTTCGAAGAGACCTATCCCGATGGTCCCAAGAAAAGCCTTACCATCACGCATCTGTATCAAATCTCGGGCTCAAAGGTTTCCAGGCTCTCTTATGTCATAGACAGCGCCAAATACTGCTTGGAGATCGGAAGCCTGGAAGCTGCCACCATCTACTTCCAGATGGTCATCGACAATCTGTCCAAAAGCGATCGATACTCTCATGCAGAGAGAACCAGCTATATCGATGCGGTTATCGGGATTATTTCTTCCAACGGTCACCGAATGCACCTGAAGCAACAACGCGCACTTCTCGAAAGGGCTCTGGAATTCTCAAAAGACAACGAGGATGTCCATCGGCAGGTCGTTGTCGTTCTTCATCTCGCCCAGGTCCTCAAGAGCTCGGGCGATTATACCCTTGCCAAATGCCTGTTCGACGAGGGGTGGCATCTCGCCAACCGGCTGGGTGACAAGGCCATGCTAAAACAGGCAGCGCTGTTTACAGCCGACTTTCTCTTCTGGCAGGGGCGGGTGGCTGACGCGGTGGCAAGATACGAGGAGGTTATCGGAAACCTCGAGGAATTTTCCCTGGACGAGTCCACCATGAAGGCCTGTGCAACGCTCGGTTGGTGTTATAGCATCTGCGGTCAAACGGCAAGGGGAGTAGGGTTGATCAAAGCCGTCCAGGATCGTTCGGATGCCATGAACTTTCAGTATGTTAAAAACTACGCTTCCCTCATGCTGGTTCTCAGCCTTTTGGAGGCCCGTCTCGTCACAGAAGCCAAGACGTATCTGTTCGACCTACTCAAAAAGCCCGAGGAAATCCTGGGCAACTATATTTTATGGGCCGCAAATGCGGCCATGGCCTTCGTCCTCTTCCACGACGGGGATCTTGAGCAGAGCTTTCACTACCAGAAAAAGGCCTACCGGAAATCGAAGGAATTTGGCTGGCCTCACCACCGGGGACCCTGGAATTTCGAGTATCTCGAAGCACTGGAAGAGGCAGGGTTCGTGCATCCGGAAATGAACTACGATTCGGAATTGAAAAGGCTCTCCCAGTGGCCGGATATCTACATGCAGGGAGTAGGACTCCGCTACAAAGCCCAACGGCTTTTAAAAGAACCCGGGCAAACCAGGACGCGACGGGAAGCGATTTCGGATCTGAAGCGGAGTATCGAGCTTTTGTCCGAGGCCGGTGCCCGTCTTGAGTTGGCAAGGAGCCAGATTTTGCTGGCACGACAGTGGCTGGGAACCGACAACGAAAAAGATGCCCGGCACCTGCTCGAAATGGCCTGGGAAATCCTTTCCTCCGTCAATGAGTCGTTGTTCCCACAGGATCTCAAGCAGTTCCTTCACCAGGAAGACAAGCAATCCCTCCTCATCAATACACTGGTGGAAATCGGAAACTGTCTGGGAACGTTACGGGACCGCAAACAACTTCTCGAGCGCATCATCACCTTGACGATGCAGATCACCTTCGCAGAACGCGGCGCCTTTTTCTGGATTGGTCAGGGAGGAAGGCTAGAGCTGGCCGCCAGCAGGAACCTCGATCAAGAGATGATCAAATCGGGAGATTTCAAGCCACGGTATGAAACGATCAAGCAAGTGGCCGCTACAGGACGGGAATGCATCGAAGGCAGTATTCCTTCCTCCGGAGGGAAAGGGGATGGAAAGGCGAAGGGATGGTCCATCTATATCCCTATCCTTCTGAGACGGCGAATCCTCGGAGTCCTTTACCTTGATAACAGTTTGATGAGATTCCCTTTATCCGAAGATTTCCTCGCCATGCTGAAGGTAATCAGCAACCAGGTCGGGGTGGCGCTGGACAATGTTCGAGCCTATGAAGAAATTGCCGAGCTGCGGGACCGTCTGGAGGAAGAAACCCAATTCTACCGCATGAAACTGAAGGCCCTGCCAGAATCGGGAATGATCGTGGGAAAATCCAAGGCGATCTGCAAAGTTCTCCAGCAGATCGAAAAGGTCGCCCCAACGGATTCTTCCGTTTTGATCATAGGAGAGACGGGTGTCGGCAAGGAACTGGTCGCCAAAGCGATTCACGCCTTGAGCCCGAGAAAGGAGGGACCGTTCATCCCTGTAAGCACAGCCACCCTCGAACAGGGTGTGATTGCCAGCGAGCTTTTCGGCCACGAGAAAGGGGCTTTCACGGGGGCTTTGAAAACGCGGCGGGGCCGATTCGAACTGGCGGACAAGGGAACTCTATTTTTGGATGACGTGGAAAACCTAACCCCGGAGGTGCAGACGAGACTGTTGCGGGCCATCCAGGAAAAACGTTTCGAACGGGTCGGCGGAACGGAATCGATCCGTTCTGACTTCCGCCTCATCACGGCGACGAACCAGGATCTTGACTCGTTGGTGAAGAAGGGAAAGTTCCGTTCGGATCTTTATTACCGGCTCAAGGTCTTTCCGATTCACGTGCCGCCTTTGCGGGAGAGGAAGGAAGATATTCCCCTGCTGGCCCTCCATTTTCTGGACATCTACAAAAAGAAGTTCGGAAAGAATATCAAGGGGATCTCGAAGCAGAGCATGCAGCGCCTCATGGAATATTCCTGGCCCGGCAACGTCAGGGAACTGCAGCATGTAATCGAGCGCTCGACCATCCTTACCGATGGGGATCTCCTCGTTGTCCCAGCGCTTGAAGAAACGAGCTCCGAAAAGGGCACTTTTCTCACGCCCATTTTGCGAGTATCCCAATTCTTACCGCTCAGGGAACTGGAACGGCGGTATATCATAGAGGTCCTCAAGAGGTGTGGGTGGAAGGTGAGCGGCAAACATGGTGCCGCACAGATCCTCGAGATAAAGCCGACCACGCTCTATGCCAAGATGAAGAAACTGAATATCAAGAAAAAGCTTGAATGAGCCTTGGCCAGCTATCAGAAGAACCGAGAATCCTAGTTCCCCCTCCCCTTTTCTTCCCACCGGAAGCCGGTATCCCTGGGAAGGAATACGGCACACAGCATTGTTTAGTCGTTCGACCAAAGACTATCCTGGTTGTCTAACATAGAATTGGGCGACAACTTCTTACAGAAACCGCATATTCAACAGAGAGGATTCTGTTTCGGTCATCTCCATGCGGTATTTGGCAGGTCATACCTGTCATGAAGGCGTCTAGCACCTTGGTGTGTTCTTTTGCTTATTTCCATTGGAATATACCTCTCAGAAGTGTAACAGTTGCTCTCGCAAACGTTTCAAGGCTAACATGGTCATTGTGATGTCAGGATTGTTCCGGTACTTTTGCACCAAGCGAACTTTTCAAACGGATTGACAGAACGGCATGGGTCTGTAAAGATTTCCAAAGAGGAAAAACCATGGAAAACGAGATCCTTTACGAGCGAAAAGGACGGATCGCCATGATTACCATCAACCGGCCCGCCGCGCTCAACGCCCTGACGCCGGATTCGGCACGAGAGCTGGGAAAGGCGTGGGAACGTTTCCGGGACGACGCGGAGGCGTGGGCGGCCGTGATCACGGGGGCGGGGGAGAAAGCCTTCTGCGTGGGCTACGAGATGAGTCCCGAGGCCCTCGCGCTGGAGGGGGCCAAGGCGTCGGTGGCCACGATCCCCACGCATTTCGATATCACCAAGCCGGTGATCGCCGCCATCAACGGTTACTGCGTCGCGGGGGGCTGGTGGATCGCCCAGGAATGCGACCTGCGGGTGGCGGCGGAGACGGCCCAGTTCGGCATCACCCAGGTGAAGTGGGGGCTCATGCCGGCCTTCACGGCCACGCTCTCCCGGCACCTGCTTCCCGGCCATGCCCTGGAGCTGCTCCTGACCGGAAAGCGCATCTCCGCCCGGCGGGCCTACGAGATGGGATTCGTGAACGAGGTGGTGCCGCCCGGAAAGGCGCTCGAGCGGGCCATGGAAATCGCGGAGGTGATCTGCGAAAATGGGCCCATCGCCGTGCGGATGAGCAAGGAGCTTTTCTACAAGGGAGGCACCCTCTCCGAGGAAGCAGCCTTCGAGCTGACCTGGCGGCGTTACGCGGAGAACGAGGCGACCCGCGACGCCCGGGAAGGGGTTCAAGCCTACACG
>CAZOBB010000020.1:0-5102 GCA_964577975.1 uncultured Thermodesulfobacteriota bacterium | reverse complement strand
CGGCTGGCCAACATCCGCGCCCACGGGGCGGAGGCCACCATTACCGATCTGAACTACGACGACGCCGTCCGCCTCTCCTATCGCATGGCCCAGGAGAACGGCTGGATCATCGTCCAGGACACCGCGTGGGAAGGCTACGAGGACATCCCCACCTGGATCATGCAGGGATACGCAACCCTGGCTCTCGAGTCCCTCGAACAGCTCAGGGCCCAGGGTATCGATCGGCCGACCCATCTCTTCCTCCAGGCGGGCGTCGGCTCCTACGCGGGGGGCGTGTTAGGGTTCTTGACCTCGGAACTGGGGGAGGATCGTCCCGTCACCACCATCGTAGAACCCAACAAGGCGGACTGCATCTTCCGGTCGGCCCAGGCGGGGGACGGAAAACCCCACAAGGTCGGAGGCGACCTCGACACCCTGATGGCGGGGCTGGCCTGCGGGGAACCCAATACCATCAGCTGGCGGATCCTCAGGGACTACGCCCACGGGTACATCTCCTGCCCCGACTGGGTGGCGGCCAACGGCATGCGGATCCTCGCCGCGCCGGTTCGGGGGGATGCCCCCATCGTGTCGGGGGAATCCGGTGCCGTGACGGCCGGGATACTGGAATTCATCCTGGCGCATCCCGAGGGAGAGGCAATCCGAAAGGCCCTCGACCTGAACGAAGAGGCCACGGTGCTGCTCATCAGCACGGAAGGAGATACCTCTCCCAAAACGTATCGTGAAATTGTGTGGTATGGGCGATCTTCTTGATTGTTTTACAGACATCTCAATCCAGGGGGAAAAGGTGCGTAGACGTTTTACCCTCCCTTCGATTGACAGGCGACCCGGGCGGGAAAATCCCCTTGGAATTTCGAGTCAAACATAGTATAGAAAAAACGATGTGTGCCAATGCGCCGGAATCGACCACCCATGACGAATATCTTGCAAACAAAGGCTTGCAAATCCATTTTATCCAAAAACTTCTGGCCTGAAGGGGGGTGTGTATGGGGGGGTAAAAGGATATTTTTACTGTGTCGATGACCAGAACAACCTTTAAACCGTAAACGATGGATTCATAAACCTAAACAAAGGAGGTATTACATGAGAAAAGCTAAACTGTTCCTTTCCATTTTCCTGGCGGTCGCGCTGGTGGTTGGATTCTCTTTTTACGTCAAGGGAACCACCGCCCAGGCCAAAGAGGCAAAGACGATTAAGGTGGCTTTCATCTATCCCGGTCCCCGGAACGATGGCGGGTGGTCCCAGGCCCACGACATGGGGAGGCAGTATCTGGAGAAAAAACTGCCGAACGTCAAGACGTCCTATTCCGAGAATGTCAAGGAAGGGGCACCATCGGAAAAGGTCATCCGAAGCTACGCCAATATGGGCTATAAGGTTATCTTCGCGACAAGCTTCGGCTTCATGGATCCCATGCTGAACGTGGCGAAAGACTTCCCCAACGTGGTCTTCGAGCACTGCTCAGGGTTCAAGATGGCCAAGAACATGGGCAACTACTTCGGCCGGATGTATCAACCCGACTACCTGTCGGGGCTGGTAGCCGGATTCATGACAAAGAGCAATTACATCGGGTTTGTGGCACCGTTTCCCATCCCGGAAGTCGTCCGTGAAATCGACGCCTTCACCATTGGGGTGCGGGAAGTGAATCCCAAAGCCGAGGTTCATGTCATCTGGACCAACTCATGGTTCGATCCCGTCAAGGAAGGCAACGCGGCCAACACATTCCTGAGCAACGGTGCGGACGTCATTGCCAGCGGCGTCGACTCTCCCGCGGCCATCACCGCGGCGGCGAAGAAGGGAAAGTACGCTGTCGGTTACGATTCCGACATGGCCCACTTTGCCCCGAAAGCGGTACTTTGCTCCCGCGTCTGGAACTGGGGTCCTTTCTATGTCAAGACCGTCAAGGCCGTGATGGATGGAACCTGGAAGGCCGAGTCCTACTGGGGAGGCATGGAAACGGGTATCGTGTACCTTTCCAAGCTTGGTCCCATGGTTCCGGAAAAGGTGAAAAAGTATGTCGAGGAAAAGAAGAAACTTATCATCGCCAAGAAATTTGATCCCTTCCAGGGTCCCATCTATGACCAGAAGGGGAATCTCAAGGTCAAGAAAGGCCAGGTCCTTTCCGACAAGGACAAGCTGAGCCTCCAATGGTTCGTGAAAGGTGTCGTCGGCTCGATTCCCAAGGGTTAATATATAACCGCGTAAGGAGGGGTCCCGGTCTCGATAACCCGGGGCCCCTTCCCAATCTTCAATCGGGATTTTTATCAGGCGTAAGACGTGAACAGGTCCTCGGAACCCATCGTAAGGCTTCATAATATCTCAAAATATTTTCCCGGTGTCCTTGCCAACGACAAGGTCAATTTCGAGCTTATGAAGGGGGAAGTCCACACCCTTCTGGGAGAAAACGGCGCCGGGAAAAGCACCCTCATGAGCGTCCTGGACGGCCTTTACATGCCCGACGAGGGAGAAATCTACATCGACGGGAAGCGGGTCAGGTTCCACAATCCATCCGACGCGATGCGGCATGGTATCGGGATGATCCATCAGCACTTCATGCTGGTCGATACCCTGACCGTGCTCGAAAACGTCATTCTCGGGATTAAATCCGAGCCCTTTTACATCAACAAGAAAAAAACCGCGGAAAGAATCAAAGAGATATCGGATCAATACAATTTCGATATCGATCCTTCCGCCAAGATCTGGCAGCTCTCCGTGGGAGAGCAGCAGCGGGTGGAGATCATCAAGACCCTCTTCAAAGGCGCCCACGTGCTTATTCTCGACGAACCCACAGCGGTGCTGACGCCCCAGGAGGTGGACGCCTTCTTCGAAATCCTGGAAAAGATGGTTGGAGAGGGGAAATCCATCATCTTCATCAGCCACAAACTGAACGAGGTCATGAAGATTTCGGACCGGATCACCGTGATGCGCAAGGGCAAGGTGGTGGGAAGTGTTCGGCGCGAGGATACCTCCCAGGAGGAACTGGCGGAGATGATGGTGGGGCGGAAGGTTCTCTTCCGCCTGGATCGGAAGCCCCTGAAACAAGGAGACGTTGTCCTCCGGGTCGAAAACGTCGAGGCGTACAACGAAAAGGGAATAAAGGCCTTGAAGGGAATCAACCTCGACGTCCGGAGCGGCGAGATCCTCGGGATTGCCGGGGTTTCCGGGAACGGCCAGCAGATCCTCTCCGACGCCATCGCCGGTCTGAAACATATCTCCGGCGGAAAGATCTACCTGGAAGGAAAAGACATCACGGGACTTTCCCCCCGGGCCATCGCCCGCCAAGGCCTGAACTATATTCCCCCGGACCGGCTCAAGGTGGGGCTCATTCCCAACCTCTCCACCGTGGAGAACGCGATCTTGCGGCGATATACCTGTGATCCCGTCTCAAAAAAATGTTTTATCGACTATTCCAAGGCTCGGAGCTTCACGGAGTCTCTCATAGAAGAATACGACATCATGGTTCCCCGCCGGGATGCCCCCGTAAAACTCCTCTCCGGTGGCAATATGCAAAAGCTCCTTTTCGCCAGGGAAGCAACGGAAGAGCCGAAAGTCCTTATCGCCGTTCATCCCACGCGAGGCTTGGACATCGGGGCGACCGAGTTTATCCGGAAAGAACTTGTGAAGTTGAGAAACAACGGCGTGGCGATTCTTTTGATCTCGGAAGACCTGGACGAAATCTTCATGCTTTCCGATCGGATCGGCGTCATCTTCGAAGGGGAAATCCTCGAGATCATGGATGCCAAGGACGCAGACCTGGAAAAGGTAGGCCTCCTCATGGCCGGTCTGAAAGGCAATCCCTCGAACCGAAAGGAGGCAACCCCTGCGGCTCGTTAAAAGAGACAAGACACCGACCCTTCTGAAGATCGTCAACCCCGTCGTTTCCATCCTCATCGGCCTGATCGTCGGGGGAATCGTCATTATCTTCACCGGGACCAATCCTCTTGAGGTCTACAGGGCCATTCTGTTCGGGGCGTTTGGAAATACCTACAACTTCTCTGAGACGCTGGTAGCCGCCATCCCCCTGATCCTGATCGCCGCCGGGCTCCTCCTCGCCTTCAAGATGAAGTTCTGGAACATCGGGGCCTATGGTCAGTACATCATCGGGGCCATGTGCAGTTCCTATTTCGCCTTGCACGCCCCTCCCCACATCTCCGGGGTGCTTTTGCTGACCATCATGTGCGTGGCAGGCATCGTGGGTGGGGCCGTCTGGGCCATCCTCTCCGCCGTTCTCAAGCTCCTCTGGGAAGTCAACGAGGTCATCTCCACGCTCCTTCTGAACTACATCGCCCTCTATATTCTCGATTATTTCATGCACGGGCCATGGCGGGATCCCGCCAGCCACGGGTTTCCCCTCAGCAAACCTTTCCATGCCAACGCCCAGCTTCCCATCCTCATGCCCCACACCCGGGTCCACCTCGGCCTACTCTTCGGGGTTCTTGCCACCATTTTCATCTACGTCCTCATCAAGAAAACGAAGTTCGGATACGAGATCAACGTCATCGGGGAAAATCCCACCGCCGCGAAATACGCCGGGATCAATATCTTCAAGAACACCCTCATCGCGGCGGGGATCAGCGGGGGGCTGGCCGGCCTGGCGGGCATGGCCCAGGTCTCCGGAATCATCCACATGATCCAGATGGAAATCAACGCCGATTACGGCTACACGGCCATCATCGTCTCCTGGCTGGGGGCGTTGAATCCCATCGCCTCCTTCTTCGTGGCCATCATCCTCGGGGGTCTCGAGGCCGGAGGCTACCAGATCCAGATGACGATGAGCGTTCCCTTCGGGATCGTCGGCGTGATTGAAAGCTCTATTTTGTTTGCCCTGTTGGGAGGGGAGCTTTTCAAAACCTATAAACCCGTTTTTGGAGGCAGAAAATCGCAGCACCAGATTCCATCATCGTAAACCTGCTGGCCACGTCCGTCCGATCCGGAACGATCCTCCTCTTCCCGACCATCGGGGAGATCTTCGCGGAAAGGGCGGGGATTCTCAACCTCGGCATCGAGGGCATGATGGTCATCGGCGCCTTTTTCGGGTTTGTCGCGGGGAACTTTACCAAGAATCCCTATCTGGGATTTACCATCGGGATGCTGGCGGGTGGATTCGC
>CAZOBB010000019.1:0-3266 GCA_964577975.1 uncultured Thermodesulfobacteriota bacterium | reverse complement strand
CTCTTCCACGATCTTGATGGCCTCAAGCATGTGGGGGATCATGATCCGGTTCACGATGAAGCCCGGGCTGTCCTTCTTGACCTCGACGGGAACCTTGCCCATCTTCTCCGTCACCTCGAAGACGACCTTGATGGTCTCGTCGCTGGTCTTGTACCCGTGGATGATCTCCACCAGCTTCATGATGGGCGCGGGATTGAAGAAGTGCATCCCCGCCACCTTGTCCGGCCGGTTGGTGGCCTCCGCGATCTCCGTGATGGACATGGAGGAGGTATTACTGGTCAGGACTACCTCCGGGCGGCACATCTCGTCCAGGGCCTTGAAGACCTCTTTTTTCAGGTCGAGATTCTCGATGACCGCCTCGATGACGTAGTCCACGTCCTTCAGGTCTTCCAGGTTCGTGGTGCCCTTGATCCGGCCGATGATCTCCTTCTTCTGATCTTCCGTGACCTTCCCTTTCTGGACACTCTTCGTGAGGAACTTTTCGATTCCGTTCATCCCCTTTTCGACGAACCGGTCCTCAATGTCCCGCATGATGACGTTGTAACCCGCCGTCGCCGCAACCTGCGCGATGCCGCTTCCCATGGCGCCTGCGCCAACCACACCAATCGTTTTAATTTCCATAACCAGCCTCCTTATGATTTTTTAACTGACGTTCAATAGATTTTAGACGAACTCGCCGGGAAAGTCAAACCTCTTCTGCCTGCGACGAACTATTTCCCCGACCTTCCTGCCGTGCGATGGAGGTTACCCCTGGGATTGTTTTCTCCTCAGTGCCACGTAACGGTGTCCCGAGAAGAGCCGGGAGAGGGGAATGGAGTGGACGACCTCGAACCCCATCTCGTCGGCGATCCCGGCGACCTCCGAGGCCCTGAGGGTCCACTTGGGACGCTTTCCGGAGAATTTTCTCCGCGCCTCCCGCAGGAGGTTTTTCAGCGAATGGTAATCGAAATAGGTGAAGACCACCCACTGGTTGCTGATGCGGAGAAGCTCCCGCACGTAGATGAGGCGTTCGGCGTGCTCCCGGATATGGTGGCAGAGCCGCACGGAGAGGACGAGGTCGAAGGCCCGCTCGCGAAACGGCATGGCCAGGGCCGTGGCCCGGACGTAACCGTCCGCCGCCTCCACCGAGGGGTCCGCCCGCTGGTTCTCCCGCGCGATCTTGAGCAGGTGAAAACTCCAGTCCCCTTCCACGACCCGCCTCGCGTGACGCCTCAACAGCGGCATGAGACGGCCGTAGCCGCAGGGAAGGTCCAGCGCCAGGTCAAAGGGTGCCTCATCCGAGATCCTCTCGACGAGCCGTTGGAGGAGACGCTGCTCGTGCCGGTTGTTGATGCGTTCCGACAGGTGCTTCTCGAACTTTCGCGTGTAGCTCTGGGCACCTTCCGGACTGTTGTAATGATCGAGTACGTCTTTATCCATGCGCCTTTCTGTACCCTTTCTTTTACGATTTGTCCAGGAAGGCGGGCGCGAGCGCCCGAAGCCGGAGCATCAGTTTCGCGGCCTGTCCCTCGCTGTCCCGTGCCTGGAGGAAGAGTTTCAGGCGGCGCAGGAGCGTTTCCGGGGACGCCCCGAGGGGATCCGGGAGATAAACTTTCAAAAAGTCGTCGAGGATTCCTTCGTCCGTGTGGCGGAGGGTCCCGCCAAGGAGGGTCGAGAGGTCTTGTAGCTGTCCCCATCGCGCCCCGGGTCCCGAGAGGAACCGGGCGTAGGGCTGGTCGAGGAAGAGAACGTCCGGGTCTGGATCCTCGGGGCGCCGGATCAGCACGTTCCGCGTGTTGGGACGCAGCAGGAAAAACCCCTGGCCGTGCATCCGCCGAAAGAATTCCGCCAGTTTGCTGAGGATGGCGGTGGTCTTATCGCGAAAACCTGGTTCTGGCTCCGTCTTTTTCAGCCAGGCCCGGAAATCGAGCGTGCCTTCCTCCTTGATCGTCAGCACGAAACAGCGGTGGACGCCACCCAGGCGGTCCCACTGCGCTCCCCACCCTACGGCCTCCACGGCGGGGATTCCCATGTGCCTGAGGTATCCGAGCGTGAGATATTCCCGCTTTGCCTTCGGCGTCCGGCTCAGCAGGGTCTTCAACTGCGACATCCCGAAGTAGAGATAGTGTTTGAAGTAGATCGTCCGGCCGTCCATTTCCCAGAGTCGAATTTCCGTGCGCCTTTCCTTTTTTATCTCATTCCCCTTCCTTGCCGCCAAGGCCTGGTACGGCCGGGGGGCTCGCAGGTCTTCTTTCAGAAGGGAATCGTAGGGGCGGCGGACAACGACGAGGGACCTTTCTCGAAGATCCTTCGCCTGTGTCTCGTCGCTGTAGGGAATGAACCTGTCACTCATGGGATTTTTGACGGAACCTCAGAAGCGCGCGGCCAACGTAGAGGAGGGAAAGGGCCTTTTGGCCTCAGTCCACATCATCGATCCGGCATCCTCCCGCCCTTTCATAGAGAAGGAGGACGATCCCCAGTACCAGAACCACACCCACGCTTACCCCGATCTCGATGAGGGAATAGTAGCTCTGGTGGTGTTCGATGGAGGCCTTGGCCTCGATGGTCAGGATGCGCCGGACCCCCGAGATGATGCCCACGTAGATGAAGGGGCTCAGGGAAAACCTTTCCCGCCTCAGAAATCTCAGGACAGGCCAGAGAAGCTCCAGGATGATCAGCATCAGCATGATATCGTCGATGATGGGAAGCGCCGCTTCCGGCGAGAAGGCCTTGAAATGGGTGATCGTGTAGAAGGCCATGCAGAAGACGAGGGCGACCAGGAGAAAAGCCACCAGAATATGAAGGATTTCATCCAGGTGCTGGAGGATTTTTTTCATCAATTCCAGGAAGGATTCGAACCTGTCCATTGCCCGCCTTTTAATGTTTTTTCCCTTGTTGTATGTTTTTTATACTCGGCCTTTGAGGTTCCTGTCAAGGATGGGGTGGGAAGATGGCTTCCCTTCGTTTTTCTTTTATTGACATATCATAATTTTTAGAATAGCATATAAGTTTCAAAAAGGGAGATAGAAAGAGGAAGTATGTTCGAAACACTGACAGAACGGCTGAACACCGTCTTCAAGAAGCTCAAGGGGCAGGGACGCATCACTGAGGAGAACGTCAAGGACGCCCTGCGACAGATCCGGCTCTCGCTTCTCGAGGCGGACGTCAACTACAAGGTCGTCAAGAACTTCATCGCCTCGGTTCAGGAAAAGGCCGTCGGCCAGGAGGTCCTCTCCAGCATCACGCCGGGGCAGCTCATCGTCAAGATCGTTCACGACGAGCTGGTG
>CAZOBB010000018.1:0-49432 GCA_964577975.1 uncultured Thermodesulfobacteriota bacterium | reverse complement strand
ACACCGGGAATCATGGTCTCGTAGAGTTCCTTCGCCGCGTCCAGGGCCTGAATGGTCTCTTTGCTGTTGATGGCGATGGTCTTTCCGTCCTTCTCCACGGCCTTGCCGCCGAAGGACCAGAGCCACCAGTGGGTCCAGGTGTTCCCGTCCCCGACGGCGTGTCCCAGGGCGAAGCCGGTGGGATGCCCCTTGGCCTTCAGCTTCTTGCAGCACTTGATGAAGCCCTCGATATCCGAGGGAAGTTTTTCGTACCCTGCCTCCTTGACCCAACTGACGCGGTAGTTGATGCAGATGCCCGCACTGCCGATGGGAAGCGCAATCCACTGGTCCGTCCCGTAGAGCTTGCCGTACATCTCGCAGACGGGGTACCATCCCCCGTATTTCTTTCCGAGGTAGGTGGCCACGTCCGACACATCCAGAAGCTTATCGGGATAGAGGTGGGGATCGTCGTACCATCCCAGAACGATGTCGTGTCCCGCACCGACGGAGGCCTCCATGGCCGCCTTGGAACGGACGTCCTCCCAGGAGAGGTACTCGGTGATGACCTTGCCGCCCGTCTCCTCTTCCCACTTCTTGGTATTGGCGTTCCAGACCTGTTCGTCGCTTTTGACGAATCCGGACCAACGAAGAACCTTAACAACCGGATTTTTCTCCAGCTTGAATGTGGGGGCCTTCACGTTCGCCGCCAACGCGGGATTCCACTGAAACAGGGAATCCATCGACAGGGTGGCCAGGCCGATCCCCGCCAATCCCACGGCGGATTTTTTGATAAAATCTCTCCGGCTAAGCTTCTTCTTTCTCATCTTCTTCTCTGTCATACGTCCCTCCTTCTTGAATACGTTTCGTTGCTTTCCCCCCTATGGCCAAACATTGGCAGCATAACAAAACTCTGTTTTAAGTCAATGAGAAAACGGGTTGTGAAGAAAAACCACACCTGATATAATGGCAGAAATAGATGGAAGGAGGGAACGGAAAAGATATGAAAATACGCGTCAAGCTTTTCGCGACCTTTCAAGATTATCTTCCTGAAGGTGCAGGATTAGACGGCGTTGAAATCGATATTGATGAAGGAACACGGCTGAAAGATATTTACAAAATGTTCAAACTTCCCGAAAATATCCAAAAAATTACACTCGTAAACGGCAAACATCAAAAAGAGGATTTCGTTATTCCTGAAGGGGCAACCGTGAGTGTTTTTCCTCCCATCGCAGGAGGATGATGTGCTTTCTAAAACAAAAAATTTTTTTCACCCCTACCATGCCTAAAAAAAGAAAATGTTCCTTCCAACATCAAAAAAGGACGCTCCAAACGTCTGTTAAATTGTGACCTCTACTCCCAAAGTTGAAGATATTATTTTGACCCACGCCGAGACAAGAGGAATTGACAAACTCCGTCCCTCCCTTCCTTCCGAATTCTGTTTGATCGCTGCAAGAGATATCGTTTTCCAACTCGGTTCTGTTGATTCTCCAACGGCATTGATCGCCACGGGATTTTACGTAAACGGAGCCCCTGAAACAGATGGCCCCCCAGGAGCTTACTTTCTCTACCAGACCCTCAAAAGCCTTGGATTTTCCTCGAAGATCATAACCGATGCCCTTTGTGCGGTTCTTTTCGACGGAATTATTCCGCCCACTGATCTCCTCATTGCTCCCTATCAGGTGGAAGATGAAGGCACATGGCGGTCTAGTGTGTTCGAATACTTCTCACCAACTTTACTCATCGCTGTGGAATGCTGCGGACGCACCCGAAAAGGGAATTATTGCGATATGAGAAAAAACGACATCTCACCTTTCACTGCCCCTATCGACACCCTTTTTCTCTCACCCCCTCCCACTTCGCTCACTATCGGCATCGGCGATGGAGGAAATGAAATCGGAATGGGAAAATTAGAAAGGGAGATCACACACCTTTTAGACATCACCCCTTGCATTATTTCTACAACTCACCTTGTTATCGCCACCGTTTCCAACTGGGGAGCATGGGGATTGATCCGCTATCTTGAACTTCTCACGGAAATTCCTTGTCTACCCTCTCATGAAGCAATGGCATGGTTCCTAGATCACATTGTCTCAAAAGGAGCGGTAGATGGAATCAGCGGCCAAAATGTTCGAAAGGTGGACGGGTACACCCTCAAGCAAATCAAACAAGTCCTTTCACGTCTCAAGGAATGTTGGTTGTAGACAGAAGAGGAAATGTGATAAAAGCTAAAACACAACAATATAAAAGGAGGAAAAAGATATGAAAAGGTACGTAATAATCGCGATTGCCCTAACCGGATTGATCTTCACCGCTCCCTTTGCTCAGGGCTCCTCTCTCTCGGCACTGACAAAGGAAGCGGAAAAACGACTCAAAAAAGAGGATGTGATTGGTGCCGCAAAGGCCTTGCGACAAGCCATGGTGGCTCTCTACAACCAGGCTAGTTTAAAAGTCAACAAGGCGACACTTATCAGTGCAAAACCCCGGGCGTTCGGGATGTTCCAACCAAAAGGAACAAATCAGTACCGGCCAGGCGAAACCATTATCATCTACGTCGAACCTGTAGGCTATCATTTCGCGAAAAAAGGCAACAGCTACAATTTTGGCATCATAGCAGACTTTTCTGTTACAGACCTCGATGGAAACATTTTAGGGGGCAAAAAGGGATTTGGAAAGTGGGAGATAACCACAAAAGATCGTCCTCTCTTTGATTTCTATATCACTCTTACCTATAATTTTACTGGAATCAAACCTGGAAAATATTTCATCCTAACCACTCTAACGGACAAGAACGGGGGGGGATCCCTCACGATCAAAACCCCCATTGAGATCGTCCCTTAATCCTTTATCCTGGGGTCAAGAAAGAAATTGGGAGGGTGGCCATAGCCCACCCTCCCTTACCTATGTAAAGCCTTCTGGACGGTTTCCCCAATGTCGGCCGGGGTTTCCACCACGTGGATCCCCGCCTCTTTCATGGCGGCGATCTTTTCCTTCGCGCCTCCCTGGCCGCCGGAGATGATGGCCCCCGCGTGGCCCATGCGCCGGCCGGGAGGAGCCGTCAGTCCCGCCACGAACCCGATGACGGGCTTCGGGTACTTTTCCTCCACGATGTATCGGGCGGCGTCTTCCTCCGCCGTCCCCCCGATTTCTCCGATGAGCAGCACGGCTTCCGTCTGGTCGTCGTCCCGGAACAGGCGCATCAGGTCGATGAACTTGCTGCCGATGATGGGGTCTCCGCCGATACCAATGACCGTCGATTCCCCGAGGCCCAGGTTCCCCAGCTGTCCCACGGCCTCGTAGGTGAGGGTCCCGCTTCGGGAGATGATGCCGATGGTGCCTTCCCGGTGGATCCGGTAGGGCATGACGCCCATGCGGCACTTCGCCCGCGGGGTGATGACGCCGGGGCAGTTCGGCCCGATGAGAGTGGCGCCCCGCGATTTCACGTAGGCGTAGACCTTGACCATGTCCAGGACAGGGATCCATTCCGTGATGCAGACGATGACCTCAATACCCGCGTCCGCCGCCTCCATGACGGCATCCGGCGCGAATCTCGGCGGGACATAGATCACGGAGGCGTTGGCGCCGGTTTCCTTAACCGCCTCCTCCACCGTGTTGAAGATGGGAATGTCTTCGAAACGCTGACCGCCCTTGCCGGGGGTGACCCCGGCCACGACGTTCGTTCCGTATTCGAGGGACTGGCGGGTATGGAAACTCCCCTCGGAGCCCGTGATACCCTGAACCAGTACGCGAGTCTGTTCGTCTACCAGAATTGCCATGGGTTTCTCCTATCTAATTGAACGACTTGACAATCGATACGATCTTTTCCGAGGCGTCTTTCATGCCGTCGGCGACCTGGAAATCGAGCCCCGATTCGTTGAGGATCTTTCGTCCCTCTTCCACGTTGGTGCCCTCCAGGCGAATGATGATGGGCCGATCCACGTTGACTTTCTTGGCGGCCTCGACCACGCCGGTAGCCAGCGTGTCGCACCGGAGGATGCCGCCGAAGATGTTGATGAGGACGGCCTTGACGTTCTTGTCCGACATGAGGATGCGGAAGGCGTTCTCCACCATCTCCGCGCTGGCGCCGCCGCCCACGTCGAGGAAGTTGGCCGGTTCCGCGCCGGATAGCTTGATCATGTCCATGGTGGCCATGGCGAGGCCGGCCCCGTTGACCATGCATCCGATGTTCCCGTCCAGCTTGATGTAGTTGAGATTGTATTTGGAGGCTTCCACCTCCAGGGGATCTTCCTCCGTGAGGTCCCGCAGTTCCGCCAGGTCCGGGTGACGGGCCAGGCCGTTGTCGTCCAGGGTGAGCTTGGCGTCCAGGGCGAGGAACTCATCCTCTTCCGTCAGGATCATGGGGTTGATCTCGCAAAGGGAGGCGTCGACGCCTTCAAAGAGATCGACCAGCTTCGAGAGGAAGGCCGTCAGTTTCCGGCTCAGCTTCGCGTCGAAGCCCAGCTTGAAGCCCAGTTTCATGCCCTGGAAGGATCGGAAACCCACCAGGGGATCGACCCATTCCTTGAAGATCTTTTCCGGGGAGGTCTTGGCGACCTCTTCGATTTCCATCCCCCCTTCCGCGCTGGCCATGATGACGGGGCGGTTCAGGTTGCGGTCCACGAGGATGCCCACGTAAAGCTCCTGCTTGATGGAAGACGCGGCTTCCACGAGGACCTGGTGGACCTCTTTTCCCTCGGGCCCGGTCTGATGGGTCACGAGGCGTTTCCCGATCAGCTCTTCCGCGGCGGTCCTGACTTCTTCCGGGGTGTCCACCAACTTGACCCCGCCGGCCTTCCCGCGGCCCCCCGCGTGAATCTGGGCCTTGACGACGTATTTCGAGGTCTTCAGCCCTTTGGCGATCTGCATGGCTTCGATGCCGCTGAAGGCGACCGCCCCTTCCGGGGTGGGGATTCCCCACTTCCTAAAAATTTCCTTCGCCTGATACTCATGTAACTTCATAACTCCCCCTCTGCTGTCTCCATTTAAATTCAAAGGCATATTAAAGCATTTCAAAGAAAGGAGTCAAGTAAAAAAATCCACACTTACACGAAAAATCATGTTGTCTTTGGAAGAATTCTCTTGTAGATTACTAACGTTTAGAAAAAATTGGTCGATCTAAAGAAAGCGCGGCACGAAAAGAGAACAAACTACAGGATACATTATGGCTATCATTGTTACGGTGGGGTCGGGGAAAGGGGGCACAGGAAAGAGCATGGTTGTCACAAACATAGCCTGTCTCCTGGCGAGAAGGGGCAAAGAGGTGTGCCTCTTGGATCTAGACGTGGGAGGAGCAAATGCCCATATCCTTTTTGGCCAGTTTGATCCACCTGCTTCATTGACCGATTTTTTGGAAAGGAAAGTCGAAAAGCTGGAAGACGTCGCCATTCCCTTCCCTCCATTGAAAAACCTAAAACTTATCGCCGGCACGGGAGAGACTCTCAAAACCTCAAATATGCCCTATGCCACAAAGCAACGCCTCATCAAAAACCTCGGGGGATTGGCCGCTGACATTATCCTTGTTGACGTAGGGGCCGGTACAAGCTACCATGCCCTCGATTTTTTTATGCTGGGAGATTACCAGCTATGCGTTACCACCCCCGATCCGACCGCGACCCTCGATCTCTACCGCTTTGTCAAACTGGCCGTAGTCAGAAAGGTCCTTACAAGTTTCGTATCCTACGACGCCATATCAGAAATCCTCGTCCGCCGAGATTTTAAAACGGTGGAAGACATCTTCCAGCTAGCCGAGGAACTTGGACCTCCAAATCTTACGAAAGCCCAAAAGGCCCTCGCGGGTTTTTATCCCATGTTGATCATCAACCAAGCGAAAAAGGGCACACGAGTTAGCACACGGCGACTAGAACAGCTCATGTCGGAATACCTTGGTGTCAAACTCGAAAGACTTGGCACTATTCCGGAAGATCCAGCCGTGGAGGAGTCGGTAAGATTCTTTATGCCCGTATGCGAGGTATCTCCCAACGCTCCCGCATCCAAGGCCTTGTATCAAATCACGGATCGGCTCCTTGATCATATAGCCAGCTCGTCACCGTAACTTCAAAAACCCTCTTTTTTCACATTCGCGTTTGCCATCCCCCTGAAGGAGGTTATATTGGTACGAGGAGGTGATAGCTCATGAAGAAAAAATACCAATCCCACAAATCTCGGTTGTTTGCCCTAGCGGTGTTATCGGTTTTCGCGGCTGGTTGCAGCAGCATCCCCATGAAGACGGCAAATCTAATCCACTCCGCAAAATATAAGGTCAGTATCGGAGACCTCCGAGGAAGCATTGCAGACCTGGAAAAAACGCTCGAACTCGACCCCACCAACCTGGAGGCATCCGTCACGATGGCCCAGGTCCAATATCGCCTTGGAAACTTAAAGAAGGCGGAAGAGTACGCACGTGCGGCCATCCGGATCGCACCCACCGATTTCCGAGCAATAGGAATCCTCGGTCTCCTCAATTTGCGGAAAGGTGCCTACACAAGTGGGATAAACCGTGTAGCCGCAGCCTTGGAGATCTTCAACGGTATCGAACCGGTGGGGGGAAACGTTCCTTTAGAACCAGAAGCGATTCTCAAAAACATGAAAGAAGAACTCGCTCGTCATAAAGAAATATCGCCAGATCAGATTCAACAGTTAGAAAGCGCTTTCTGGGCCAAGGTAGAATGGTATGAATTCGATGAAGAATACCGAAAATGGCATTTTTATAGCTTTTATGACGTCAGACCAGATGGAGGGGATTCCTATCCAAACTAGCAAAATCTAATCCAAAAAAATCTCCCGAATGGAATCCTCATAAGGGGGGTGCAACACCCCCCGTTCCGTAATAATGGCGTGAATGAAACGGGCGGGAGTCACATCAAAGGCCGGATTATATCCCTCGATTCCTTCCGGAGAAACTCGCCTTCCACCACAACAAAAAACTTCAGCGGGATCGCGATACTCAATGGGAATCTCCTCTCCCGATCCAA
Organism: uncultured Thermodesulfobacteriota bacterium; assembly: GCA_964577975.1. Lineage (GTDB taxonomy): Bacteria > Desulfobacterota > S145-22 > S145-22 > S145-22 > JAOZMY01. The sequence goes on along the minus strand of CAZOBB010000018.1, from coordinate 42,485 downwards.
GCGCCAAATCAAACGTGGAAAGGGGAGCCGCCACATAAAAAGGAATCCCATGGCAATCGGCCAGAACAGCCACCCCATAGGTTCCAATTTTATTCGCCGTATCCCCATTTCTTGCGATCCTATCGGCCCCTACAATGACCAGATCGATTTTCTTTTCTTTCATCAGCATGGCGGCCATATTATCCGTAATTAGTGTGACAGGAACACCGTGTCGGTGCAGTTCCCATGCCGTAAGACGGGCCCCTTGCAAGACGGGACGCGTTTCATCGGCATACACATGAATTTTCTTTCCCTCCTCGACCGCCGCATACACCACCCCCAACGCCGTTCCAAACCCTCCCGTTGCCAGGGCACCCGCATTGCAATGGGTAAGAATACGCGCCTCGTTCGGTACTAGCTCCTTTCCATATTCTCCTATGGAACGATTGATCGCCACATCTTCCTCAAGGATCCGTCTCGCCTCGCCTTCCAAGGCCTCTTTCATGGATGACAACGGAGAAGTCTCAGCTACACGTTTCATCCGTTCAATCGCCCAAAAAAGATTTACCGCCGTTGGTCGGGATGACGCGAATCGCTCGCACAGTTGCTCAAAACGGTCGAGAAATTCCTCTTTCGTATCTGCATCAAATCGTTTGGCTCCCAGCGCCAACCCCATCGCCGCCGCCACACCGATAGCCGGCGCTCCACGGATAATCATCTTTTTTATGGCCTCCACGACGCAATCCGCTGTTTGGCAGACCTGGTATGTCTCGCGGAGAGGAAGCTCTCTCTGATTCAGTATAACGATTCCCTCGTCCGTCCAATCGATTGTTTTGAACGGTTTTCTACTCATCAATTCCACCTTTCCGAATGCCAAGAAATACTTTTTTCAATCATTTTTAGGAGTTATTATTATTTTCCACAAAAAATGTTGGCAACGTGTGGAAAACCCCGTTGTCACGTCTCCTATCTCCCTTAATTTCTTACAAAAAAAGCATTCTGCACAAAGTTTCACCATTCTATTTTCCAATAATATCAACTAGTTACACAATATGCCTAAAACTGCATGATTCTAACGCCTTATCCTTCTTTCGGCTTAAATTCGCTTGTTGAGAGATGTGGACAAGTTGTGGAAAATCAGGAGGTTTTGTTCGGCTCACCAAAAATCATCCTGTTTTTCTCAAAATCTATCTCTTTCAACGGATACCCAACAAATTTCTGCTCGCCAAAAAGGTTTTCAATCCGTATCTGACTACCGGCCACTTCAAATTTGTAAACCTTTTCTAGAAGGAGAATATCCTGGTCACCCCTCCGTAAATACGCGTTTACTTCACACATGAGCAATCCTTTCATCCAGAATTTCATGGACCAGCGTCTCGAGAAGGTGGGGAAATGGCTGTCCTGTCATTCCCACCAAACTTAAATTCTCTTGAAACAGGGGAAACAAGATCTTTTGTGCCCTGGCGCTGGCGATGGCCTCAGCCATCTTGGGAGTAAGCTCACCCATAAGGGAATTTGCCATCACGATACTCAATGGACCTATAATAAAATCGACGTAGTTCACGTTTTGGACCACGGCATTTTCCCCGGTCGCCCCTTTATTCGCCTTCGCCTTCATCATGGAGGCCGTTGCGATGGCATTGGTGCCAAGGGCAATGATTTCGACGGACTCCCCGTAATTTTCCTTGAGCTTCCGAATAATGGCGCTTCCTATTCCCCCACCTTGACCATCAACAACCGCTATCTTTATCATCCGCCTACTTCCTCGGTGGAACCAGTTTTAAGTGAAGTTCCTCAAGCTGTCTGGAAGATACCTCCGAGGGGGCCTCTGTCAAAAGACAAACGGCCCTTTGTGTCTTGGGGAATGCAATCACGTCCCGAATAGACGATGCACCCGCCAGCAACATGGCAATACGGTCCAATCCCAGGGCAATCCCTCCGTGAGGCGGAGCTCCAAAGTTCAATGCCTCCAAAAGAAAACCAAACTTCCGTACCGCCTCCCCCTCCGAGATTTTTAGGAGAGAAAACAGGCGGGATTGTATCTGCCTGGAATGATTCCGTATACTTCCTCCCCCTATTTCATAGCCATTCAACACAATATCATAGGATTGGGCACGAACCTTGCTTGGCTCTTTTTCCAACAGGGGAATATCTTCGTAAAAAGGTGCCGTAAAAGGATGGTGCATCGCCACATACCGCTTCTCCTCTGGGTCGTACTCCAACAGCGGAAAATTCACTACCCATACGGGCCTGAAATCATCGTCCGAGATAGGAAACATCCGTTTTCCCAGGTAATTTCTCAAATGATTCAGCGCCGCGTTAACAGTATCAGAGGTATCCGCCTGGAAAAGTAGCAGATCTCCTTCCGAGGCCCCCGTCTGCTTGAAGAGCTCTTCAACAAATCCCTCATGCAAGAATTTTGTGATGGGAGATTGCAACCCATCAGCCGTAACTTTAATCCATGCCAACCCTTTCGAACCAAAGGGACGAATCTCCCCCAACAAATCATCGATCTCTTTCCTGGACAAGGTTGCACATCGCCTCGCGTTGAGGCACTTCACTTTCCCCCCTTCTTGGGCTGCCCTCCGGAATACCTTGAAGTCAACCTCCTTGGCCACCTCGGTCAGGTCCGCCAATTCCCACGGAATCCTCAAATCAGGTTTGTCGCTGCCAAACCGACGCATGGCCTCCTCGTAGGTGAGAACCGGAAAAGGGTTTGGCAACTCCACGCCTCTGACATCCTCGAAGATCTTCCGTAACAAACCCTCCGTTATCCCTCTCACATCCTCCGCTTCGACAAAAGACATCTCCATGTCAATTTGGGTAAATTCAGGCTGTCGGTCCGCACGGAGGTCTTCATCTCGAAAGCACTTTACGATTTGAAAATATCTATCGAAACCCGATATCATCAACAACTGCTTAAAAAGCTGGGGAGATTGAGGAAGGGCGTAAAACTTCCCCGGATTCACGCGGCTCGGAACCAAGTAATCTCTGGCCCCCTCAGGTGTGCTCCGCGTCAGAAAAGGGGTTTCAATCTCGAAAAAGCCATGTTCTATCAAAAAAGATCGCGTGGAAGCCGTAACATGATGCCGCAAGATGAGACGATCCCGCATGGGCGAACGGCGAAGATCGAGATACCGATATCTCAAACGGATAGGCTCCCCCGCATCTATCTCGTCTTCGATTTGAAACGGCAACGGGTCGGACTCATTGAGGACCTTGAGGCTTTCTACCATCACTTCATAATAACCGGTAGGGATCTTTTCGTTGACGGAATCCTCAGGACGATTCCGCACTTTCCCCACAACCCCAATTACATACTCATCCTTCAAGGCATGGGCAGTCGCGTGAGCCTCCGTGGAAACATCCGGATTAAAAACCACTTGAACGATACCCGTGTGGTCCCTCAAATCAACAAAAATGACACCGCCGTGGTCCCTCCGCGATTGCACCCATCCCATTAACGTCACTTCTTTTCCAACATCCCTTTTCGAAATATGCCCACAGTTATGGGTGCGCTTCATGCCATTCAAAAATTCTGCCACTCGTTTCTCCTTTAACCCTTGATCTGGCGTACCACTTTATTAGATTCAACACTATTTTTCAAGTCAGGAACATAAAGACCCCCCCCACGGAACACTCCCATTCCTTCAAAAGCGATGAGGAGGAAAAGGTATGCTAACCTTCAAAGAAGATGAAACATTTCCCAGATTTTTTTGTCAGAACGTTATAATCGTGGACCTTTACCCGAACTTCCTTTCCATCGGGGGAAAACAGGTTAGTTATAGATTGAATCAGGGTGGGGTAAGGACACGCCGTCCCCGGAATCTCTGCTTCCCCCACACCCACAGGACAGATGCGGCAGAGATTACTCGTTATGACAACGGCCTGCCCTACCATGGTATTTCCTACTTTGACTTCTTCAGCCAAATTAAGGGAGGTATTTAAAAAAAGAATGGTTTTTCGAAGGCGCTCTCCCAACCCATCACCCGGCCGTATTCCAGGATCCATTCCTTTTGTCCGAAACCAAATCGCGAGCCGTTCCGCCATTTTTTTAACCAGGTTGTTCACCACCGCCTGATTCAGGACCCCTATCTCACTGAAACCAGAAAGAAAGGAGGCCACAATGATATGATAAGCTTCCAATCCTCTATTTTCAATCTTCTCCTTATACACTCCCATCCTTGTCTTATCCTTCCAATATCTCAGCAATGCGTTTGGCCACCGCCCTTGATTCCAGGTTCACCATTCCAATATTGGCATCCCTTCTTGCAAGAACGGCTAACACACCCTTATCAGAGATGGCATAGAGATGAAGAGTCCCATCTTCACATTTCACATAGATCTCTTTAAACTCCCCTTGATGGAGAGCGCTAGCCGCCTTCCGCGAAAGTCCCAACAGGGCAGCCGACATCGCGCCAACCCCTTCCGGATCAATCTCTTTAATGGGAAGATAGGAGCCTATCATTAACCCATCAAGGCTTACCACCGCTGCACCTTGTATATCGGTGGAACTCGACTTCAAATCACTCAAAATCGTTTCTATCGCTTGTCCCTTATTCATAACCATCCTTCTACTCCCGCAACCCCCTGTATTTTTCCGCTACCTTAAAACAGAAACAAGCTTGTTGTAAAGCGCTTCCAACTCCATTAGATAAATGGCCTTCTTCGTAACCTCAACCCCAAACTGAACAGCGACATAATACAAATCCGTCAACCGATGAATCACGACCGATCCCTTGGGGCCTTCCAACGTCACCTCCTGACAGAGTCCTTTCAGTAATAACTCACCGAGCATCTCCGCCGATTTGAAAATCGCAAGATATGTCCCATAGACGTCCTCTCGACATCCCTTTTCAACGAACAAGAATCCCAAACATCTTCCCTCATCAGAAAAAAGACACGCTCCCTTTACATCCTGATGCTTATCGACCCACTCCTCAATAACTCTACTCAATCGAGTCGTATCAGGATCTTCGGGTCTTGTTGGAACAAACGACAAAGGATCAGAAGACTGAGGGAAACCTTCCCTCTTCTCATCTATCCTTTTGTGAGCCTCAATAAGAAGGTGTTCCCACGGAAGGTTAATAGACCGAATGGTAGGGGGCTTATACGACGCTGCCTCAAAGCTCCCTTCTGTCCACCCTAAGATATCGTAAAAGGCCTCCTTACCAATCTTCTTTCCGCAAACCGCGTGAATGATATTTCCTTCATGAATATAAATTCTTCCCTCTTTTTCTCCGTCCGTAACCCGGAGAGTGGTACTCATCTTTCCCTGAGCACTCATTTGAATCAAATCGGAAAGTTTCAGATTCAAGAATTGCCCTTTGAAACCACCTTCCTCTTTCCTCGGAAAAGGAACAACTTTTCGCTTTTTCGCTTCCATTCACACCCAACCTCTAATCAAACTTGCTCTTTTTTTCACAACTCCTACCATTTTCAGTCTATTCCAAAAATACTAAATGTCAATACCAGCATATCATCTGAAAAAAGAAAACGCGCCTTCTCCAACCACCAAGCTACTCACGAGGAGAATATTTTCTCACCTTTCTCGAAAAGTCCTCCGATTTTTGCAATTTGAAACCTTTCCCGATGACCTCGACGGTATCGTTTACGATGATGAAGGCGTTGGGATCGATGGTCCATACCAGCTCTTTCAACCGTCCCAATTCCAGCATGGTTGTAACAGTGTAAACCACCTCCTGAGGCTGTCCCGTATAACCACCCTCTCCTTTAAGTATTGTAACCCCTCGATGAAGATCGTGGAGAATTCCTTGGGAAATAGTCCGTGAAGCGCTGGAAATTATCATCACCGACTTGCGCTGATTAAACCCCGCCTGGATCCGATCAAGCACCTGCGAAGATACAAACATCATAATCATGGTATATAACGCCTTATCAACGCTGACCACCACACCTGTGGCAACCAAAATCAAGATATTGATGGAAAAGATAGTGTGTCCATATCGGATGGAATATCGTCTGTTCAAAAATATACTAACGATGTCCACCCCGCCTTGTGATCCGCCGGCACGGAATGTCAGACCACTTCCCACCCCCATGAATACCCCCGCCATAATGGCAGCCAACATTTCATCGTGAATCGGGAAGGAAGCACCAGTAAACAAAAAAACGAATCCGGAAAGCCCCGCCATTCCAAAAAGGCTAAAGATCACGAAACGAAAAGAAATTTCACGCCAAGCCAAAACAAAAATAGGAATATTCAAAAGGAAGATAGAAAGACCGACAGGTGGAAAACCCACTAGATAATAAACCAGCAGAGAAACCCCTGATACGCCCCCACTCATGAAATGGTAAGGAATAATAAGCGCATTAATCGTCCACCCGCAGACCGCTGTGCCTAACAAAAGGATCAATACCTTCTGGAACGTCGTAATATTCCAGGATATTTTCGATTTCACACCCATGACAGGATTTATTATACACCACGAAAAGACCTTTTGAAAAGGAAAAGACCCTCGTTTTCCTATTCGGCAGACAGATTCTCATCTCGTTTTCCTTGAAAAAGACAATATGGTTTTCTATAATGCATTGAGATTTTGTTGCACATCAATTTTTTTTGGGAAAGAAAGGAGGTGAAAGAAACTTAAGAGAAACTACATCGATAAAGAAAGGATCTTCTCATAAAAAGGAAGGAGGAAAATATGCGAAAAAGAGGGATTATAACCGGAATCATAGTCGTTGTTTGTCTATTAACCAGTCCTATCCCCCGCGCAAAAGCAGCGCCTAAAGACGTTTTAAACAAATGCCTAGATTATATTCTAAAAGTTCAGCAACCTGACGGCGGCTGGCAATTAATCGCCGGAAAAGGGGAAAGCGAAGCAGAAACAACAGCATGGGCAACCCGTGCGCTCCTTTTAACGAAAAAAGACATGGCCGCTGCCGAAAGAGGGATCTCGTTCATCCTGAAACACCAAAACCCCAATGGTTCCTGGAACAACAATGTGGCCCATACCGCCTTCTGTATCTGGACCCTCGCCGAGGCAAACAAGGGTCGCGATGCCATCGTGAAAGGGGTAACCTGGCTGTGGAAGACGCAGAAAAAGGACGGAGGATGGGGTCCCTCACCTAAAGCTCCCAATCTATCCATCTATACGGCCGTAGCCATTCGGGCCTTGCTGGCTGCCGGCCTTCCTATGGATAATCTGATGATTAAAAAGGGGGTAGAATACCTGATGGCCGTTCAAAACAAAGACGGTGGATGGGGAGTTCCAAAAGGAGGTCGATCCCTCTCCCTCTCGACAGCGTGGGCCATCTACGCCATGATCGAGGCGGGAATCCCCCGTTACGACGATTCCATTCGAAAAGGAATCAAGTGGTTGCTGAATGTCCAGCTCGATCACAATGGGGGATTTTGCTTCTTCAAACTCATGCCCCCTGATCCCGAGTTGACCGCCTACAGCATTCTAGCCCTCAACGCCGCCAGTATTCGGGGGAAACCCATCGAAGACGCCCTCTACTACTTGGAAGCCGTGCAACTCCCAGATGGGGCCTACATGAGTCGCGTCCCAAAAGAATTCAAGAAACGGAACAAGAAAAACACGCAGACCACATGCTTCGTGGCATGGGCGGTATGGGACACCATGTTAACGGAGGCAGAACACCGAAAACTGTCGTTCAGCCCTACCCGATAGGCAACCACACCAAATACCAACCAAAAAGCGGTGGGTAGCTACCCGCCGCTTTTTTTATCTTTTCCATAAGAATAACCAATCGACTCTCCAAGATAGAATCAAAATTTCCAATTTGACTATTAAGGGCTTATTTCTATAATAAGTATAGTCTAAATTTATAGAAAGGAGCAAAGATGACTGTTGACCGACATCCATTGTGGAAGTCCCTGGGCATCGATCTGAAACGGAACGACGAATTCTTAGGAATGCTGGGAGATGTATATCCCGAAGTATACCTAAAACAGCCCCACCGCCCCGAAGGAATGGCTTATTTCGATGGGGTGACGTTCGACATTCACGGAGCACCCATTCAGGAGATGCTGGATGAGAAAAACTCGTCGGGGGGACGTATCGTAGGAACCTTCTGCATTTACGTGCCGGATGAAATCGTCCTCGCGGCAGAAAGTATTCCCGTAGGATTGTGTGGAGGCTCCCAATACTCCTTTCCGGATGCCGACACTTTGATGCCCCGCAATATCTGTCCCCTCATCCGCTCCTACGTGGGATTCAAGATAGGAAAGTTGAGCCCCTTCTTTGAATGCTGTGACTTCTTGGTTGGGGAGACCACCTGTGACGCAAAGAAGAAGACATGGGAAATACTGGATGCTTATCACCCCACCTACGTCATGGAACTTCCCCATCGCAAAGGGGAGGCAGGGAAAAGGCGCTGGCGTGAAGAGCTTGTCAGATTCATTGAAAAAATGGAAGAAGCCACGGGAAAAGAGATCACCTTCGATTCTTTGCAAAAGGGCGTGCGGCGTGTCAATGCGAAACGGAGGGCCTTGAAACGGCTCTACGAGGCGCGGAAGACGGTGCCTTCTCCCATCAGCGGGAAGGATGCCCTTCTCGTTTCCCAGCTTGCCTTCTACGACCAAATCGATCGCTTCACGGAAAAGGTAAACCTCCTATGCGAAGAACTGGAGTCCCGCGTGACGGAAGGAAAAGGTGTCGTGCCACCCGACACGCCCCGTCTGTTAGTATCGGGAACACCGCAAGTCATCCCGAACTGGAAGCTCCACCATATCGTGGAAAGCAGCGGAGGAATCATTGTTGGAGAAGAAACCTGCACGGGAATCCGTTATTTCAACGACCTGGTGGATGAAACCCCCTCTACCCTCGACGGGCTGATCGACGCCCTCACGGAACGGTATCTCTCCATAAACTGTGCCTGCTTCACCCCAAACGAAGAACGCATTGAACAGGTAATTCAATGGGTCAAAGATTATCAGGCCGACGGAGTTCTCTACTACTCCCTCCAATTCTGCCACACCTACAACGTGGAATACGTCCGAATGGAACAGGCGTTAAAAAAGGCCGGCATCCCCACCATAAAAATCGAATCCGATTATGGAGACGAAGACACGGGTCAAATCAAAACGCGCATCGAGGCCTTCCTGGAACAAATCAAACAGTGAGACCCCCATGGTCATCGGCATCGACATCGGAAGCAGAACGGTCAAGTGCGTGGTGATGGAGAGGGGAGAGATCGGTGAATTTCAGGTCAAGGTCGGGGGAAGCGATCCGTACGACACGGCAATCTCCCTCTTGAAACAGTATCCCTCCTGCTCCATCGCCGCCACCGGCTACGGACGGCACAGCCTGAAGGAAAGCGGTTTTCCAGTGAAACTCGTGATAACGGAAATCAAGGCTCATACGCTCGGCGCCCGTCATCTCTTCCCCACGTGCCGAACCGTTATCGACGTCGGAGGACAAGACAGCAAGGTCATCGCCCTTGATCAAGCGGGTAACTTCACGAACTTTCAAATGAACGATAAATGCGCCGCAGGTACGGGAAAGTTTCTCGAAATCATGGCTCAAAATCTTGGTTATGAGCTGGATACCTTCGCCCGCGTGGGGCTGGATGTCTCCCAACCGGTTCGTATCAACAGCATGTGTACCGTTTTCGCGGAGTCCGAGGTGATTTCCCTCCTTTCCAAAAGGATCGACAAAGCAGCTATCACAAAAGGACTTCACGAAGCTATGGCAGGTCGAATCGCAGCCATGGCGCGTCGCGTAGGGGTGACAGAAGACGTGGTCTTCTCGGGAGGCGTAGCCCGAAACCCCACCCTCGTCAAGCTCCTCGAGGAAAAACTGATGGTTAAGATAAAGGTTCCACGCGAACCGGATATCACAGGAGCAATCGGAGCGGCTCTTGCCTTAGAAGAGCTGGAAAGCTGAAGGAGGAAGTAGGAATGAAACAGGTTATCGACGCAAGAGGAAAAGCATGTCCCCAGCCGGTTCTGATGACAAAAAAGGCGCTGGAAGAAATGGACGAAGGAAAGGTGACGGTAGTCGTGGACAGCGCCATCTCGAAAGACAACGTGGTTCGTTTCGCCACCAATCAAGGATGTGAAATCCATGTAGAGGAGAAAGGGGAGGAATTTCATATCCACGTCACCAAAGGGACACCCGGAGATCAACAGCCAGATGATTCCTCGACATCCTCCACAAACATCACGATCTATGTCCATTCGGACCGGATGGGTCAGGGGGACGACACGCTGGGGAAAATTCTCATCACAGGCTTTATAAAAACCATCAAGGATGTTGACCCCAAACCCACCCGAATGATATTTGTCAACAGTGGTATTTTTCTCACGACGGAGGGATCCGAGGTGATCGACGCACTGAAGGAACTTGAGGAAATGGGAATTGAGATCTTATCGTGTGGGACATGTCTCGACTTCTTCGATCGCAAAGAAAAATTAAAGGTCGGACTAGCATCAAACATGTTCGATATCACCTCCGCCCTCATGCAGTCGGACAAGGTGATCATCCCATAACGGTCTCATAGGGAGAGACGATGCCCCGCCAGCGACACGCCATCTACCTCGATCACGCCGCAACTTCCTTTCCGAAACCGGAAGAGGTTGTTGAAGCAATGGCACGCCACCTTCGAGAAGCGAGTGCCAACCCGGGTCGTTCCGGCCATTTCCTCTCTCTTGAAGCAAGCCGCGCCATTTTCGAGGCGAGGGAAATCGTCAGCCAGTTTTTCGGCGTATCTGATTCCCGCCGGGTCATTTTTACGAAAAACGTCACGGAGGCATTGAATCTTGTCATCTACGGCATCCTCCGGCAAGGGGATCACGTGGTTACCACCTCCATGGAACACAACTCGGTTATGCGCCCCCTCCGAGACCTCGAGAAACGGGGGATCATTCAACTAACCGTGGTTCCATCCTCCCCTGAAGGTGCGGCCGACATCCAGGCTTTGGAAAAAGCCATCCGCCCCCATCAAACGAAACTCATCGTCGTGAATCATGCCTCCAACGTCACGGGAACGATCACCAATCTCCAGGCCGTTTCCGAAATCAAAGGAACCGCTTTCCTCCTCGTCGACGCCGCGCAAAGCGCGGGATGCCTTCCCATTCAATTAAAACGGCTCAACGTCGATTTCTTCGCTTTCACGGGACACAAGGCCTTGTGGGGTCCTCAGGGCACGGGTGGTTTGATCCTCCTGGGAGGTGAAGAGGCCCTCCTCCCCTTGATGCGGGGAGGGACAGGAAGCCATTCCGAGTTCGAAGAACAGCCCTCCTTTCTTCCTGACCGCTTCGAAAGCGGAACTCCCAACGGCTGTGGCATCGTGGGGCTCGCGGCGGGTATCCGTTACGTGATGAAAAAAGGGATCGAAAACATCCGGGAACACGAAAAGATGCTGACGGCTAAACTTCTAGAGGGCCTCCTTCAAATGGACCGTGTTCATGTCTACGGCCCAAAAGATCCCGAGAGGCAAACGGCCGTCATATCCATCAACGTAGACGGCATGAGCTGTTCGGATGTGGGTTTCCAGCTTGACCGGAATTTTGACATTTGCGTCCGGACGGGGCTGCATTGCGCCCCCTCCGCGCATCGCACGATCGGAACCTTCCCTCAAGGAACCGTTCGAATCTCCATGGGGGCTACCACAACGGAAACAGACGTGGAAGAACTCCTTCAGGCAGTCAAATGGTTGGTGTCTCATTGAACCCTCAAGGCTCCGTTGTCTTCGTGCTCTATTCGATTCACGACGTCATGAAGGCCGAGTTCGCCTTAAGGGAAAAAGGGGTTTCGTATGAAATGATTCCCGTTCCTAAAGAGATCAGCTCCGATTGCGGTATGGCAATCATGGTCCCCCAGGATCGCAGACCCGAAGTGCAGCGTATCCTCTCGGAATGCTCTCTTGAGATCAAAGGGAGCTATTTGAAAACGGACAACGGATACATGGAGTGGAAGAATGATAGAGATTAAAAAAATGGGGCTCCGACTCACCGAAACCGTCGCAGGGTCCGGGTGAGCGTCGAAACTTCCTCCAGCGGAACTGGAGAAGGCACTATGTGGGCTGACGTTTCCCGCCGACGATAACGTCTTGGTGGGACTTAACGAACCCGACGACGCGGGTGTGTATCAAATCACGGACGAGATTGCCCTCATTCAAACCGTCGATTTCTTCACCCCCATCGTCGACGATCCCTACTGGTTTGGGCAAATCGCCGTTGCCAACGCCTTAAGTGACGTCTACGCCATGGGAGGACGCCCCGTCACGGCGATGAATTTGGTCGCCTTCCCCCTCAAAGAGATGGAGCTTAACGTGCTACGGAAGATTCTGGAAGGGGGCCTGGAAAAGTTGAAAGAGGCGGGGGTCTCCTTGGTCGGGGGCCACAGCGTGGAGGACAAAGAACTGAAGTACGGTCTCTCTGTCACGGGACTGATCCATCCAAAGAAAATCCTCACGAAAAAGGGCTTTCAGGTCGGGGATCGTCTTATTCTCACCAAGCCGCTGGGGACCGGGATCATCAATACCGCCATCAAGGCCGGAATGGCCTCCCCGGAAATCATCGAACGGGTCACGAAGATGATGGCATCTTTGAATCGAGATGCCGCCGAGGTAATGAAACGATACAGCGTCCATGCCTGCACCGACGTCACCGGTTTTGGCCTTCTGGGACACCTTTCCGAAATGGTCGTGGAGAGCGGTTTGGGAATGCGGGTTTTCGCTTCGTCGGTGCCCATCTATCCAGAAGCTCGGGATTACGCCGCCATGGGCCTTGTGCCAGCGGGAACCCACAACAATCGAATCTTCCGGGAAGCCTTCGTCGATTTTGACGACGGCGTGGATCCTATCACCCAGGACATCCTTTTTGACGCTCAGACTTCTGGTGGGTTGGTAATCGCCGTCGACGCAAAAGATGCCGACGCCCTCCTCACCTCCCTCCACGAAAAAGGAATGTCAGAGTCAACGGTTATTGGAGAAATCACATCGGCTCCTCCAGACAAGATTTCTGTTGTCCAAGAATAGCGCTTCTCTTTTCTCCCATCAACACGATCCGACTCCCAGGGGCTCGATTGACAAGCCGAGTCTCTTCTTATACAAAAAAAACAGCCTTTCATCATAAACCCTCGCTATCAGGCAAATACCATTTGACCGCCAAGGAAAGGCAAAAAGGCATGCTTTTTCAAACATTAAAGAGGAGATTTTCATGGGCGCAAAGAATGTGGTTTTCCTAGAAGTCATTGAGTGGCTCGACACGACGGGAAAGGAAATCGTTCATCGTATTCCTGATGAAGGCTCAGGAGAAATCAAGCTTGGGGCTCAACTCATCGTCCGAGACAATCAAGCCGCCGTCTTTTTTTACAATGGACGTGCCTACGATGTCATCGGTCCAGGACGTCATACCCTCTCAACGTTGAACATCCCCATCCTGACCAAGGTTCTAAGCCTTCCCTGGGGATTTACGAGCCCTTTTCGAGCGGAGGTCTATTTTACAAACATGAAGGTGTTCCCCAATCTTAAATGGGGAACCCGCGATCCCGTCGCCTTCAAGGATTCGGAGTTGGGATTGGTCCGTCTCCGGGCTTTTGGGATCTTCAACATTCAGGTTGCCCAACCCGTCCTTTTCGTCAACCGGATCGTTGGAACCCAAGGAATCTACACCACCGAAGAAATTGAGGATTATCTCGGGCGTGTCATCGTCTCGCGCTTCAACGACTACCTGGGAGAAAAGCTGGATTCGATCCTCAACCTTCCTGACCAGTATGACTCCCTCGCGGCCGGTCTGGAAGAAAGGCTACGAAACGATTTCGAAACCTACGGTCTCCATCTGGAAAATCTCTATATCACCTCCATCACCCCTCCCCAAGAGGTGCAACAAGCCATCGATGATAAAAGCCGCCTAGCCGTTTTAGGGAATCTCAACGATTTTGTAAAAATGAAGGCAGGCATGGCGATGGAAAAGGCTTCCACCGCCGATGGATCGGCAGGGAGCGGCGTTGGATTGGGAATGGGAATGATACTGCCAGGACTCCTTTCCAGTGTTTTCCCAAACAGCCAACCCCCCGAGAAAAGCGTATGTCCGGAATGCCACCGTGAAGTTCCTTCCGATGCCCGTTTTTGTCCTTACTGCGGTCACCAGCTGGTCATTCACAACAAATGCCCTCACTGTGGGAAAAACCTTCCCCCCAATGCCCTCTTCTGTCCCCGCTGTGGAGAAAAAATCTCCCTTGCTCCACGGGTGAAAACCTGTCCCCACTGCGGAGCGGAAAATCTTCCCCACGCCATCTACTGTAACACGTGCGGCGAGAAAATATGACGGAAGATGGCTACGTGGCAGGTTGAAACCCAGTGTCCCCAGTGCGGAGCCCCTCTCACACTCGGTGAGGCCCAGCACCTCTTTACGTGCCCTTATTGTAAAACCCGTCTTTTTCTGACTCCCAAGGGATTTTTTCGTTACGCCTTGCCCCCCAAAAGGAAGGAACTTCCCGTCTATTTCCTCCCTTTTTGGCGCATCAAAGGGCTTAGCTTCACCCTCTATCTTCCCCCTAAAACGAGAGGAAGACCTATTGACCGAACCCTTCTCGCCACCGACCTTCCACTACAAACCTATTCCCTTGGCCTCCGCCCCCAAGCAACCAAGCTCGTTTTCGCCCATACCCTGGAAGGATCCTTTCTGCCACCCACCGTCTCTTTCAAGACCCTTCTCCGCCGCGTTTTTCACCAACTCAACACGCTCTCCTACACGGAAAGAAAAACGGTACGCAAAGGGGTAAACCTCTTTCTTTCCGATACGGGAGCCAATGATCTCTTCAGTCAGAGAGACTTCTCCATGGAAAATACCGTAGCAACCCAAAGCGTCTATCAAGAATACGATCCCCTCCTCTCCATCCTTCTCGATGAGGGAAACAGCCTCATCTACCTACCGCTTTTACCGGAAAGAGGATCCCATATCCTCTTGAACGACGGTGTCACCTCTAGACCACTTGGAAAGATTCCTCTCACCCTGTGGGAAAAGCGAAGCGCAAAAACCCTTCAGAAAATCGCCCCGCCGGACACCCTTCCTCTCATCTGTCCCAATTGCGGATGGGATCTGATAGGCGCCGAAGACAGTGTGGCGGTGGGATGTTCAGGTTGTCATCGCGTATGGGAGATTCGCCGAGGCTCTTATTCCTCTATCCCCTACGAGGTCTCCACGGAACCATCCTCGCCCCCAACGATTTTTCTCCCTTTTTGGAAAATGGAGACCCATATCCCCGAATTTCACCTCTACACCCATCGCGATCTCATGGAATTCGCTCAACTATCATCCCCTCGGCCCTCCTCGACTCCCCTCTATCTCTTTGCCCCCGCCTTCAAGGTCCAACCACGGGTCTTCCTCAATCTTTGCCGCGTCGTCTCCCTTGCCAAACCGTCCACTGCACCTATTTCCGAACTTCCTCACGAAAGATACCCCATCCTCCTACCTCTCAGAAAAGTTCAGAAAACCATCCCTCTCATCGTGGCGGAAATCGGGGCGGATAAGGAACGATTTTTCCCCCTTCTTCCTCAAATCCACCCCCACCTCAAAAAAATTTCCCTCGCCTTTCTCCCTTTCCGCCACTCGGGGTACGATCTCACGTTCCAAGGCTCCCTTCCTCTCGCCATTCCACGCAATGCCTTGAAATGGGGAAGAAAATTATAGATTTTTTCACGTTCGAACCTTGCCGATTCGTTTTTCTATCGAAACGATCTTCCCTCGCATTCGATGCGACGAACCCTGGCGTATGTCAAACTTCGCCGTGGCATATACCCTGTTACAGTCGGAAGCAAGACACGCGTAGGCGGCCTCTATAAGCTCAAGGGCTTCCCGCATCGATGCCGTTTCAAAGATCGTACCCATAGGTGTCAACTGATAATCAACTTCCTTTTTTTGAAACATAGCCACGATCCTGCTCACGTACTCACTGACACTCTCCCCCTTGTCCGTGGGAAACATGGCAAATTCCACCAGGACGCTCATCGCTACATCTCCCTTTTCTTTCAGGAATGGGTTTCTTCCACGTCTTGTTTCCCCATACGCGCCATCGCTTTCTTCTCTTCTTTTTCTTCTTCCTTACCGACAAAAGGTCGCACGGCCTCTTCATCGATACTACGCACATGGAGATCGGTTTGCGGAAATGGAATCTCGATTCCAGCTTCACGGAACTTTTCGTTGATGGCCGCATTCAACTGGCTTTGCACTTCGCCCGTACTGTCCATGAACTCGCTGATCCAGGCGCGCAATTCAAAATTCAACGCACTGTCACCAAATCCAATGAAAAGGGCCTGAGGCTCCGGATGCGTCAACACCTTTGGGTTCTCCTTAGCACATGCCAAAAGGATCTCGCGTACCTTCTCAATGTTCGTTCCATACGCCACACCCACGGGAATTCGCACACGAACCAGACGATTCGCCAGGGTCCAGTTGGTAACCCGCTGGGTGACCAAATCACTGTTGGGAATGACAATCTCGGCATTATCCAACGTCTGCACAACGGTAGACCGCAACCCCAACCGCTTTACGACGGCCATTTCATTGTCCACCTCAATCGTATCACCGATCTTGATTGGACGCTCAAAGAGGAGAATCAGGCCGCTCGCAAAGTTGTTGACGATGGCTTGCAGCCCGAAGCCGATTCCCACACCCAGCGCTCCCCCGATGATGGTGATGTTCGTTAGACCAAATCCCAATGTCCTCAACGTGAAAAGAAAACCGATAAACACGATTCCATAATGCACCAGTCGTGAAATCGACAGTTGAACCCCTCGTGATATTCCCCGGCGGGGAAGGACCTCCTGCAACAAAAGGGCTTGCACTCCCCATGAAATCAGTAGAGATCCGTAGAGAACGACCGCCGCGGAAAGGAGGAGATTTAAAGTGATGTTGACTCCCCCAACGGTGACACCAAAAGACAGAATGCTTTCAATGGCATCCTGTCCCGTCGTGTATACCTGCCAGATCACCATGATGGAGGCAACAAAAGAAACAAAGAACACGACAAGGACGATGGGACGTATCCTGGATAAGAGAACCTCCGTATTTTTACGAATGGGGGCAAAAGGTATCCACGTCAGCACTAATTCGATAAACCCAAGGGTCATGATATAGACCATCCACAATTCCAACGCCATGAAAACGCTCAAAAGAAACGCATTGAGAAAATACATGGAAAAACTGGCATACCCAACAACATCAGCCACCAACGCAACCGCCAACACAACGGCGCTGAGCCGCAGCGACCAAACCAGAAGAGGAGCTTCTTCCTTATGTTGTTTATGGCAGCTTTGCCAAAGACAAAAGACTACTCCGGCCAGGGCCACACCGAACACCACAATTCTCAAAAGGGGTTTGGGAATGACAATCATCCGAAAAAGGGCCACAATGAGGATAAGGACGGCAAAACGATAGAGGACATGCCATTTCCACGAATCCCTGAATATCTCTTTTGAAAGGAGAATCACGGTCACGATGATGAAAAACTGAAAGAGGGGCTGCCAACCCGGCGGAAGCGGACGTTCCCACATCTGGACCATGGAAAGGCAAAAGAACAGCGATGCAGCGAAAGGTTTTTGGGTAAAAATCCGCCATCTCGAAGATTCCTTCAAATTCCTTCCGCTACGGGAGACAAGAAACGTCAGCAGTAACGTGAAGAAAACAACCTCGACGAGGATCCAGACATTCCCGACTACATGCTCCCCCTGCTGGAGAACGAACGACTTAATCTCATCCCATGTCCTCTTCCACAGATCTTGGCCCATTCGAGAAAAATAGGCGGATGAAAAAAGGACCGGGGCATTCCTTTCAAAAATATTTCCTTTTATTTCCTGCGCCATTTGGTCTGTTTCTGCAGACAACTCGTGAAGCTTCCCCTGAAGCTCTGCCACCCGTTCCTCAATCCCCAGGAGGGGATCCAGTTTCTTGTCGAAAAGGGAAAGGGCCCTGTCGATGATAGACTTCGCATTCTTATAGGCCCGCCATTCGATACCTTGGGCGTCGGATCCCTTGATGGTATCTTTCCATTTCAATAAAGTCTCTTTCTCTTTGAGCCATCCCCGGCGTTCTTCCATCAACCGACGGATCGTGTAGGAAATCGATTTATCGATATGCAAGATTTCCTTGCTGATCCGCAACAATTTCTCCCTAAAGAAGAGCAGGTGGTTATAATTCAAATGGTTTGTCCCTTTAAGAAACAGCAACTCAACCGCTATGTCTTGAATCTTATTCGACAATCCCCGAAGGCGCTTCCAAATCTCCTTGACATCCACTTTGTCCTCGGGCCGCACCCGAAGATCATACAAGCGCTGGGACAGTCTGGAGGCATAGGAAACAATGTCTATCTGAGAAACAGAATAGTTCTGGTTTTTGGCGTCCTTTCCTTCCGACACCAAAAGCTTTTTCAAATCGACGACGGATTCGGCCGGCCGGCACCATCCTACCAAGAAAGCGAAAACAAAGATTCCCAAAACAAAAAAACCTTTTTTTCTCACTCCTCCTACGGCCATGTCTCCCCCTACTCACTGTGAGGTGTCACTTTTTTGTTTTATACCACAACTTATTTTCATCTTCCAACGGCATGCCATTGCTATACTTGCAACCGCATGGTAAATTCAATGAAAAACCAATACGCCAAAATGCAAACGCCACCCAAAATCGGTATTACCCTTGGTGATCCGGCGGGGATCGGGCCGGAAATCATCCTGAAAGCCTATCAAAAACGCCTGCCTCGCCATATATCCATCGTATACGGAGATGTCTTATTGATGGACGTCGCGAACGCCCTTTCCTTCCCAAAAAAAATCCACACGATACGAGACGTCACCGCCTCGCCTATCGAAAGCCGTGATGGGATAAATCTCCTACCAGTAACCGCCCTTCGACCATCGTCTTTCATCGTCGGACACCCCAACGCCACAACGGGCAGGGCGGCAGGCCGATACATCGAAAAAGCGATTCATGCCGCTTTGCATCACGAGATAGATGCCGTCGTAACCTGTCCCATCCAGAAACATGCCTTCCATAAAGGAGGTTATTCCTATCCTGGGCACACGGAGATGTTTGCCACATTGACGGACGCCCAACGATACACGATGATGATGCTCTCACATCCCCTAAAGGTTTCACTTGTCACCCTCCATCTCCCTCTGCAAAACGTCGCGACGGCCTTGACAGCCGCGCGAATTCAAGAGGTGATCGAGCTTACGTTGACGGCGTTGAAACGCTGGTTCGGAATTTCCACGCCTCGAATTGGCGTGTTGGGGCTCAACCCCCATGCCGGCGAAGAAGGTGATCTCGGATGGGAAGAAGATCGTCTTATCCGACCAGTTATTCAATCTTTCCAAAAAAGGGGAGACACAGTCGAAGGTCCCCTCCCTCCCGATACCGCCTTTCTAAAAGAAAAACTGAAAAGATACGACGCATACATCGCCATGTACCACGATCAAGGCCTCATCCCCTTCAAGCTTATGGCCTTCCATACGGGCGTGAATTGCACCTTGGGACTCCCTTTTCCTCGCCTTTCCGTCGACCATGGAACGGGATTGGATATAGCGGGAAAAGGAATCGCCGACCCCAGTAGTCTAAGGTCGGCGATACGATGGGCCGTGGCTTTCTCTAAGGGAAAAAGGATGTAACCTTTCCCAAAGATCCCTTTATTCCCATTTCCTCACGTCTTCGATTACCTTCGCGTCTTCGGGAATGGTTCCCTTCTCTACAAACTGCACATCCCCTCTCAGTTTCAATACCTCTCGGATCTTTCCCTCAATCTGGGAACGCAGGGTATCCGATCCCTGCACCCCTTCGGAGAGCTCTACATCAAACATCATTAAATCGCGTTCCCCTTCACGGTCCACACGAACTCTCACACGGGAGATTTCCTCAAAGGCCGCCGCCACCGTTTGCACCTGACTGGGGTGGATGAACATGCCACGCACCTTGGTGACTTGATCCACCCGGCCCACAATCTTCATCATTCGTTTCGACGTTCTGCCACAGGAACAAGGCGTATCCTCGTAAAAGGAGAGATCCCCTGTTCCAAGGCGAATGAGCGGATAGGTTTTGTGACGAAGGGGAGTCACCACCACCTCCCCAATCTCACCCGGACCAAGCTGCTTGCCCGTTTCAGGATCGACAATCTCCACAATCCGGTGCTCAGAAAAATGCATTCCTTTCTTTTCCGAGCATTCATAGCTTATTCCCCCAATATCTGCCGTGATCAATCCCTGCCGAACGATGATATGGTACGTCTCCTCCAAGGTCTTGCGCATCGAGTCTGGAAGAATCTCTCCCGCCACGAAGGCAACCTCCATGGAGAAGTCCTTGTTAAAATCGTATCCCATCTCTTCCGCCTTTTTAATCAAGCTCATGAGAAAACTCGGCACGCCGATGTACCCGTTAACCTTTAAATCCCGCATCGTCCGGATTTGGACTTCGGTATTCCCTACCCCCGTCGGAACCAAGACACACCCCAGCGCATTAATCGCCTCATCGCAAAAGATTCCAGCGGGTGTCAAATGATAGGAAAATGTGTTGATCACACGGTCACCTTTTCGGAATCCCGCATTATAAAAAATCGGCTGAAGGCTGAAGGCATCCTCTTCCCGACCGTGGGGATCATAAATAGGGCCCGGAGAAATATAGATTCGTTTGAGCTCGGAAGGATCAACACCCAAAAACCCCCCAAAGGGTCCCTTTTCTTCATTGAGTTTCACCAAATCGCGCTTCGGAGTGATGGGAATCTTTTCCAAATCTTCGATCTTTTGGATAGCCTCGGGGCCCACCCCCGCTTCTTCCATCTTTTCACGCACGGAAACACAATGACTATACGCATACTGAACCGTTTCTCGCAACCATGCCTCCTGCCGTTCTTTACGGCTTTCCGGCGTTTCCGTTTCCCATGTCTTTTCATAATATCCAGTCCGATCCGTCATCTTTTCCCCCTTCTCGATTATTCAAGTTTTACTTTTCCCTCTTCTATGAACAGTGCACTTCGTATAACAATGCCTTCATGTCTCGAACAGCCTGCTCCAGCCCCACAAAAATGGCTCGAGCGATGATGCTATGCCCAATGTTGAGTTCCTCTATGCCGCGGATAGCGGCTATAGGCTTTACGTTGAAGTAGTGTAGGCCATGTCCCGCATTGACCTGGAGGCCCCATTTAAGCCCCTCTTCCACCCCCAAGCGGATCCTCTCCAATTCTTGAGCCTGCTCTTGAGGGGTCGGGGCATCACAATACCGTCCCGTATGCAATTCGATAGCATCGCTCCCCATCTTTTTCGAAAGCTCAATCGCCTTCGGTTCCGGATCAATGAACATGCTCACGAAGATTCCCCGTTCATGCATCCTCTCCGTCAGCAACGCCAATCTATCATAATTCGCCTCCACATCCAGGCCACCTTCCGTCGTCAATTCTTGACGTTTTTCGGGAACGATGGTTACCATATCCGGCCCAATCCGTAGGGCAATCTCGATGATCTCGTCATTGGCCGCCATTTCTAGGTTCAACTTCGATTTCACTGTCTTTCTCAAAATCTCGAGATCCCTGTCCTGGATATGGCGCCGATCCTCTCTCAAATGGACAACGATTCCGTCCGCCCCCGCCATCTCCACGATGGAAGCCGCTGTCACCGGATCGGGATAATCGACTCCCCGCGCCTGTCGAACCGTTGCCACATGATCAATGTTAACTCCCAAACGGATCATGATCTCCCTCCATCTGTGAAAGTGTATCCTTCAAAAAAATCTCCATTTCATCCACCAGTTCCTTTATCTCCCTTTCCGACTCCCCTTCGATCATCAGTCGCAAGATCGGCTCGGTGCCGGAATAACGCAAGACAATCCTCCCCTTGTCTTTCAAGACGCGGCGAACGTCGTCAATCTTCTCCCTGATGGGAGGAATCTTCTCCAGATCTACTTTCCGCGTGATGGGAATATTCCTCTGAATTTGGGGGAAAGGTTCAAACAACTTTGCAAGATCTGAAAGGGGTTTTTCCGTCTCCACCATAATCGACAGCACCTGAAGGGCTGTCAAGATACCATCCCCCGTTGTATTGTAATCGAGAAAGATCAGGTGCCCCGACTGTTCTCCCCCAAGATTGTATCCTCCTTCTCGCATTGCCTCCATGACATATCGGTCTCCGACCTTGGACCGCACAACCTTAATACCATGGCGTTTCAACGTCGCATCCAACGCAAAATTACTCATGATCGTTGCAACAACCGTATCCTTTTTAAGAATCCCTTTGGACTTGAGATGAAGGGCACACAACGCCAGGGTATTATCACCATCCAGGATTTCCCCATTGTGATCCACAAACACCACACGGTCCGCGTCTCCATCGAAACTTATCCCAATATCCGCCCCCGTTTTCAGGACCTCTTCTCTGACACGCTCAGGAAAGAGAGAACCACAATCCCGGTTGATATTCATACCATCCGGAGAAACACCCACGGGGTAAACCTTCGCTCCCAATTCCTCAAAGACGGCAGGGGCCACACGGTAGGCGGCACCGTTGGCGCAGTCCACCGCAATCTTCATTCCATCAAGATCATATTTCCGGGGAAACGTTCCCTTCAGAAAAACCACGTACCGGCCTATGGCATCATCGACACGAAAGGCCTTCCCCACCTCATCCCGTGTGGCTGTCACCTCTCCTCTATCCGATGCCTTGATGGCCTTTTCCAACCACGCCTCATCGCTATCCGGAAGTTTATAGCCATCGGCAGAAAAAATCTTGATCCCATTATCATAATAAGGATTATGCGATGCTGATATAACGACCCCTGCATCCGCCCTCATACTGCTCGTCAGGAAGGCGATTCCGGGCGTGGGTAAGGGACCCACCAACAAGACATCCGCTCCCATGGAACATATTCCCGAGGCAATGGCCGTTTCCAGCATATAGCCCGACAATCGTGTATCCTTTCCTATCACGATCTTTATACGGTTCTCCCCATTCTTCTTCTTACAAAGTCGCGCGAGGGCCTGCCCCACGCGCATCGCTGTCTCTACGGTCATGGGTTCCACATTCGCGATACCACGAATACCATCCGTCCCAAAAAGTCTCCTTTCCATCCCTTTCAATTACTCCTCTTCCCGTTCACTCACTCGGACCTTTACCCTATCCGGAATGACCGACAGGATCTTTACTCCCTCTGGTGCTTCCACTTTCACCTTCATCCAATACTCCCCTCTCACCAGCTTACCAAGGGAGACAGACGCCCGAATGTCCTTCGGCGTAATCCCATCTACCTTTGTGGCCCACCCTCGAATGGTGACTTTCACGTCTCGCGGTTCCACCTCGTAACGATATTCCCCTCTCCGTTGCGTCAGCTCAATCTGCACACCCGAAATTTCTTTGTCCCAAACCTTCTCCCTCAATATGACTTGAACCTCGACTTGGGCGGGCCCCTCCTTGAGATGAATATCCCGTGGCACTCTCAGCGCCACCAACTTTTTCAAGTTTTCCTTCAGTCCTTCCACGTCAACCATTTCTGTCGGAATGTTGTCAATGGAAGAAAGGGCACGGTGATCACCAATCACCCATACCTCTTTCGGAATGGCATACACCTTCCGCACCGCGTAATGGGCATCAACTCTTCCTTTCAACCTTGGATTCACTGGTAGTTTAAAAACCAACAGCTTCTCCAGCGTGACATACACCACCTCCGGGCTAATTCCCGCAATCCGGATCCCTTCTGGCAGATTAAAATGGTCGGGAGACAGCTCAAACCGGCTTTTTCCTTCCCGTGCCCCTCTTAGGTCGATGGTTCCCCTTATCTTCCCTATCTCCATTTCTTTCAACGACGACACGGGACCTTCCAAATGGAGGCTCACCCGCTCAGCGCTAACCATCCTTACCTTCATCATCTTGGGTACATTTACAAAGGTCAGCGGAACGGTAACCAAAAGATTGGTTTGCCGCTCGCTTACAACGGAATACCATAACACGATGGCAAAACAAAGGGAGAGGAGCTTCAGGCCAAGATTTTTGAAAAAGAGGGAGCGTATCACGATTCACCCCTCCGAAACCCAGTCAAGGTATGCCGAGAGTTCTGAACAAAAAGGCGTTGAAGGACCTTTTTGATCCCTTTTTCATCCATTTTTCGACTCAATTTCCCTCCCACGGCAAAGGATATCTTTCCCGTCTCCTCCGACACCACAATCGCCACAGCATCATTCTCTTCGGTAAAACCAATGGCCGCACGATGCCGGGTTCCCAACTCTTTTTCGAGTGTCGGATCCTGAGAAAGAGGAAGGAAACAAGCGGCAGCAGCGATCTTGCCTTCACTGATAATCACCGCTCCATCATGAATCGGTGATTCTTTATGAAAGATGCTGACAAGGAGAGAGCCACTCAGCCTCGCATCCAAGCGAACACCCTTTTCAATGAAATCACGTAACCCCGTGTTTCGTTCAAGCACGATTAACGCCCCGATTTTTCGTTCCGCCAACGAGGAAATTCCACGGCTCAATTCTTCAATCTCCCTCTCTTCTCCAAAAAAATAGACCCTTCGAAAAAAAGGGGGTTGGCCCATATTCATGAGGGCTTTGCGAATATCGTTCTGAAAGATGACGATGATCACAAGAATGATAGAACTCAGAAAGCTCGTGAGAATCCAATGGAGGGTTACGAGATGCAGTTTTTGCGACAAAAGGGACGTCACAAACAAAACCCCGAGCCCCACTACCATCTGGACCGCTCGGGTTCCCTTGATTAAGTCGATAATCTTGTAAATAATAAAGGCGACAATGAGGATATCTAAAACATCATACCAGTGCAAACTAAAAAGAAATTGAGACATCCTACCCTACGGTTTCCTCGTTCAAATCCATCATCCGTTCCAACATCCGGACCACCCGAACGTTTTCTTTGACATCATGGACGCGAACGATATCCGCCCCCCGAATAATGCCGTACGCCGTTGTCGCAAGGGTTCCCTCCAACCTTTGATCCACGTCCGTCTCCAAAATCTCTCCAATAAAGGTCTTCCTCGACGCTCCCAACAAAATCGGTTTCCCCAAGACCGAAAGCTCGTAGAGCCGATTCATGATCGTCAGGTTATTCTCCAAGGTCTTTCCAAAACCGATTCCCGGATCTACCACTATCTGATCCGACGGAACCCCCGAAGCCAACGCTATCTCAACCCCTTCTTTCAGATACCGGATAATCTCAGACATCAGCGATCGATAGTGGATATCCCGCTGCATCGTTTTCGGCTTGCCCCGTGTATGCATAACAATTACAGGCACTTTATACTCCGCCGCCACTTTTCCCACTTCCAAATCCCAATGAAGGCCACTAATATCGTTTATCATTCCCGCCCCCGCATCGAGAGCTGCACGGGCAACTTCCGCCTTCGTGGTATCAACGGAAATGGGGACATCGATCCTTTTTGCCAACGTCCGGATAACGGGAACTATGCGTTCCATCTCTTCGTGAGCCCCCACCGGCTCGGATCCAGGCCGAGAGGATTCACCCCCCACATCGATGATATCCGCTCCATCCTCCACCATTTGACAAGCCCGCGCTACCGCATCCTCAACCCGAAAATGCCTTCCCCCGTCGGAAAAGGAATCGGGAGTCACGTTGATAATCCCCATCACCCTTGGCTGTCTCCCCACCACGAGGCGCTTATCCCCACACGTAAGAACCGTTTCCCGGTTTGGAATCCGGTCCAATACCCCCCCAATATTGGACAAGAGTCCCGCCACCTCTTCGTCCTCGACAGTTTTCTCCATAAAGGCCTTTAGCGGTGCGAGCAACAGTACATCTCTTTGGGACACATCCCCCAATTTCGAAGGATAAACCTCCAAAACACCTTGATTCCTCTGAACCCAACGATCACACGCTTCGACTAAAGACAACGGAATTTCTTCCACCAATACACTCACCGGCGTCATATTCCTTTGCCACCCATGGACGGACACATATCTCCTTGAAAGAGAAACAAACGTCATGTAATCCGGCATCCTAATCAACATGGTATCTCTCCCACTAAGGAACAAGCCAGCTCTTATATTTCATGTTTGCTGCGGAAATTCTTCACCATTCTGGTCATCGTTTTGAATCTCCGAGGGATTCTTAGAAGATTCTGTTTTTTCCGACAAACGTTCCTTGGCCGTCTCCGGCATCGTGTCGTCCTCAGGTCTTGTCTCCGCTGAAGGCTTTTTCTCCTCTCCCTTTTTCCTCTTCTCCGTCAACGGCAATCCTTTCACGATACGATCAATCTCCTCACCATCCAACACTTCCCGTTCCAAGAGCGTCTCCGCCAGACGGCGGAGGGTATCATTATTGTCACTAAGGATTTTTTTCGCCCGTTCGTAACATCGCGTAACGATAGAGGTAATTTCTTCATCAATCTCGACGGCGGTCTTTTCACTGTAATCCTTGTGCTGCGCAATCTCGCGCCCCAGGAAAATCTGCTCCTCTTTCTTCCCGAAAGAAAGGGGACCCAGTCGCTCACTCATCCCCCATTCGCACACCATCTTCCTCGCCAGTTCCGTTGCCCGTTCAATATCATTACCCGCCCCCGTCGTCATGTGGTTGAAAACGAGTTCCTCGGCAACTCTCCCCCCCATCAAGACGGTGATGTTATTCAACAAATACTCTTTCGAGTAGGTATGTTTCTCATCAATGGGAAGCTGTTGGGTCAGACCCAAGGCGCGTCCACGAGGGATTATCGTCACCTTATGGATAGGATCTGTTCCAGGAAGGAGTTTGGCCACAAGGGTATGGCCCGCTTCATGGTAAGCCGTGTTCCGCTTCTCCTCCTCGGATATGATCATGCTCTTTCGCTCAACTCCCATCAGGACTTTATCCTTCGCTTCCTCAAAGTCCTCCATCTCTACTTTCTCTTTACCCTTTCTCGCGGCAAGCAAAGCGGCTTCGTTCACCAGATTCTCAAGGTCCGCTCCCGTAAATCCCGGTGTCCCCCGCGCGATCACGGAGAGATCCACCTCCTCGGAAAGGGGAGTTCGGCGCGTATGAACCCTCAGGATCTCCTCCCGTCCTCGGATATCCGGAATAGGCACCACGACCTGTCGGTCAAACCTCCCCGGCCTCATCAAGGCGGGATCCAGCACATCGGGACGGTTGGTTGCCGAAATAAGGATCACACCATCCGAAGACTCAAATCCGTCCATCTCCACGAGGAGTTGATTCAAGGTTTGTTCCCGCTCATCGTGCCCTCCACCGAGCCCCGCTCCACGATGTCGCCCCACGGCATCGATCTCATCAATGAAGATGATACACGGAGCATTCTTTTTTCCTTGCACAAACAAGTCTCTCACCCTTGAGGCCCCTACCCCCACAAACATCTCCACGAAATCGGAGCCACTGATACTGAAAAAGGGAACATTCGCCTCCCCCGCGATGGCTTTGGCTAAAAGCGTCTTTCCCGTCCCCGGCGCTCCCATAAGGAGAACTCCTTTCGGAATCCTCCCTCCCAACCGCGTAAACTTTTTGGGATCTTTCAAGAACTCAATGATTTCCTGAAGCTCTTCTTTCGCCTCCTCAATACCCGCCACATCCTTGAACGTCACTTTCTTTTTAGATTCCGAGAGGACCTTCGCCCGGCTCTTGCCAAATGACAAGGCTTTTCCTCCCCCCACCTGCATCTGTCGCATGAAAAAGATCCACACGGCAATCAGCAACAACATTGGAAACCATGAGATCAAAATGGATTGCCATAGGGGTGATTCCTGCGGTGGTTTCGCGGATATCTTCACCCCTTTTTTTTGCAGAAGTTCTACCAAACGGGGATAATTGGGGGCATAGGTTTTGAAAGTCGTCCCATTCGTCGTGGTCCCCTCGATCTGATTTCCCTGGATCGTTACCTCCGTCACGTCTCCTTGATTTACCATGTCGATAAAATCACTGAAGATAACCCTTCGATGGGGTGTTTGGCCCTTGTTGAAAACATTGAACATGAAGATCATAAATAAACTAATCAATAACCAAAAGGCAAGATTCCGGTAGAACGGACCCATTTTTTTATTGTTTCTTCTTTCCATTCCTCACTCTCATTCGTCTTTTATTGAAGGAAAATTATAACACAAAAGTTACGGATTTCCAAGAATGCTTTCTTCTTGGGCACTTAAACAATCGGAAGAAATATGGAAATCAAACACGCATCCCCGGTGCTTTACAACTCCCCAAACGGATGCCGCTTGATAATCGTCTGTTCACGATCAGACCCCACCGAGATAATATCGACAGGCACTTCCACCGTACGTTCAATATAGGAGATATACTGCTGCGCTTGAATAGGAAGATCTTCCCATCTTCGACATGAAGTAATGTCTTGCTGCCATCCCTCCAGTTCCTCGTAGACCGGCACCACCATCTCCAAATCCTCTGCCAGAGGAGGAAAACCGGTGATCTTTTCCCCCTCAATACGATACGCCGTACACACACGTAACGCGGAAAGATCACTCAAGACGTCCAATTTGGTCAGAGCGAGAGACGTGACACCATTTACCCGAACGGCATGCTTGACAGCCACGGCATCGAACCAACCACATCGGCGGGGACGGCCCGTGGTCGCCCCATATTCTGCCCCTTTGTCTCGCAGGGCCTGCCCCGTCGCATCGTTGAGCTCCGTCGGAAAAGGCCCTCCCCCAACCCGAGTCGTATAAGCCTTCAACACCCCAACCACCTCTTTCAGAGACCCTGGCCCAACTCCCGCGCCACATCCAACGTTTCCCGTCACCGTATTCGACGACGTGACAAAGGGATAGGTGCCATGATCCACATCCAAAAGCGCTCCCTGGGCCCCTTCGTAAAGAATCGCCTTCCCCTCTTTGGCGGCTTCGTAAAGCAAAAGGGAAACGTCAACCACGTAAGGTCGCAGCCGTTCGCGGAGCGCCTCGTCAAGGAAATCAAATTCAGCGGAATCGATAGGCTCGTTTCCTAAATATTGGGTCAATACAAAATTCGTCCATGCCACATTCTCTCTCAATTTTTGTTCAAAGATGTGAGGCGACATGAAATCGGCCATACGGATTCCTCGCCTTCCCACCTTATCCTCGTAAGCCGGGCCGATTCCCCTTCCCGTGGTCCCTATCTTCTTTCCGGAACGTGCCTCCCGAGCCCTGTCGAGATGCCTGTGGTAGGGAAGGATCAAGTGTGCCCGGGCACTTATCTTCAAGCGATCGGGCGTCACAGAAACACCCTCCTTTTCCAATGCCTCCATCTCCTCAAGGAGAATAAAGGGGTCGATCACCACTCCATTTCCGATCACGCACATTTTGTCTCTATGGAGGATTCCCGAGGGAATAAGGTGAAAGATAAATTTTTTCCCTTCCACCACCAATGTGTGTCCCGCATTGTTCCCTCCTTGAAAACGAACTACCATGTCCGCCTTCTCCGTGAGAAGATCCACGATTTTTCCCTTCCCCTCATCCCCCCATTGAATCCCTACAACGACAACTGACATTGTTCTCCCTTTACTTCTTTAACGATTTTTCTCTCACAGCCGAATGGACTTAACCGAAATGATATTGGGAAGCGTCAACAGTTCCTTCATGATCTCGTCACTTATGGGCATATCCAAATGCAACAAAGATATAGCCTGTCCTCCCATCTTGTCTCGGCCAAATTGCATCGTGGCAATGTTTATACCACGTTTTCCCAACGTTGTACCCAGATTTCCGATCACACCAGGACGGTCGAAGTTTTCCACCAATAGGATCTCCCCTTTTGGGATCGCCTCGATGATGAAATCGTTGTAGCGGACAATTCGGGGTTCCTTCTTACCAAAAAGGGTACCCCAAATGCTATGCTCCTCGTTCTTCCCTCGGATCCGCAAAACGATCAACGTGGTATAGTCTCCCGTATCCTCCACCTTCGATTCTTTGATCTTAATTCCCCGTTGTTGGGCCATGATCTTGGCGTTAACGAAATTGACGTCATCACCCATTAAGGGCGTCAAGAGGCCCTTGAGGGTGGAAAGGACAATCGGTTCTGTGTCTTTTTCGAACATCTCACCATGGAACTCTATATCGATCTCCTCGATTCCAAAAGAACAAACCTGAGCCAGGAATCCCCCCAGGTTCTCCGCCAGATCCAAGTACGGCCCGATCCTTTCCATCACCTCTTGACTAACAGCGGGTACATTCACCGCGTTCTGAATCGTTTGATGTAAAAGATATGCAATAACTTGCTCTGCGATAGCCGATGCCACGTTCCTCTGGGCTTCATTTGTGGAGGCCCCCAGATGAGGGGTTACCACCACTTGTTCCAGCTCGAAAAGGGGATTGTCTGTCGCGGGTTCCTCCTCGAAAACATCCAAAGCGGCGCCGGCTACCTTCCCCGAAACGATGGCATCATAAAGATCCCGCTCATTCACGATGCCACCCCGCGCGCAGTTGATGATCATCACCCCATCCTTCATCTTCGCAAAGGCTTCCTTATTGATAAGGTTCCTGGTCTCTTTCACCAAAGGGGTATGGACGGTGATGAAATCTGCCCTCTCAAACAAGGCATCAAGATCAGGAACCAGCTCGATCCCCATCTCTCTCGCCTTTTCTTCCGAGATATACGGATCATAGGCAATCACCCGCATCTTGAGCCCTTGCGCGCGATCCGCCACAATGCCTCCGATATTTCCAATCCCTATCACGCCCAGCACCTTATGATAAACCTGAACCCCCATGAACCGGTTCTTTTCCCACTTCCCCGCTTTCAGAGAGGCCGTGGCTTGGGGAATTTTTCGCGCCATCGACAGCATCATGGAAATGGTATGCTCAGCAGCGGCCACATTGTTCCCTTGGGGAGTGTTCATGACCACGATTCCCTTTTGCGTCGCCGCCGGAATATCTACGTTGTCCAAGCCGATCCCCGCCCTTCCTATAACCTTGAGCCTCTTCGCCGCCGCAAGGATCTCTTTCGTCAAACGGGTGGCACTGCGAATAATAATACCGTCATATTCTCCGATGATTTCTTTCAATTCCGCCGGAGACAGCCCCGTCTTGACATCCACCTGGATACCATCGGCATGAGAAAGTTTTTCCAATCCTGCTTCCGCCAGTTTGTCGCTCACCAAAACCTTCATGATGTCCTCCTACGCAAGTTTCTCCGCCAAAACCTTCAAACCGCTTCCCAACTCAATAGCGTATCCCATCGAATGCAGCGCCATCTCAAAGGCCCCTATGACTTGAAACATATCCATGGGATCAAAATATCCCAAATGGGCAATCCGAATGATCTTTCCCTTCACATGGTCCTGCCCTCCCGCCACGGTAATTCCATATCGTTCCAAGAAGGCCTTCTTCAAGGCAAGCCCATCGATCCCATCCGGAACGACGACAGCCGTCAAGGCATCACTGGGAGAGGATTTCGCAAACAACTCCAACCCCATCGCTTTGACGGCGGAACGGGTCGCGTCTGCCAAACGATGATGACGTCGGAACACCTCCTCCAATCCTTCGTCCTTGATCATAGCCAAGACCTCATGAAGGCCGATAATAAGAGAGATCGCGGGGGTATAAGGGGTTTGATTCTTCCGAGCCGATACCAAATGCTTCTTCAAATCGAAATAATACCTTGGAGTCGTCGATCGCTCCGCAAATCTCCATGCCTTTTCACTCAACGAGATAAAGGCCAGTCCCGGCGGCAACATCAGTGCCTTTTGTGAGCCCGTCACGACGACGTCAATCCCCCACGCATCCATCGGCATCTCAAAAACCCCCACCGCGGTTATCCCATCCACCACCAGGATTACATCCTCCCGTTTTGAGGTTAGCGCCGCAATTTCCCTGATGGGATGCATCACTCCCGTCGATGTCTCCGAAGCCTGAATCAAAATCCCCCTGATTCCCGGCCTTTTTTCCAGGATCTCTGAAATCGCTGCAACATCCGCCGGTTCTCCCCACGAAAAATCGGCAAAAGTCGGCACGAGGCCGTAAGCCTCCGCCAATTCTCCCCACCGTTGTCCAAACTTTCCCGCACGCACGACCAGAACCTCATCCCCCTTTGAAAAAAGGTTGGTCACAGCTCCTTCCATCGCTCCCGTTCCCGAGGATGTCAACATCAGAACCTCTTGCTCCGTTTGAAACAGGTACTTCAATCCTTCTCTCACCTCTTCGAAAACCTCTTCAAACACCTTTTCCCGATGATGCATAATCGGTGCCGCCATCCGCAACAAAACCCTCTCTGGAACTGGCGTCGGACCCGGAGCAAAAAGATAAGACTTCATACCTCCTCCTTTCCGTTATCGATTCTTCCTCGCGGTGGGTTCCCCTAACCGATTATCCAAAGGGGCCATCACTTCAACCACGGTTAGAAATTATAAGTCACCCAATTCACTCTGTCAATGAATTTTCTAAAACAGCGTTTATCATAAGGAAATCAGGCGTGGGCCTTTAGTGGGCCTTTATCGGACGCGTCCCCACAATGAGGACAAACACAGTGAGCACAACCAGAACCGAGACACCCGCCAACACCAAGAAAACAGCCTGAATCGACCAATGCATCTTTATCCAACCGATAATCTGGACAGCCAACGCTCCCATACCGAATTTCAGGACAAATTTCACGCCATAACCGGAATGACGAAGCCGATCCGGGGTATAGCGGGCAACCAATGTATTCTCAATGGGTTGTAATCCCATGAGAAAGAAGGTGTAAAAAATCGAAACGGCAATCAAGGATAGATCCGTAAGATAGGCCATGCCGAGCGCTCCAAAAATGGCAAACCCGTTGAAAGCGATATAGGCCCACCTCAAATCGTAATGGTCCGTCACATATCCCCCGAGATACAGCCCAGCGATTCCGATAATGAAGACCAAAGAGGTCAAAAGGGAGGCGGAAACGTTCGGAGAATGAAAAAAACTCACGACACCCGCCAGTGTCTTCAGCAACCCGGGGTTACGAAGCTCGAACAGAGATGGCAGCGTCACCGTGAGTCCCCGAAAGGTAATCCCCCCCAAAACCATGGCCACACACAGAATCACAAAGGCCTTCAACATCCCTTCGCCTCCCGATTTCTCCCCGACAGTGTCGGCTTCGGGATCGGCGACCTTGAAGAACAACATCAAGACAAATCCCAAAAAATTGAAGAATCCCAGCGCCCCATACGCCACTTTCGGCCCCCACTTCCAGTTGAGAAAGCCCGCCACCAAAGGGCCAAAGGCGAACCCCAGATTTCCCGCCATGCCATTAATCCCCAGCCCTTTCCCAATCTGTCGAACCCCCCGTGAGATCAGTCCAATACCCGCCGGATGGTAAATCCCTGAAAAAACTCCCATGCCAGCGAGAAAAAAGGAAAATTCTCTAGGAGAGGGGAGAAAAAGGGCTCCTAGCCACGCACAGATACTGGTTCCCAAAAAGAACGTGGCCATGAGGCGGCGTGCCCCCAGACGGTCGGTGACAATTCCCCACGGCAAAGCTGAGATCCCGTAAAAAAGATACATCAGAAAAGAAAGTCGAATAACCTGACTAAAGCCAAGGTTATAATATTTTGTCAAGGGAAGTACCAAGGCCGGAAAGACCATCATACTGAAATGGCTCATAAAATGCCCAAAACTCGTCACGATCAGGATACGTCTCTCCTCGGCATTCATACTACCTTTGTATAGACGTCTCAAGAAAAAGTAAAGAGGTGAAGGGTATCAACGAGCTAAAGGCACCGATAGTCGCGCGGCTTAAAATAGGTCTCCAATAGCTCCGGTTTCTCCTCGATCTCGTTAAGGAGCTCGCGCATAGCGGAAACCATTTGAGGCTTGTTTTCCGGGAGTTTTCCGTTCAAATCGACAAGGTTCGAGACGTGATCGGATAAAAACTCGCTTCGTACCTCCAGCGATTCCACCAGTGTTAGGGTCTCCTCCAAAATGGTCTTCGGCGACGCCGGAACGAACTCTCCCCGACTCACTTGATCGAAAATGGGAGTACCCGGATAGGGAACCAATGTTCGAACACGTATGAAATGAGGATCGATCGCATTCAGGACGTCGGCCGTATGCACCGCATGTGCCTGGGAACGTTTTTCTCCTCCAATCCCCAACAAAACATAAAGGGACAGCTCAAACCCCGCTTCTAAGGCCTTTCTGCCTCCCTCGATCATCTGTTGAGGCGTCGCCCCCTTTTTAATAAACTCCAACAGCTCGGCGTCACCTGTTTCCAAGCCCACGTGAAGACGAGTCAGCCCCGCCTTTCGGATCGCCCTGAGATCTTCCAAGCTCCTTCTCCGAATCGTCTTCGCCCTCGCATACATCGTGACTCGTTCGATCTCGGGAAACTTTTCGTACAGATACGCCAATACGTCTATCAAATCGGAGGGCTTCATCACCAAGCTATTCGAATCCCCAATGAAAACACGTTTAATTCCAGACCCATAAAATGCATGGGCTGCATCGATATCCTTCTTGATGCTCTCTACCGGTTTTATCTCAAACCGCTCTTCCTTATACATCCCGCAAAATGTGCATTTGTTCCACGGACATCCTCGCGTCGCCCGGATCAACACACTATACGCCTCACTTGGCGGACGGTAGGGAGGCATATCATAAGGTAGAAACACGTTTTTCTCCTTTTTTTCTTAAAACGTAATTCCCTTTCTAAATTGCGTCAAATCGGCGCAGGCTTTCCTCTTATCAAAGCCCCAATTCCTCGTCTATCTCGCACATGGCTTCAAGACTCAGAGCAGCGAATTCCGGCAAGGGAATATCGATTTTTTCGCAAAGACGAATCAGGTCCCGGTTCACACTTCTCGCAAATCCCTTTTCCTTCATCCGTTTGGTAATCGATTTGGGTTTCACACTCTTGAGTTTCTTGTCGGGGTAAACGAGGGCCGTCGCCGTAATCAAACCGGTGATACATTCCGAACAGGTAATCGCATAATCGAAACGTGTCTTCCTTTCAATCCCCAAAGCCTCCGCATTGTGCGCGAGTATGGCATCGATCATATCTTGAGGGAACCCCTTCTCCGAGAGAATCTCCGCTGTTTTCTTGGCGTGCTGCTCTGGCGTATCGTATGTCTCTTCGTAATCGAGATCGTGTAGCAGTCCGGCGATTCCCCATTTGTCCGGATCTTCCCCAAACCTCTCCGCCAACGCTCTCATAATGGCCTCAGTGGCGAGGCAATGTTTAATCAGATTCTCCTGATGCACAAAGGACTTCAACAACGCTAATG
Source organism: uncultured Thermodesulfobacteriota bacterium (assembly GCA_964577975.1). Taxonomy (GTDB): domain Bacteria; phylum Desulfobacterota; class S145-22; order S145-22; family S145-22; genus JAOZMY01. Next base: position 7,414 of record CAZOBB010000018.1, on the reverse strand, counting down.
CTTCCTCCCGCGTTATAGGAACCGATGAATTTTCGTTTTCCATGGTTTCACTCCTCTTTTGACGCATGATTTAAAGCAATATTTTCATAAAGGACCGCCTATTCTATAGCATCATCGCCCTTCCGACAATTCCATGGACTCATCCGAATTCTGTAGGATCAGCCGCTTAATCTGTTCCTGAGTGTAATCTGCCACCGTATCCGCCTCTCCAATCAGATCCGCCCGTATCTTGATTGTCAGATTTGCCAAGCTTTCCAGCAACCTTCTTGGATCCTCTCCACTGATACTCCTATCCCGAGTCGCCATATTCAAAGCCTCTAAAAAATAATGATATTCTTCAAGAACCGGAGGGGAAGACGAAATGGCAAGACGATGGGTGATAAACTGAAACCTCACAATATCTTCATGGGTAATACGCTCCGCAAGGATAATTTCCTCGATCCGGTTGATGAGTTCTTCATAAGTCTTTCTTTTCAATTCCAAGAACTTGATGTTCTGCTCTTTTTGCACTTCAACCGCAGTTTGCTTATTTAGAAGTAGAGCCGTAATCAAAACCGTTGCCACCGTTCCCAATACAATCAAAACAATTTCCTGAGTAAAAGGCGTGCTATCCGTGACCTTGTAGGCATAGCGAAGAAAGGCGTATCCCCCTACGAACGTCGTGGCTGTCAAAAACAACAAAATAATATTTTTGATTTCCTTCATAAATCTCCTTCCAACTCCCATCTCATAGCTCCCCACAGCCGCAGGCAGTCCACGAATAGTATATCTTTTCTCGTCCTTTTTTACAATTCATTTCTACGCCTTCTCTTAAACACGTTTTCCTTGACACCTTTGGAACAAACATAGTAGAAAACAACTGAATTTCGGAGGAACTTCGCATGGAAACAGCGATAGGCCTGATAGTAGGGACGAGCCTTCTCTATAGCAACCTTTTGAAGACCCAGGAGATACAAACCATCAACACCCCTTACGGCCCGGCGGATATCGTCACCTTAGGGGGGGGCGTCATCGTGTTTCGGCATGGGAAAGAAGGAACTATTCCGGCTCACCGGGTCTCCCATCCGTCCAACCTGAAAGCCCTTCAAGAGAGGGGAGTAAAATACGTCATTGGTTTGCAATCCGTCGGAAGCCTCAAGGAATCCATCCCTCCCGGTAGCCTCTTGGTTCCCGACGACTACATTAGCCTCGTTTCGGTCCCCACCATCTTTGAAAGCAATCACGATCCCCATATCGTTCCATCCTTCGACGAAACGATACGAACAAGCCTTCTGCAAATGCTCCAATCCGAAAAAATACCGGTTTTCGAACAAGGGATCTATTGGCAAACGGTAGGGCCTCGTTTTGAAACACGCGCGGAAATTCGCCTCCTCGCCCATTTCGCGGACTGTGTGGGCATGACAGCGGCATCCGAAGCAACGGTGGCTCAAGAGATGGGACTGGGATACTGTTGCCTATGCAGCATCGACAATTTCGCTCACGGTATCGGATCCCCTCCCTTGACAGAAGAGGCTTTTCACGAAGTCGTGAAGGAAAATACAAAGAAAATGGAAACCATCCTGAATCTCATCCTCAGCAAAAAGGAAACACTCATATGTCCATCTTGATTCAAAACGTCCTCGTCAACGGGGACACGGGAGATATTCGTATCCGCGGCTCTCGAATCGAAGCAATCGCCCCCTTTCTCCCACCAGACCCCGAAGAAGAAATCATCGACGGCACAAACAAAGCGGCCGTTCACGGCTTCGTGAACGGACACACCCATGCCGCCATGACCCTCTTTCGCGGCTTCGCCGACGACATGAAGCTGAAGCCTTGGCTGGAAAAAAAGATCTGGCCGGCGGAAGCGAAACTGACGGAGGAAGACGTCTATGTGGGTACGCGGCTTGCGTGTCTCGAGATGATAAAGACGGGAACCACCCTTTTCAATGATATGTATTGGCACCTCCCCGGGGCGTATCGGGCGGTGGAATCGATGGGACTCCGCGCCGTTCTTTCCGCCGTCTTCATTGACCAATTCGATGAAAAGAAAAGGAAAGAACAGATCGAAGCCAACCTGAAATTCCTCGATGAGTTCGGCGGAAAGAACCCCTTGATCCAAATCGCGCTGGGCCCACACGCCATCTACACCGTCTCACGGGAAGCCCTCGAATGGATCGCTTCCTACTCCCAAGAGCACGATCTCTTCGTCCACATCCATCTATCGGAAATCCAGCGGGAGGTGGATGCCTGTCTCGACACCTTTGGCGTCCGTCCCACGGAATACCTGAAGGAAGTCGGCCTCTTGTCCAACCGTCTCTTCTGCGCCCATTGCAACCAACTGTCCAAACATGAGATGAAGCTCTTGATAGATGCTGGCGCCCACCTTGTTCATACCCCCGTCTCCAACCTGAAACTCGCCGCCGAAAAGATCTTCCCCTACGAAATCCTCAAGGTTTTGCAAGCTTCCATCATTCTTGGAACGGACGGCTGCTCTTCAAACAACAACCTCGATATGCTTGAAACGGCAAAGTTCGCTTCCCTCTTTCAAAAGTGGCAGTCGAGCGACCCCACCCTTCTACCTGCCGAAGAGGCACTAGACCTCCTTACAGGGGAAGGATACCGTGCTTTCAGGATCGGGAGCGGGAAAATCGAGCCGGGTGAAGTCGCCGACCTCGTTCTCATTGATCTCAATCATCCCCAAAACGTTCCCCTTTATCACCTCGAATCAAACCTCATCTACGCCGTGAACGGCACCGCCGTTTCAACCACGATCTGCAATGGCAAAATACTGATGAAGGATAACGTGGTGCCGGAGGAAGAAACGATCATTTCTGAGGCACGGGCGGTGGCAAAGAAATTCGCAAGGATGTTGTCTGAATCATGAAAGGCAACGTTTCCCAGGGAAAGGGCGCACGATGGTTCTCCCTCGACCAGATTGTCCTTTTCCTCAAGCTATTCAAAGATCCGGCCGTCCCCTGGACCCTCAAGCTGATTCCGATTCTCGCCTTTCTATACCTCCTTTCTCCTTATGATTTGATTCCCGATCTTCTCTTCCCCGGTATCGGGGAAATCGACGATATCGTCGTCCTTTTCTTCGCCATGACCCTTTTCAACCGGCTGGCTCCCGTGGATCGAATAAAAGCTCACTTGCGGGACATGCAAAAATCCAAGGGGGCCGAAATATGAAAACACAAACCCTCGTCATGGGAACGGCCGGCCACATCGATCATGGAAAGACGGCGCTCGTCAAAGCGCTGACGGGTGTTGACACGGATCGCCTCAAAGAAGAGAAGGAACGCGGGATCACGACAGAGCTAGGATTCACCCATCTGACTCTCCCCTCCGGTACCAACATCGGGGTCGTGGACGTACCGGGCCATGAAAAGTTCGTTCGGCACATGGTGGCGGGGGCCAGCGGTCTCGATTTCGTCCTGCTCATCGTCGCGGCCGATGAAGGCGTCATGCCTCAAACAATCGAACACGTCCAAATCTGCCGTCTTTTGGGAATTAAAAAGGGGCTTATCGCCATCACGAAGAAGGATCTAGTCGACGACGAGATGATCGAGCTGGTGAAAGAGGACATAGCCGATCTCGTCAAGGATACCTTCTTAGAAAACGCCCCCATGTTTCCTGTCTCTTCGCTTACCGGTGAAGGAATCCCCGCTCTCGTGGAAGCTATCGACCAACTTATCCAAGAAATCCACGGACGGGAAACGGATCAGATCTTTCGGCTCCCCATCGACCGGGTCTTTACGATGAAAGGATTCGGCACCGTTGTCACGGGCACCCTCATCTCCGGTGAACTCAAAACGGGTGACGAAATCGAAATCCTTCCCTCCCAAAGACGGTGCAAGGTACGGGGAATTCAAGTTCACAACCAGCCCACCGATGTCTCCAAAGCGGGACAGCGCACAGCCGTCAACCTTCAGGGGGTGGAGAAACGGGATATACAAAGGGGAGAAGTGCTCATCCATCCCGGCAGCATCACGCCGACACATCGCCTCGACGCCTATCTAACTATGCTTCCAACGGCCGAACATCCCGTCACACATGCCTCCATCCACCGTTTCCACATCGGCACCTCCCTCCACTTGGCCAAGATCTATCTTCTCGACAAGGAAATCCTCGAACCCTCCCAAGAGGGATTCGTTCAATTCGTCTTCGAGGATCCCGTGATCGCCCTTCCGAAAGACCGGTTCGTGATTCGCGGTTCCGGAAAGATCCAAACGCTGGGGGGAGGAGAAGTCCTTTTTATCCATTCACCCCGTCGCAAGCGAAACGCCAAGGAAAGCTTGGAAACACTGCGGCTCCTCAAGGAGGGATCAGAACGAGAAAAGGTCCTTTTTTTCGTTCAGGCAAGCGGACTCAAAGGAATTACCTTCTCCAAACTTCTTGAATCCACCAACATGCCGCGTCATGAACTCGAAACGATTCTGGAGGAAGAGGAAAAACAAGGCACCCTCGCGCGCCTTGCCCTTACCCCCCCTGTCTACCTACATAAAAAGCAGATCGCTACCCTTTCGCAACAGATCGCCCAAAGCCTTGAAGCGTTTCACGCCGCGAATCCTTTGAAGGAAGGAATGGAAAAAGAGGTGCTTCGCAGTCAACTCGTCCCAGACATGGACAAGAAGTTCTGGGATCATCTTCTGAATCTCTTATGCGAAAAGGGTCCCTTCGAAGTTCAGCAAGACACCCTTCGCTCCACCCAACATACCCAAAATATCGATCCGGCCTTTCAAAAAGCGATCGAAGAAGTAAGAAGACAACTCCGAAAAGGCGGCCCCCACCCCCCAACGCTCAAAGAACTCACATCCCACCTGAAACGGCCAGCGGCGGAAATCAAAACCATCCTCAACTTCCTACAGAAGGAAGGTGAGTGTGTTAAACTCACTGAAGAAATCTACATGGACATCGGCGCCTTTGAAAAAATAAAAAACGACACCATTATCTTTCTCAACGAAAACGGAGAGATAACGGTGCAGTCGTTCAAGGAGTTGACGGGACTTTCGAGGAAATTTGCCGTCCCGATACTGGAGCTTTTCGATAAGCTCCGTATCACGCTTCGAATCGACCAAAAACGCGTCCTGAGGAGTTGATACCATGTGGAGAGAAGGCCATCTTAAACCGTCTCTCCTTCTCAACGCCACGTTCGAGCCCATTGGCATCATCTCTTGGAGAAAGGCCATCCTACTCACCTTTCTAGGCAAGGCGGAGGTCGTTCACGCCTATGAACAGGTCGTTCATGCCATCTCTACCTCCATGAAACTTCCCGCGGTATTGAGATTGACCCGTTACGTGAAATACCGGAGAAACGAAGTCAAATTCACACGGCGAAACATCTACGTTCGGGACAAATATCGGTGCCAGTACTGCGGCAAGACCTTTGAGCCAAAAGACCTAACGTACGACCACGTAATCCCCCGTTCCCGAGGAGGAAAAACCACGTGGACCAACGTGGTAACCTGCTGCCACTCCTGCAACCGAAAGAAAGGAGACCGCACCCCCAAGGAAGCCCACATGCGTCTCCTCGCCAAGCCCAAAGAACCTCGCTGGCACCCCATGATCCACTTCACCATGGACACTCAACAGGTACCTTCCTCCTGGCTCGACTACCTCATCTGGCATCCCGCCTATCGCCCCCCCGAGGCCTCTTTCGGGGTAGAACCCGAAGAATAACTCTTACTTTTTCAGTAAAATCCGAATGATCTGGCCTTGAAGCCTCCTATCTTTGGGGCTTACCACATCAAACATGACATTCTTCCGTACGGCGATAAGGCGATGGAACCGATCATCCCTGACCCAAAACGCTTCATCGCCCAAACTTTCGACCGCTTCCACTTTTGCAACGGTGGAAAAATTGTTCCGCATCGTCTGAAAAACGGAGTGGGCCTTCTCTGAACGACGAAACACGTAAACCACGTAACTAATCGATTTGAGGAAATTGGATTTCGAACGAAAACGATAACTGCACGGCGGGATTTTGTAAGTCTTTTTTTTCTGATCATCGGGAGACACACCTTTTGGATAGGCGCGGAACGCCAGATCATCAGGCGCCACCTTCAAAATCCTCGCCGCCTCTTCATTTGAAATACGATAGGGACACGCCCCTTGCTCCCCTCCCCACACAAGGCCCGAAGGCCACATCATTACCACCCAACATAAAAGTATCACCCAGCTTTTTCGACACATACGCATATCCTTTCTCCTTTTAAGTTTCCAGGGAAAAATCCTTTTTCTCTTTCCTAGTCCACCCACCCCCATCACACCTTTTGTCCACGCCACCTTATAGCACTTCTATCACACACTTCAACCGGAACCAATACGCCCGCCCCCTCTTTCCAAATCACCTATCGACTGCTAGGATAAACTCAAAGGAAAAGAGAAAACCATGACTTTGGAAGAAAACACCTCCGTTTTGCTCCTTATTGACATACAGGAAAAACTCTTTGCCGCCATCCACGACCGAGAACGCCTCAAGAAAAATGTGGAACTCCTCGTCCGGCTCTGTCAGATCATGAACATACCTCTCCTGGTAACGGAACAATACCCCAAAGGCTTGGGGAAAACGATTCCCACTCTCATTCATCTTCTTCAAAAAGAATACTTTCCCATTGAGAAAACGACTTTCAGCTGTTTCGCCCACGAAATCTTCGTTCACAAACTCGATACCCTTTTCAACCGTGGAAGAAGACACCTTATCGTCTGTGGAATCGAAACCCACATCTGTGTGTATCAAACGGTGAGAGATCTCCACAGACACAGGGAGTGGACGCTCCACGTTGCCGCTGACGCAACGGGAGCGAGAACGGAATTCAACTGGAGATGGGGCTTAGAATTACTCCGGGAGGAAGGAGCCTCCATCAAACCGACCGAAACCCTTCTGTATGAACTTTTGAAAGAAGCAGGAACCCCTACCTTCAAGGCCATGCTACCCTTTATCAAATAACCCTGTCTATCTTTTCCCGTCATCGAACTTTCAAACAGCGTATCTCTTGACAAAGAAAAATCCCTCCATTATTATGTGTATAATGTAAAATTATATTTTGCATAGTAAAATCAAGGTGGGATCCGAACAGCAAAAATGGCCGAAAAAGTGAAGACAGTGCCGCGGTACCTCATCAAGTCGCTGCAAAAGGGATTAAGGATTCTGGAGGTCCTCGCAAGGTCTGCCAAACCAATGACCTTGCAGGAAATCGCGGAGACCGTGTCAATCAACACCCCCACCATGTTCCGGTTCCTTCACACCCTGGAGAAGACCGGCTTCATCGAAAAAGATGTGAAGCAAAAGACGTACCGTCTGACCCCCAAGGTTCTCACCCTCGGGTACGCCGTCTTTCATTCCTCGGATTTGTGGCAGACGGCCCACCCCTACCTGGTCAAGGCCTCCAGCCGGCTGAACGAAACGATGAACATGGCGATCCTGGACGGGACG
>CAZOBB010000017.1:0-20643 GCA_964577975.1 uncultured Thermodesulfobacteriota bacterium | reverse complement strand
GGGGAGGAAATTCCCATCGAGCTGTCGGCCGCCCTCGTCTACGAAGAGGGGAAGGAAATCGCCAGCGTGGGGATCTTCACGGACCTCCGGGAGCGCCTCAAGATCGAGGAGCAGCTCCAACAAACGCATCTTCAGCTCGTCCAGTCGGAAAAGATGGCATCGGTAGGAAAGCTAGCGGCGGGTGTGGCCCACGAGATCAACAATCCGTTGGGGGGGATCCTCATCTACGCCAGCCTCATGCTGGAGGACATGCCGGAAGACGATCCCAAGCGGGAAGACATCAAGCGCATCGTCCAGGAGACCACCCGCTGCAAGGAAATCGTCAAGAGCCTCTTGGAATTCGGTCATCAGAGCGGGCCGAAATTCGAGCCCGTGGACGTAAATCGCGCCATTGTGGATGGGCTTTTCTTCCTAGAGAATCAGGCCATTTTTCATAATATCGAGATTGTTAAGGATTTGGATCCCTTTCTACCGAAGATTATGGGGAATGCCAGTCAACTTAAACAGGTTTTTATGAATATGGTTGTCAATGCGGCGGATGCGATGGCGGGAAATGGGAAGTTGACGATCAAAACGCGCCTTAGTGAAGATGAGTCTTATGTGACGATTGAATTTAGCGACACGGGGATTGGTATTCCAGAGGAAAACCTTTCCAAGATCTTTGATCCCTTTTTTACCACGAAGGAGGTGGGAAAAGGGACGGGACTGGGTTTAGCGGTATGTTATGGAATCGTGGAAAAACACGGAGGACGGATCGATGTGGAAAGCAAAGTAGGAGAAGGAACCACCTTCCGCATCATCCTACCCGTGAAAGGGGAGCAGAAAGGTGAAACCATCCGAGAGGATACAAGTTTCTGACGGATCCGTTGTCGATCCGGGTTTTACGCAGAAAGTTATTCAATTGACAGGTGAAGAGGTCATGGCGTGCTTCCAATGCCTGAAGTGCACCAACGGGTGTCCCTTGGCTCCGGAGATGGATGTGCCGCCCAACAAGGCGATTCGGTACGTCCAACTGGGAATGCGGGACGCGGCGCTGAGCGCGGATTCTATATGGATCTGCGCCACGTGTTACACGTGTAGTGTTCGGTGCCCCAACGATATAGACATAGCTCAAGTCATGGATACGCTGCGACGGCTGGCGTATCAGGCTCAGGGAGATACGACGCCGAAATCCCACATCGTTCATTTCCACGAGCTGTTTCTCGACTCCCTCAAAGAATATGGGCGTGTTAATGAAACAAAGCTACTGGCGCGGTATGAGTTGAAGGAAGGGCGGTTCCTGAAGGATGCCAAACTGGGGATGAAGATGTTTTTTATGGGAAAGATGAGTATTTTCCCCCAAAAGGTAAGAAACAAGGAATTGATCGAGAAAATATTTGACCGTGCATCAAAGAGGAAAGGCTAATGGGCGTGAAGATCAGCTATTTTCCGGGGTGTTCCCTTCATTCTTCCGCGAAAGAGTACAACGATTCCATCAAGGTTTCGTTTGGAAGTTTGGGGATTGAGTTGAAAGAGGTTCCGGATTGGAATTGTTGTGGTGCCACGGCGGCACACAGCCTGAACGAATCTCTCGCGATGGCCTTGCCTGCGAGGGATTTGGCGATTGCGGAGAGGGAGGGATTACCTCTGTTTGCCCCCTGTTCGGCGTGTTATCATCGATTCTTGCTGGCGAATCGTAAGCTCCAAGCAGATGAAGAGCTCCTCTTGGAGGTGAACGAGCTGATCGAACCGTTAGAGTATAAGGGAAGCGTGGAAGTCAGGAATATCCTAGAGATCTTGATTGATGATGTGGGATTGAAAAAGATTAAACAGGCAGTGAAAAGGCCGTTGAAGGGATTGAAAGTGGTCTCCTATTATGGGTGTCTCTTGACACGAGTCCCTCATGGGAAGGCTTCCGATGACCAAGAGAACCCGGTTTACATGGATCGCGTGGTAGAGGCCTTGGGGGCAGAGGCGGTTCCGTGGCCTTCGAAAATGGATTGTTGTGGTGCAAGCCTGAATATCACGGAAGAATCGATCGTATGCCGGTTGAGCAAACATATTTTGGACAATGCTCAACGGGTTGGAGCAAATGCCATTGTCACGACCTGCACCCTCTGTCAGATGAATCTCGATTTGATGCAGTCGGGGAGCAAACCGGAGTACAATCATCCCGCAAACCTACCCGTCTTTTACATCACGGAGCTTTTAGCCTTGGCGTTGGGGCATTCGTTTCCTCAAGGACACTGGAAGAAGCATTTTGTGAACCCGAGAGGGGTCCTCGAAAATGCGGGATTAATGTGACGCGTGAGGGAAACTATGGAAGAAAAACTAGCATTCATTGAAAAATGGGATCCTTTTAGCGCGAAGAAGATTCGTGCCCTTTTGGAAAAAAAGCCCATTATGGTGGAAGAAAAGAATGTGTATGGGGAAATTTATACCGAAAGGCAGTTTCAAATAGCGTTGGATCAGATACTCAAGCGGGAGGAAGCGAGAAGCCGTGTATGTGAGGCCATTGCGGAAGAGGTAAAACCCGTGAGGGTTATCGCGAAAGATGTAGGTATGGAACCGGCTGATGTGTTGCGTCATATTGTGGAATTACGCCGGAGAAATCTCGTGGAAATTGATCATATTGAGGATGGGAAGGTTCCCTATTACCGCTATACCGCGCCGGGAGGTTTATCATGACCCAAGAGAAAAAGGGTTCGGTCCTAGTCGTCGGGGGAGGAATCGGGGGGATGCAAGCGGCTCTCGACCTCACGGAGTCGGGATTCAAGGTTTACCTCTTGGAAAAAGGGGCGAACATTGGGGGGACCATGTCCCAGTTGGATAAGACCTTCCCAACCAATGATTGCAGTATGTGTATCATGTCTCCGAAGCTCGTCGAGGTGGCGCGGGATCCCAACATCGAACTCATAACGCATGCCGATCTTATGAGCTTGGAAGGGGAACCGGGAAATTTCACGGCAACCGTCGCGAGACACACGAAACGGGTCGATCCCGAGAAGTGTACCGGTTGCGGACTGTGTACCCAGAACTGTCCCTTGGAGGTCTTGAGTGAATATAACGAGGGAGAGACGGGGCGTTCCGCTATCTATATCAACTATCCCCAAGCCGTTCCTTCCACCTATGTGATTGATAAGGAGGATCCACCGTGTGCGATTGCTTGTCCTGTCCATTTGGATGTGCGCGAATACGTGGGATTGATTGCCGAGGGACGGTATGAGGAATCACTCGCTATCATACGGAAAAAGTTACCGTTCCCCTCTGTGTGTGGAAGAATTTGCAGTCATCCTTGCGAAACGATGTGCCTCAGGGGGCGCAAAGTCGATGAGCCCATTGCCATTGCCGCGCTGAAACGTTTCGTGGCGGACTACGAAGAGGCGTCAGGGAAACCGATTCCAATTCCGGTAGTGCGGGAAAAGCGGGAAGAAAAGGTAGCCGTTATTGGGGCGGGACCAGCGGGTTTAACATGTGCGAACGACTTGGCCTTGAAAGGTTATCAGGTCCATGTGTTTGAGAAACTCCCGGTCGCGGGAGGAATGTTGGCTGTGGGGATACCGGATTATCGGCTTCCGAGGAAGGTTCTGGATAAGGAAATCGATGCGATCCGGGCCTTGGGGGTGGAGATTCACACGGGTGTGGCCTTTGGCGAGGACAAAACCTTTGAGGATCTTGAAAATGAGGGATTCAAGGCCGTCTTTTTCGCCGCAGGAGCCCATCGCAACCAAACATTGAACATACCGGGGGAAGAGCTGGAAGGGGTTTTGCCAGGGGTTGATTTCTTGAGGGATCTCAATCTCGGAAAACTGAACTCGTTGAAAGGGCATGTTGTCGTTATTGGTGGGGGAAACGTGGCCATGGACGCGGCTCGTAGTGCCCTGAGGGCGGGGGCAGACTCGGTTGAGATTTGCTATCGCCGATCCCGGAAAGAGATGCCGGCGAATGAAGAAGAAATCGAGGAAGCTCTCGAAGAGGGTATATCGATTCGCTACCTTGTGGCGCCGGTGGCCATTGAAGGTAAGAATGGGAAGGTCACCGGGGTGAAGTTTGTGCGGATGCGCTTGAGTGAGGAAGACGCCACGGGAAGGCGTCGGCCCATCCCCGTGAAGGGAAGCGAGTTTTCCGTTGAGGCGGATGTCGTCATTCCTGCGATCGGGCAAAGTACGGATGTGTCCCTTCTCGAGTCTCTTGGGTTCAAGATGTCGCGGCGAGGAACAGTGGTTGCCGATGAGTTGACTTTGGAAACCAATCTCCCCGGCGTTTTTGCGGGTGGTGATTTGGTTACGGGACCGGCCATGGCCATCGACGCCATGGCGGCGGGGAAGCGCGCGGCCGTCTCCATCGAGCGCTATTTGAAGGGCCAGGATCTGAAGGCTGGAAGGGAACTGGAAGAAACCTTCTTCCCCGTAGAGGATGTGCGGGAGGGGATCGAGAAAGAACCCCGCGTTCCCATGCCGGAAAAGGAGGTCGCGCAGCGTATCAGGACCTTCGAGGAGGTTCAGCTAGGCTTCACCGAGGAGATGGCGATTCAGGAGGCCAAGCGCTGCCTGAGTTGCCGCCGCTGCCTGGGATGTGGGGTGTGCGCCGATGTGTGCGAGGCGGATGCGATTGATTACACGATCCCCCCAACGGTAGATAGGATCCAGGTGGGAGCTGTTATCCTTTCTCCTGGATTTGATGAATATAATCCTCTCCACAAGGGAGAGTATGGATATGGACGGTATCCCAATGTGGTATCCTCCATCGAGTTTGAGCGGATGCTCAGTGCCACGGGTCCTTATAGCAGCACCGTCATGCGCCCGTCGGATGGGGATATTCCCCAGAAGATTGCTTTCATCCAGTGCGTGGGTAGTCGGGATACGGACCATCCCTATTGTTCCTCCGTTTGTTGTATGTATGCCACGAAGGAGGCCATTATTGCGAAGGAGCATTTGGAAGGTATAGAAACCACCATCTTCTACATGGATATCCGGGCTTTTGGAAAAGGGTTTGATGCCTATTACGAGCGGGCGAAAACCCAGTTCGGGGTTAAATTCGTGCGATCCATGATTTCTCGGGTGGTGGAGGATCCGGGAACGAAGGACCTCATATTGACGTACCAAGATGAGGATGGAAACCTGGTTCACGAAACCTTTCAGATGGTTGTCCTTTCCGTGGGGCTGGAGGCCTCGAGGGAGGCCAGGAAGCTGTCGCGGAGGATAGGGGTTGACCTGAATGAGCATGGTTTTTGCGACACCCACCCGTTTACCCCCGTTTCCACCTCGCGTCCCGGTGTCTTCGTCTGTGGGGCCTTTCAGGGGCCCAAGGACATTCCCGAGACCGTTTCCCAGGCGAGTAGCGCGGTGGCCTATGCGGCGGGGCTTCTCGCGGAGGCACGAGGGAAAGAATTGGTTCATGAGGAAATTCCCGAGGAGATCAGCGTAGAGGGGCAGGAGCCGCGGATCGGGGTGTTTGTGTGTCATTGCGGGGTCAATATCGGATCGGTCGTGGATGTGCCGGCTGTGCGGGATTATGCCAAGACCCTGCCGCACGTGGTCTACGCGGAGGACAATCTTTTTACCTGTTCCCAGGACACGCAGGATCATATCAAAGAGATGATCGAGGAACATAAGCTTAACCGGGTCATCGTGGCGTCGTGTTCTCCAAGGACCCATGAACCCCTGTTTCAATCTACCATCCGTCAGGCGGGTTTGAACAAATACCTTTTCGAGATGGCCAACATCCGGGATCAATGTTCCTGGGTGCACATGCACATGCACTCGGAATCGACGGAAAAGGCAAAAGACCTGGTCCGTATGGCGGTGGCCAGCGCCAAAGAATTGGTTCCCCTTCATGAAAAAACTCTCCCCATCATCAAGAAAGGATTGGTCATCGGAGGCGGCGTGGCGGGGATGACGGCGGCCTTGAAGCTCTCCGAGCAGGGATACGAGGTCTTCCTCGTGGAGAAGGAGCCGCAGTTGGGGGGCAACCTGAAGAATATCCATTTCACCATTGAGGGAAAGGACGTTCAAGCGTTTCTTTCGAACCTGATCCAGCAAGTAGAGGAAGATGAAAGAATCCACGTCATTACCAATGCCCTTGTCGTCGATTTTTCGGGAACACAGGGAAACTTTTCGACCGGCATCATGGTGGCGCCAGGGATGTATTATCGAAAGCTGGAACATGGGGTGGTGATTGTCGCGACAGGTGGAGAGGAATTGAAGCCCGACGAATATCTCTACGGCCAGAACGAACACGTCATGACCCAGCTCGAATTTGAGAAAAAACTCGTGGAAGAGCCCCAATTCTCCCTTGGCCAGAACACGGTGGTGATGATACAGTGTGTGGGGTCAAGGGATGAAGAGCGTCCCTATTGTAGTCGGGTCTGCTGTTCCACAGCCATCAAGAACGCCTTGCGGCTCAAGGACAAGAACCCCGACGCCCAGGTCATGGTTCTTTATCGTGATATACGAACGTATGGGTTGATGGAGCCGTACTACAGGGAGGCGCGGCGGCGAGGAATCGTCTTTGTTCGATATGACGTGAAAGACAAACCCGTGGTGGAAGAGAAGGATGGAAGATTGACCGTGACGTTCTTCGAACCCCTCATCAAGCGGCGAATAACGGTCCATCCCGACACCCTTGTGCTTTCCTCCGCGACAATTCCAAGGGAAAATGAGGAATTGGCGTTGATGCTGAAGGTTCCGAGAATGGCGGATGGTTTCTTTTTGGAGGCCCACATGAAACTCCGCCCGGTTGACTTTGCGACGGACGGCATCTATGTCTGTGGCCTTGCCCATTCGCCTAAAACCATTTCGGAATCGATTGCTCAAGCGGCAGCGGCTGCGGCGAGGGCGGGAACGATTTTGGCCCGGGATTCCATCTCCGTTGGCGGTGTTGTGGCCGTGGTGGAGGAGGAAAAATGTGCGGCTTGCCTCACGTGTGTCCGCGCCTGCCCTTACTCGGTGCCGGTTATCAATGAAAGGGGAAAGGCCGAGATCGATCCCATCAAGTGTCATGGGTGTGGGGTTTGCGCAGCGGAATGTCCGGGCAAGGCCATTGAGCTTCAATATTTTAGGGATGTTCAGGTCATAGCCAAGTGTGATGCCATATATGATGAAAACGAGGTGGCAGCGTGATGAGTGAAGAAGGGTTTGAACCGAAAATCGTGGCCTTTTGTTGTCATTATTGCGCCTATACGGCAGCGGATCTCGCGGGATCCATGCGGCTCCAGTATCCCCCCAATGTTCGAATCATCCGCCTCCCTTGCACGGGAAAGGTGGATGTTCTCCATTTACTGCGTGCGTTCGAAGACGGGGCGGATGGGGTATACGTGGCAGGCTGCATGGAGGGAGATTGCCATTTTATCAATGGAAATTTCCGGGCGAAAAAACGGGTTCAGTATGCGAAGAAGCTTCTCGATGAGATAGGATTTGGGGGAGACCGGTTGGAAATGTTCAACATGTCGGCCGCCATGGGTCCGCGTTTTGCGGAGGTGGCGAGGGAAATGGTGGAAAGGATAAAAAAGCTTGGGCCGAGCCCCATAAAAAAGGCCAAAGCCCAGAAAGGTGGGGATGTGTCATGATTGTGGGAGAGAGAAAACCCATGGAAGAGATCGAGGCGATGATCGATCCCTTCGAGAAGATTATCGTGTTGGGATGCCGGGAGTGTGTCACGGTCTGCTCGGCGGGTGGGGAGAAAGAGGTGGGAATCTTGTCGGCGGCCCTTCGGCTCTCCCGCGAGCAGAACGGGCGGAGCATTGAGATCAAGGAATTCACCCTCGAACGGCAATGCGATCATGAGTATATCGAACAAATTCGCTCCATGGTTCCCAACTACCAGGCGATTTTATCCATGGCATGTGGGGCGGGCGTCCAGTTTGTGGCGGAGTCCTATCCCGAGATTCCCGTGCTTCCCGCTATCAATACGAATTTCATAGGAGTGACGGAGGAGCAAGGCTACTGGACGGAACGTTGTCAGGCGTGTGGAAATTGTGTCCTCCACCTGACCGGGGGGATCTGCCCCATCGCCCGTTGTTCCAAGAGTTTGCTCAATGGTCCTTGTGGAGGGTCGTCCGAGGGAAAGTGCGAGGTCAACAAAGAGATCGTGTGTGGATGGCAGTTGATTATTGAACGCTTGAAATCCTTGGGGCAACTGGATCGTTACGAAGAGTATATTCCCATCAAGGATTGGTCTACCAGCCGAGATGGTGGACCGAGAAAGGTTGTGAGGGAGGATTTGAGATTATGAAATCGGCCAGCCGTCTTGAGAAAGTTCTGGAAAAGGGAGAATTTGCCGTTACCTCGGAGTGTGGACCGCCGCGGGGGGCAGATGCGGAAGTCATTCGCAGGAAAGGAGAGCTTTTGAAGGGTGCGGTTGATGCCGTGAATGTCACAGACAATCAAACGTCGGTGGTGCGGATGTCGAGCGCGGCGTCTTGTTTTATCTTAAAAGAAATGGGATTGGATCCCGTTCTCCAAATGGTTACGCGTGATAGGAATCGAATTGCGATTCAAAGCGACATCTTGGGCGCGGCGGCGGTAGGAGTCAATAATATTCTTTGCCTTTCCGGAGACCATCAGGTTTTCGGAGACCACCCCAAGGCAAAAAACGTCTATGATATGGATTCCATCCAACTGATTCACACGGTAAAGACCATGCGCGATGAAGGAAAGTTCATCGAAGGAGAGGAGATAAAACCTCCCCCCAAACTCTTTATTGGAGCGGCATGCAACCCTTTTGCCGATCCCTTCGAGATACGGGTGCCCCGTCTCGCCAAGAAGGTGGCGGCGGGCGTCGATTTCATTCAAACCCAATGTATTTATAATCTTGACAAATTTGAGGAGTGGATGAAGGGGGTGCGGGACCGTGGCCTTCACGAGAAGGTTTATATCTTGGCGGGCGTCACCCCAATGAAATCCGTGGGAATGGCGAAGTATATGAAAAACATGGTGCCGGGAATGGATGTTCCGGATGAGATCATCGAGAGATTGAAGGGGGTACCGAAAGAGAAGCGTGCCGAGGAAGGAATCAAGATATGCATTGAAACGATTCAAAGGTTGAAAGAAATCGAGGGGGTCAGTGGTGTTCATGTAATGGCGATTGAATGGGAA
The DNA here is from genome assembly GCA_964577975.1 of uncultured Thermodesulfobacteriota bacterium. GTDB lineage: Bacteria > Desulfobacterota > S145-22 > S145-22 > S145-22 > JAOZMY01. The sequence goes on along the minus strand of CAZOBB010000017.1, from coordinate 11,569 downwards.
GAAAAAGTTCCCGAGATCGTAAAGGGAGCGGGGTTGTATCCCCGTCCGCAGGTCTAAAATGGCTAAAAATTAAAAGGAGGTTTCCAATGGCGAAGATTTTGATTGTTGATGATGATCCTGATCTGGTCGAAGCGGTAACGATGATCCTGGAGAGCAAAGGGTATGACGTGGCGGCAGCGTATGGGGGTATTGAAGGATTGGAAAAGGCGCGATCGGAGAATCCGGATCTGATTGTGTTGGATGTGATGATGCCCGATAAGGATGGGTATGCCGTGGCGAAGGAACTGAAGGCGGATCCGGAGCTGAAGGAGATTCCTATCCTTCTCCTCACGGCGGTGGTGTCCCACATTACGACAACGAAATATACGCCGCAGATGGGACTCGAAACGGAAGCGGAGGACTACATGGACAAGCCGGTGGAGCCTGAGGAGCTCGTTAGCCGAATCGAGGCGCTTCTGGCAAAATAATTTCCGCCTTTTAGGGAGAGAGCGTGGAACAGCCGAAAGTCATCGTTATCGATGATGAAGCCATCATGCGGGATGGCAGCAGTCGTATCCTTGCGAAAGAAAATATGGCTGTTGTTACTGCCGAGAATGGGGAAGAAGGCCTCGCGAAGGTCAAGGAATCACCGGATGATTTTGATGTAATGCTTCTGGACCTCATGATGCCGGGGATGAGTGGCATGGAGGTCCTAGAGCAAGTCCGCGAGATAGCTCCTTCATTATTGGTAATTGTCGTTACGGGGTATGCCACGGTGGATACGGCGGTGGAAGCCATGAAGAAGGGGGCCTACGACTTTATTCCCAAGCCCTTCACACCTGACCAGCTCCGCATTGTGGTGCACCGGGCGCTTGAGAAGAAGGCGTTGGAGGAGGAGGCGAAACGCCTCCGCAAAGAGGCCGAAAAAAGCCTCAAAGACGTGGCCAAGGAGAAAAGCAAGACGCACACGATCATTAACAGTATGACCGATGGCGTGTTGGTAGTGGATAAAGATGGGTCTGTGGCTTTGTTGAATCCCGCGGCCACGCGGTTCCTTTCAATCTCGGTGGAAGAGGTGTTGGGAAAGGCGATTGATCAGATTAAAGTGGAGGCCTTGACCCAGGCGGTGAAGGATGTCTTGAGGGGGGAAGAGGAGAACCTAGCCGGTGTGAGCCAGGAGATCCAACTTCAAACGGATGGAAAGGAAATCTATCTTCGATGCCATGCCGTGCCGGTTCGCGATGAAGATGGTGCCCTTTTGGGTGGTGTGGCGGTGCTTCAGGACATTACCCAATTGAAAGAATTGGAACGGATGAAGGCGGATTTCGTCGCGATGGTGACCCATGAACTCCGAGCGCCGGTGGCGGCGATTGAGCAGCAATTGACGGTGATCCTCAAAGGGTTGGCCGGTGAGATCAATGAGCGACAGGCACGCATGTTGGGCCGAGCAAAGGAACGTGCCAAGGGACTCCTGGATTTGGTGAAGGACCTTCTTGATCTCTCCAAGATTGAAGCCGGAATGCAGGTGCAGTACATGGAGCCGGTGGATATTGGTGCCTTGCTTGCCAAGGTGGTAGAGCTGATGCGACCCCAAGCGGAGCAGAAGGGATTGACCCTGGAATTCGAATTGGAGGAAGGGCTTCCCTCGGTCAATGCGGATGCGGCCAATATGGAAGGGGTCTTTACCAATTTGATCAGTAATGCTATTAAATACACTCCGGAAGGGGGGCTGGTGGAAGTCAGCGGGAAAAGGGAAGGAGATTATATTCGGATCGATGTCAGGGATACGGGTATTGGCATCTCCGAGAAGGATCTCCCTCGAATCTTCGAGCGGTTTTACCGCGTGAAGACGGAAAAGACGCGACAGATTGTGGGAACGGGGTTGGGACTTTCGATTGTGAAACAGGTGGTGGATGCCCATTTGGGAAGTATTGACGTCCAAAGCGTGGAAAATCAGGGGACCTGTTTTACCGTCAAGTTACCCGTGGTTGCGAAATAAAGAAACGACACCTGTGAAGGTGAAGAAAGAGAGAGGTGGAGGAAAAGATTGGTATGAAGGTGGCGGTGAAAGGTGATACAACGGCGTTTGCCAAGGAACTCAAGGAACTGTGTGGTCAAGACGTATTGACGTGTTATCAATGCAGAAAATGCACGATGGGATGCCCGATGGCTTTCAAGATGAAGATGAAAGTCAATGAATTGATGCGGGCTATTCAACTGGGATTGAGGGAAGAGGTCCTCTCTTCCGATACGATGTGGTGGTGTGTGTCGTGTGAGACGTGTGCCACGCGATGTCCTCAAGGCATCGAGATTGTTGAAGTGATGGATGCCTTGAGAGAAATGGCGTTCAAGGAGGAACGCTATATTCCCGTCGAATCGATTGAAGCCTTTCACAAGGTTTTTTTGCGGTCCGTTGAAAGTTTCGGTCGACTCTATGAAATGGGATTTGCCATGGACTTAAATCTTATGCTGAAAGATCCTCTGAAAGACGCGGATCTCGGGCCTGTTATGTTTGCGAAAGGAAAGCTGAAGCTCTTTCCTCATAAGGTGAAGGACCTGAAGGGAGTAAAAAAGCTGTTTGAGAATGTGAGAAAGCTTGAGGAGTCGAAATCATGAAGTATGCTTATTATCCTGGATGTTCGTTGGAGTCTTCCGCGAAGGAATATGACCTGTCGATCCGTGCCTGTTGTGAATTTACGGATGTGGAATTGATTGAGGTTCCCGATTGGATTTGTTGCGGCGCTTCGTCGGCCCATGCGACTTCGCACCTCTTGTCGATAGCGTTGCCGGCCAAGACGTTGGTGCAGACGGAAAAGATGGGTCTTCATCAAATCATTGCTCCTTGCATCGCTTGCTTGACTCGATTGAAGGTGGCGAATATAGAGATGGCGGAGGATACCGACTTGAAAGGGAAAGTGGAAACGGTATTGGAATCCGACTATAAGGGAAATGTGAGGGTGCGGAATATACTTGACGTGTTCCTCAACGACGTGGGTCTGGAGAAGATCCGAAAAAAGGTAGTCACTCCTTTGAAGGGGTTGAAAGTGGCGTGTTATTACGGGTGCTTGTTGACCCGGCCGCCCCATATCGCCCAGTTTGATGATGTGGAGAATCCCCAGAGCATGGATGAGCTTATGCGGGCGATTGGGGCAGAGACAGTGGAGTGGTCTTTCAAGACGGATTGTTGCGGGGTGAGTATGAGCCTAGCGGAGACGGATGCCGCCCTGGTTTTGACGAACAAGATCCTCGAAGGGGCGAAAGACGCCGGCGCCGACTGCGTGGCCGTGGCATGTCCGCTCTGTCAGTCCAACCTCGATCTGCGACAGAAGGCGATTGGAAACACGTTTGGTGTGTTTTACGATCTTCCCATCCTCTATTTTAGTCAGCTGATGGGCCTGGCGTTTGGGGCGACAACGACGGATGTGGGGTTGGAAAAGGTTATTGTCGATCCCTTCCCCGTGTTAGGGGCAATTTAGGAAAAGAGAAGAGGGAAAAGGGGGGAGGATCGAGAAAAGATCTTCTCCCCTTTTTTATGTCGAGCCGTAAAGAGGGGACCAACATGCCTATTTATGAGTATCAGTGTGAGGCGTGCCATTCTCGATTTGAGAAGCTCGTTAAACGGAGAGATGAGACAGAGATAGAATGTCCTTTCTGTAATTCCGCGAAGGTTCGTAAACTTTTGTCCGCATGTTCCTACATCGGCGGAGAAAGAAGATCAACCTCCTCGTGCGCCGGGTGTTCGGCGACGAGCTGCGCTACATGCGGACAGTAACCTACCTTGAGATAGCGCGTTTGAGGGGGCGAAAGGTGAATACCTTCCCTCCATCAATCTCGAAAAGAAGCTTCTCTTCGGAGTCTTCCAAGATTTTTCCTTGGAAGGTGTGAGTGGTTCCGCAATCGTAGTAGAAGATCTGGTGCCGATCTGGCTGGTTGGGGAGTTTCTCGATCCGAAGATTGAAAACGCGGCTTTTCCGCTGCGCTCCTCCCGCCGATACGACCATCTCGTAGAAGTGGGCATCTTTAATCTCCATGTGTTGTCTACCCCCTCCGGCTTATCTATCTCATTATACCATTTCGCGACACCCTTCGCAAAGAGGGTGGTGATCTGTGAATCGCTCGTCCACTAGATTGATAAGGGCCCATAACACATCGAGAGGGAGAAAAAGGTGGGCGGTGGCATTGACTAAAAGGGTGACGCTGGAGGGAAGGGAAGGTTCCCCTTCCCAAAAAACATACCGGAAAGGGAGCAAGGGAAGGCAAGGAATTTCAAAGGCTTCATCACCGTGAGGGAGGGATGTGGCGCCGAGCTGCGTCATCACGCGGTGAAAAAACGCTGGCCTGTTTTCCCAAGCCTTTAAGATGGAAGAGGTCTTGGGTGGGTGGGATCTTGGGCTGAAAAAGGTTCTTCCACCCGGGAGTTCGGCGGGGGTAATCCATTTCTTACTCAGAGAGATCATCTTAAAATTGGCGAGGAAGGTGAGAGCCACGAGGCCTTCTTGAAAAGTGGGTGTCCGAGAAAGGTCTTTCCATTCCATGTGCCGCTTGGTGGAATAGATGAGGAGAATGTGTCCCAAAAATGGGAGGTGATACCCTCCTTGACTTTGCCGGATGATTTCCACTGGCCATGGTGTATCCTTGAGATTTTCAAGGGTGTTCCAGATGGAATCGGGAAGAGATGTCCACTCCCCGTAAGCTGGATTTTTGTCTGGGGACAAGATTTCACTCATGCGTCTTATTTACCATTTGAAGGGGAAATGTGGCAAGATGAGAGGGGTATGCCGCACGGGAGGGCTTGACGGGGAAAGGAGGGTTGGGTAGTCTTTTTTGAAAGGTAGGGTGAAAGTGGGAACTTTCCAGAATGGAAGAGAGGACACGTTGATGAAATGGGAGATCATGATTCCCGACTGTGATGCGGAACCGGCTTCTTTCCCGCTTTATGGTGCCCGCGTGCCGGCGGGATTTCCGTCCCCTGCCGACGATTTTGTCGAAAACACCCTTGACCTTAATACCCATCTGGTTCGTCATCCTGCCGCGACATTTTTTGTTCGAGTGGAAGGAGATTCCATGGTGGAAGCCGGTATCCATCCGGGGGACATTCTGATCGTGGATCGAGCGGTGGAACCGCACGATAAAGCCGTGGTTGTGGCGGCCTTGAATGGGGAATTGGTGGTTAAGCGAATGCGACGTAAAAAGGATGGGAGGATATTCCTTGAGGCGGAAAACCCCCTCTACCCCGCCGTGGAGATATCCTCGGAAGCGGATTTTCACGTGTGGGGAGTCGTGACGTATGTGATCCATTCATTGTCTTAAAGGACTGTCATGGCATCGCTCTTTTTTCTGATAGACTGCAACAATTTTTACGTCTCCTGTGAGAGAGTTTTCGATCCAGCGTTGAGGGGGAAGCCGGTTATCGTTCTATCCAATAATGATGGATGCATCGTGGCTCGTTCCGAAGAGGTCAAGGCCCTCGACATTCCGATGGGAGCCCCTGCTTTCAAATATCGTGCGCAAATCGCACGCTATGGCATACGAGTATTTTCTTCCAATTATTCCCTTTACGGGGATATGTCCCGGCGCGTCATGGAGGTTTTGTCCCGTTTCACCCCAGACATGGAGATCTATTCCATTGATGAGGCGTTTGTGTCCTTTCCTGAAAGGATGGCGGGCGATGCGGAATCCCTTGCGAGAGAGATGAAAGAAACGGTGGAGCGATGGACGGGGATCCCCATTTCCATCGGGATTGCGACAACCAAGACCTTGGCCAAGGTGGCCAACCGGATCGCGAAGGCCTTCTCAAAGCATGGCGGTATCTTCAATCTCGCGGCCTGCCGGGATGTGGACGACTGGCTGGAGAAGGTCCGAGTGGAGGAGGTGTGGGGCGTGGGACGGCGGCACGCGAAGACGTTGAGGTCCCGCGGGATCTACACGGCCCGCCAGTTGAGGGATGCCCCCGATACCTGGATTCGACGTCACTTGACCATTATGGGGCTTCGGCTCGTCTGGGAACTTCGGGGGATTTCCTGCCTTCCCCTCGAGGAGGTCCCGCCTCCTCGAAAGGGAATCTTGAGCTCTCGGACATTTGGGAGAAAGGTGGAAACCCGGGAGGAACTGGAGGAGGCGGTAGCCCTTTATGCCTCGAGAGCGGCGGAAAAGTTGCGTAAACATCGTCTCCTTACCTCTTGTGTGCATGTCTTTTTGACGACCAACCCTTACCAAGAAGGGCCCCACTATGCCAACGCCGTGACGATTTCACTGGAGAATCCTACCAATTATACGCCGGAGCTGGTGCGAGTTGCTCGTGAAGGAGTGGGGAGGATCTTCAAGGAAGGGTATCTGTATAAAAAGGCGGGAGTCATGCTTTTAGAGCTGAGCCGCGAGGGAATGTGGCAGCCAAACCTTTTTTCTCCACCGAAAAGAACCGGCAAGGAGCGCAACCTGATGCGGGCCTTGGACCTTATCAACCGCCGTTACGGTTCGGAAACGGTTCGATTGGCGACCTCTGGATTGGAGAGGCGGTGGCGGGTGAATCGTTCCCACCGATCTCCCCGCTATACTACCCGATGGGAGGAGCTTCCCACGGTAAAATAAGAAACGGATCGGCGTTTCGGAAAAAATGTAAGGCTCTTTTCTAGGGAGTCGTTTCGGTTTTCTTTTTCAGCAAAACGAAAGAGGAGGGGTATCTTGACAAATATTACTAAATTAGTTACAATTATAAATGTAACTGATATGGGAAAGAAAAGGTGAAGTGCCCGACAAACATGAAAAGAATCATGGAGAAGCGATGCCTGTGACAATTCGTCTGCATCCATTCATCGCGGAGGGAGAAGTTCCTACCGATTCCCTGATTGCCGAGGGAGCCACGGTAGGAGCTTGTATCGAGAACCTTTTGAGGCGTTTTCCTTTCCTCGAAGATAAGTTGTTTTCCAAACCTGGCCGGCTCCATGCCTATCTCGAGATTTACGTGAATGAAGAAAGCGTGTATCCCCATGAGTTGTCCATGCCGGTAAACGAGGGGGATGAAATCACCGTTACCTATTTCCTCTCAGGGGGTTGAAGGAGATTTCTAGCCGTTGGGTAAGGAGCCATTTTAAGGATGAAACGAGGTAAAATCGAAGCGATTGCCATAAGTCGTCGTAAGGGAATTCGTAAACGACCCGTCATGTCGGCTATGGTGTTGAGAAACCACGGGCTTAAAGGGGATGCCCACGCCGGGGTCTGGCATCGCCAGGTCAGTTTTCTCGCCAGAGAAGCGATTGATCGTGCCAAGTTGCGCGGTTTGAATGTGGGTTTTGGAGATTTCGCGGAGAATATTGCCACCTCTGGCGTCGACTGGCCGTCACTTTCGCCCGGGACGAGGGTGCGGCTTGGTAAAGAGGTGGTGGTGGAGATTACCCAGATTGGAAAGGAGTGTCACGCCCGATGTGCCATCTATCGTGTGGCTGGAGGTTGCATCATGCCCCGCGAGGGGGTCTTTGCGAAAGTTTTGATGGGGGGACGGATTCAGTGCGGGGATGAAGTCATTATCCTTCCTTCGTAGGACTTATCGGAGAAAGCCGCACGCGGGACAGTCGCCTTTTTTTGTTACCTCCGCCGTGACGCATTCCATCATTTCTCCGTTGATATAAAGGAGTTTTCCCTGTAAGGTTTCACCTATTCCCGAGAGGAGTTTGATGACCTCCAGTGATTGAAGGGAGGCGATCAAACCCGCGGTGGGGCCGAACACCGGGAGGGGAATGTCTTCCTTCACCTCAGGTCTGCGGGGAAAGAGGCACTCCAGACACGGCGTGTGGCCTGGAATGATCGTCGTAAGTTGTCCCATCATTCCGTATACCCCCCCATGGATCAGGGGGCACCCTCTTTCCACACATGCTTGGTTCAAGATGTAACGGGCGGGCATGTTGTCGAGGCAATCGACCACGACATCCACCTCTTCAAGGAGGGGGGCGCACGTGCCTGAAGCGATTCGACTATGCACGGCACGAACATGAATGCTCGAATTCATTTTGAGTAGTTTGTCTTTTGCGGAAAGGACCTTTTCTTGACCGATATTCTCTTCCCAGTGGAGAAGTTGCCGATTCAGGTTCGAAAGGGATACCCTGTCGGAATCGACGAGTGTGAGCCTTCCGATTCCCGAAACGGCTAAATACATGGCAACGGGGGAGCCCAACCCTCCTACTCCCGCTACGAGGACGTGGGAGGCCTTTAACTTTTTTTGACCTTCTTTTCCAAACGCCTTGAAAAGGATTTGGCGATTGTATCTCTCGAATTCCGCCTGAGTGAGATCATTCACGGGATGTTATCCTCCTCCCAAAGGTGCCATATACAATTCGATTCGGATACGGTCCTGTTCGCGTAACTTCGTTTCAAGCCCTCCTGGCAAGTCGAAATGGCGTTTTCCATTGATAAAAACTTCTGAGACGTCATCGCCTAGCTCATCGTTATTCATGAGATGAACGGAAGCCCATCTCGTATCGAGGCATTGTAGCAGTTCTTTCAATGTCATCCTTTTTGGGAACGTGAAATGACAGGGAGGGTCGAAGATCCCATGCAACTTGAAGTTGGCGTTCACTTCTATTTCCATGGTTCATGCCCTCATTTGGATCCGATCCGTTTTTTTTCTACCCATCGCCGTAAGCTCTCTGTTTGGGGGACTGTCCGTTATTGAACTGATTTTTCCCTCTAGATCTTCGATCCGTTTTGTGAGATGCTCCAAGGCACGCTTTATGGGATCGGGGACAAGGTGATGATTTAGGTCCACGTTGTCGGAAAGGGTGTGTCGTCCGGCCGGTTTCGCGGGGATTCCCACCGCCGTGGTGAAAGGGGGAATATTGGTAACGACCACGGAACCTGCTCCGATCTTACTCCCTTCTCCGATCTCAACAGGTCCCAAAATGATGGCGCCGGCTCCAACGACCACCTTGTTTCTCAGGGTGGGATGACGCTTTTCTCTTTTCAAGGATACACCCCCCAAGACGACACCCTGATAGATGGTTACGTCATTTCCGATTTCTGCTGTTTCTCCTATGACTACACCGGCGCCGTGGTCAATGAAGAATCTTTTACCTATCTTGGCTCCGGGGTGGATTTCTATTCCCGTAATCGCGCGCGCGAAAAACGACACGGTTCGGGCCAAGAAACGCGCCTGTCTCTTCCAAAGGAAATGCGCGATCCGATGGATCCAAATGGCGTGCATGCCGGGATACAGAAGCGATACCTCGAGCCAATTCCGGGCGGCCGGGTCTCTCTCCAGGGCGGTTTTGATATCTTCTCTAAGCGTTTTGAACATCAGAGGTTTTAATAGGATGATTGTTTACGAGTTTGCCTATTTTCCTGCCTGCTTTTTCCTCGATCAAACGTTGGAGGGTCATCGCTTGAAGGGTTGTCTTTAAGGTGCGGCTCAGATCGATCCAAAGGTCACGGCTGATACAGGTATTACTTCGAGAACAGGCATCCGAGCAATCTACGCAAGAAAGGAGAGAAAAGTCTTCGTTCATTGCTTTGATGATGGTGTAGAGATCCGTTGTTGCGGGGTCGACCCGAAGGGAATAGCCCCCCTTTGCGCCTTTTGCGCTCTTGATGATACCGTTTTTCTCCAATGGGATAGCAACTTGCCTGAGGTAAAGCGGTGAGACATCCATCTCTTTGGCAAGTTCATTCGTGTTCATGCGGCGATTGGCCTTTGCCAATGTAATGATCATCCGAATTCCGTAACGCACGTTGGTAGGTAGCTTTAACATCTCTTTCGTATCCTTTTATTGTTACTAAAATTATAATAATTGAATTATTCATATTTGTCAACAGGAGTGTAAAAATCCCCCTTTTTGAAGGAAGTAGTTTTAAGACAAAAGAAGGCGGGAAAGGCAAAAAAAGGAGCCTTCCCACCGCGGAACGAAAGAAAGAAGATTCAGAGACGAGTCAACGTGATGTTCCCCACCAGGAAAAATCTCTTCTTATAGATTTCTCCGCCCTTACTGGCGAAGTAGATGCTGATATTTGTTCCGATTCGCCTCATTTTTCCCTTTTGCGCTGCCATTTGGAGGAAACTACTGGGCCACATGGTTTGGGCATCCTTCCCCGATAAAATGCACGTTCCTATCCATGCCTTTTTATCGCTGGTGGGTACGAGTTTGACCCAGCCTGTTGGCGTTTTTAGGGAAATACTATCGGATGAGATGGGAGAACCATTGGGCTGAACGACTTGGATGGCGATGATATAGGTTCCTTTTCCCATTGGGACGTCAAGGTAAAGTTCGATAAATCCAGGATCGTAGACGTGTCCCTTTCCTTTCTGTTTGCCAAATTCGTATCCGGTAAGACAGATGGTTCCTTTCTGGATCATGTCTTTTAGGGTAGGCGACAGGAATACGGTTATATTGTCAACTATTGCCGTTGCGATGGCATAATGGTGGCCGTGGAACTGATAGGTGGGCCACGCCTTGCAAAGATTGATACGAACGCCTTTGTTGTAGGCGTCGAGCAAGGTGTTGGGCGTTGAAACATGGGCGTCTTGGGTAACGGGCATTCCCGTGACACTTTCCTTTTGAAGAGTCTGGGAATCGAGATTCTTCTTTTTTGCTAGATTCCGTAGAGTGGGACCGTAATCTTTATCTTTCAATAAAGTCGCTACCATCTTCGCTCGTGTTAGAGGCCGGGTGACGATTGACATAACATTGGGACTGATCTGTACGATATGACCGGGTTTAGGAGAATTTTTTGGAACATTGATGGGAAGAATCTTCGAAACCGTTATCAAATCCGCCTCTTTCGTCCCCTTCTTGGGAGGGCTAGGTGAAGGTGAAAAGCCAATCTTCGAGGAGGGAAGGAGGATTTTCACATTAGAGAACGCGATATTGCTGCCTCCCTCGCATCCGAGTCCTAGAAAACCTCTTGGAAGGGGATTGGGATCAATAACTTGAAGGATCTTTTTTCCATCCAATTTGACGAGGATTTTTCCATTGATGATGGAAATGGCGAGAGAATACCATGTATGAGGTGTCAGGTTGACGGGGGTCTTGGACAAGATGGTGGGGGTGTCCCCATACAAGCGAACCAATCGTGTTTCCGTGTTGGTAAACTGCACGTGATACTCACAGTTGGCAGGTGGCTCACCGGTGGACCTCAACAAAACTTCTCCAATTCCCTCGCCGTGCCGGTAGGCGCATGTAACGGCGAAATTTTCCAGCTCCATCTTTTTCCAGAAGGCGTGTCCTTCCTTAGAAACGGAAAGGCTGGGGGAACCCCGCAGTGTCGTTAAATGGCTTCCTGGAAGTAACTCCCAATCCTCTCCGAAATCTGCCTGAATTTGCAAGCCTTGATGTGAGATGAAATTCCCCGTCGGCTGTTGGGCCATGGTGACGGCTACCCCAAAACAAAGAAGAAATAGGAAAACAAAACAACCCCTCTTTAACATTTTATTTTCCTCCTTTTTAGGATTTTGGTGTGATATCGCGCTCTTCACCTCCCACTCTTATTCTAATCCATTTTTATGCCTTGCGCAAACGACAAAGGAAGTTCCAGAATGGTCGAGGTATGGTTCGATGTTGGGAAGAAGAAATTTTCTTCGAGGTGATAGGAAAGGAACAGGATTGGG
>CAZOBB010000016.1:0-14236 GCA_964577975.1 uncultured Thermodesulfobacteriota bacterium | reverse complement strand
GTCGCCTTCAGGAGGATGGGAAACTCCGCCGCCGGGAGGATGTCCGGGGAATCGGGATACCCGCTCAACGGGTCCTTCCACGGGCCGTTGAGCAGCGCCATCATGCCGTAGTAGATAACGAAGTTGAGGAGCAAGGTGGTTACGACGTCATCCACCTTGTAACGGGTCTTCAAGATAGCGGGAATCGCCGCCCAGACGGCACCCGCCAGCGCCCCTCCCACGAGCATGAGCGGGATCAGGCTCCATCCGGGAACCCCTTTCAGGGCCCCGAGGTAGGCCGCCGCCATGGCCCCCGCCAAAAGCTGGCCTTCGGCGCCGATGTTCCAGAACTTGGCGCGGAACGCCACGACCACCGCCAGGCCCGTGAGAATCAGGGGGGTCGCCTTGACGGCCGTCTCCACGAGATTGAATCGGCTGTTCAAGGCGCTCTTGAAGAGGATCGCGTAGGCGGAGAAGACCGAAGCCCCCGCCAGCTTGATCAGGCCGCTGCAGATTACAAGCGTGGCGAACACCGCCAGGAGGGGCAGCAAGGCGTTCAGCCACACGGGAGTGTGTTCCCGGGGTTCCAAGCGAAACGTCATCATGCCGCCGCCTCCATACCTGCCATGAGCAACCCGACCTTCTGAACCGTCGCCTCCGATATGGGTATCATCCCGTTGATCCTCCCTTCATACATGACCGCGATCCGGTCGGAGAGGGTAAACAACTCCTCCAGGTCTTCGCTGATGAGGAGCACGGCCCGTCCCGATTTCCGAAGCTCCAAAAACTTCCGGTGCACGAACTGGGCTGCCGCCACGTCCAGCCCGCGGGTGGGCTGGTCCGCCAGGAGCACGAGGGGATCCCATGCCAGTTCCCGCGCCAGGAGGGCCTTCTGCAGGTTTCCTCCCGAAAGGGTTCCGGTTCTCACCTCGGGACCGGGGGCGCGGATATCGAAGATCTTCATCTGCTGAACGACGAAGTCGAGAATGGCCCGCGGCTTCAGGATCCCTTTCCGGCTGAATCGGGGATCGTGGATCCTCGGCAAGACCATGTTGTCTTTCAAGGGCAGCGCCGTGATCAGGCCGATCTCCATCCGGTCCTCGGGAATCCGCCCCACACCCAGCCTCTGGACATAGCGGGGGGAGACTCGCGTCACAACCCGGCCCTGGACTTCCACGGTGCCGGAAACAGGGGCCAACACCCCCGAAACGATCTCCGCCAGTTCCCGCTGGCCGTTCCCGGAGACACCGGCGATTCCCAGGATCTCCCCCGCCCGGAGCTCGAAGGAGACATCCTTCAGGCGTGACCGGGCGGTCCCGCCCGTGCTGACGTTTCGGAAGGAGAGGAGAACCTCTCCCGGCGTCACCGAATCCTTGACGGGCGGCACGATCTCATGCCCGCACATCAGTTCCGCCAGCCGGTGCCGGCTCACGTTTTCGAGATCGCTCAAGGTGGCCGTCACCTTTCCCCGGCGCATGATGACCACCTTGTTGGTGATGGCGCGCACCTCCTGGAGTTTGTGCGAGATGAAGATGACCCCCATCCCCTCGGAGGACATGGCCCGCAGGGCCTCAAACAGCCCTTCCGTCTCCTGGGGTGTGAGGGTGGAGGTAGGCTCGTCCAGGATCAGGACCCTCGCCCCGCGGATCAGCGCCTTGATAATCTCCAGTCGCTGCTGTTCCCCGATGGTGAGATCGCTCACGAGGGCATGAGGCTCCACGAAAAGACCGAAACGCCTCTTGATCTCTTCCAGGGCGTCGAGCACCGTCTTCCGGTCCAGCCTGCCGCTGCGGCCCTTTTGGCCCACCATGAGATTTTCGAGAACGGTATGGCAGGGCACGAGATGAAAGTGCTGGTGCACCATCCCGACCCCGTGACGGAGGGCGTCCGCCGAGCTGCGGATCCTCACCGGCTGTCCGTTGATGCGAATGAGGCCGGCATCGGCCGTGTAGACCCCGAAGAGAACGTTCATCAGGGTGGTCTTCCCCGCCCCGTTCTCTCCGAGGAGTCCCAGGATGTCTCCCGGATAGAGGGTCAGGCTGACGTCATCGTTGGCCGTAACGGAGCCGAACGTCTTGGTGATCCCCACCATTTCGAGCAATGGAACGGGCATACCCCCTCCTACTCAGCAATGAAAAAGGCTGTGCGGGAGATCATCCTCTCCCGCACAGCCTAAGAAACGTGGTTTAGTAATCCGATTTCGGCATCGACTCGTCGATGTCCACGCGGAAGGTTCCCGCCAGGATCTCCTTCTTACGCTTCTCCACCAGCTGCTTCACGTCCGCGGGGAGCTTCTTTTCCCACTTGTGGTAGGGCGCCAGGTAGCATCCGCCCTTGGCCATGTAGGAGAAGGACCCGAAGTCCTGCGCCGTGAAGACGCCCGCCTTCACCAGTCCCACCACGTACTTGACGGTGGGCCACATATCCCACACGGGACCCGTGATGACCGTGTCCGGCGCGAGCTTGGACTGGTCGGACATGTTGGAGATGGCCAGGATTCCCTTTTCCTTGGCCGCCTCGATGACGCCGAAACGCTCGGCGTAGATCACGTCCACGCCGTCCTCGATCTGGGCCAGCGCCGCCTCTTTGGCCTTGGGGGGATCGAAGAAGGATCCGATGAAGGAGACCTTGCACTTCACCTTCTTGTTCACGTCCTTCGCCCCCGCCTTGAAGGCGTTGACGAGCCGGTTGATCTCGGGGATGGCCATGCCGGCCACCACGCCGATCTTGTTCGTCTTGGTCATCTTCCCCGCGATCATGCCGGACAGATAGGCGGCCTCGTGAATCCAGTTGTCGAAGACGCCGAAATTCGGCTCGGCGGGCCCGATCCCCGACCCGAAGACAAAAGCAACCTTGGGATAGGCCTTGGCCACGCGGCGGGCGATCCGCTCCGCCCCGAAGGCATCCCCCATGATCAACTGGTAGCCCTTTTCCGCGTATTCCCGCATGACGCGGGCGAAGTCCGCCGATTTGACGCTCTCGGACCAGGTATACTCGATCCCCAACTCCTTCTGGGCCCGAAGCAACGCCACGTGGATCTGGTTGACCCAGGGCTCCTCGATGGGGGTCTCGAACACGGCGGCAACCTTGATCTTCTTCTCCGCCGCGAAGGTTGGCTGCGGGACGATTCCCACCAGCGTGAATACGAACGCCATCGCCATGATTACCATGCGCCATCCCATTCTTCTCATGCTTTCCTCCTTTTTATGGCTGGTTTTTATGAAACTTCTCGCACCTAGGTGGTGCACTTATCCATCTCTCTGGCCCTTTTGGTGTCTTTCCCCCTGGGTTTATCATCCCTCCTTCCGTCACTTTTCCATAGCTCTGATCGAACCTGCCTATCACATGCGCCTTTATGTGTCAACGATAAATTGCGTGTTTGAAGGGCTGGGAATAGATTGTTGGAATCTCCCCTTTGTTGTGGTATAGGCAAACAGTTTGGGGTGAATGAGAGAGGAGACGGGTGTGAAGGGAAGGACGTGGGAATCCGATCTGCTTTTGTTGATTACCGCCATGATATGGGGGTTTGCCTTTGTTGCCCAGCGGGTGGGAATGCGTTTTGTGGGTCCATTCACATTCAATGGCGTGCGTTTTTTTCTCGGTTGTCTCCCCCTTTTGCCGATCCTTTTTTGGAACCGGAAGAAGGAGTCTCATGGTGTTTCGTTTACCTCGAAAACGGTTCTTCTCGGGGGGATTTTTGCCGGTCTCATTCTCTTTTCGGGGGCTTCTCTCCAGCAGGTGGGGATCGTGTATACCACGGCGGGAAAGGCAGGGTTTATCACGGGATTGTATGTGGTGATCGTCCCTTTTTTGGGGTTGTTGTGGCGAGACAAGACCACGCATTTTGGGACATGGACGGGTGCTGTTCTAGCGGCAATAGGCATGTATTTTCTCAGTATTACGAGTCAATTCACCATCTCGAAAGGGGATTTCCTCGTTTTTCTGAGCGCGTTCCTTTGGGCGTGTCATGTCCAGTTCGTGGGGTGGCTGTCCCCCCGGATCGGGGCAACCCGTTTGGGCGTGGTTCAGTACTGTGTGTGCGGGGCCTTGAGCCTTTTGGTGGCGTTTCCAACGGAGACGATTACCTTTTCAGGTCTTTCGAAGGCCCTTGTTCCGATCTTGTATGGGGGATTTTTATCCGTGGGAATCGCCTATACTCTCCAGTTGGTGGCCCAGAAAAAGGCCCCCGCGGCTCACGCGGCGATTCTCATGAGCCTTGAAACCGTTTTCGCGGCACTGGGAGGCTGGATTGTCCTCAACGAGACGCTGACGCCCAGGGCCCTTTTAGGGTGTGGGTTGATTCTTTCGGGGATGCTTGCCTCCCAGCTCTACCCCTATCTTGTTAAGAGGGGAAACAAGAAGGTGGAAGGGTAAAAATTGGTGTTGGCGGTAGGGCTTCCCCTTTTTCGTAAAAGACAAACGTGCTAAATTAAACGCAAGATGATAACCTACCTTGTCAAACGTTTGGTGGGAATGATCCCCTTGCTTTTGGGGATTACGCTGATTTCTTTCATGGTGATCCATTTGGCGCCTGGAGAACCCACGGGGCTGGCCACAGATCTAAATCCTAAGATCACGGCGGAGGTGCGGCAAAGACTTCGTGCCTATTACGGCCTTGATAAGCCGCTGATCGTACAATATGGGCTGTGGTTGAAAAGGGTGGTATTTCTTGATTTTGGGAATTCGTTCGCGCCGGACGGACGTCCGGTCATAGACAAGATCAAGGAACGTATTCCCATTACCGTGACGATCAATGTGCTTTCCTTGGTGTTGATCCTTCTTGTATCTCTGCCTTTGGGGATTTATTCGGCTACCCACAAGGGCTCGTTTTTCGACCATGTGGCGACCATCTTTGTCTTTGTTGGCTTTGCCGTCCCGACTTTTTGGTTGGCCCTTTTATGCATGATGCTGTTTGGGGTGCATTTGCATTGGCTTCCCATTTCGGGATTGCGATCCATGGCCTATCCTCATTTGAGTGCGATGGGAAAGTTTTGGGATTTGACGAAGCATCTTCTTCTACCTGTGCTTATCTCCGCTTTCGGCGGATTGGCGGGTTTTTCCCGTTATATGCGTTCGAACATGCTGGAAGTGATCCGACAGGATTATATCACGACGGCGCGGGCGAAGGGATTGACCGAGCGACGGGTGATTTACGTCCATGCCTTTCGGAACGCCTTGCTTCCCATCATCACGATTTTGGGATTTTCGATTCCGGGATTGATCGGGGGAAGTGTTATCTTCGAAACGATATTTGCCATTCCAGGGATGGGCCAGCTCTTTTATAACGGCGTAATGTCACGGGATTACCCTCTTATCATGGGGATGCTGGTGATCGGTGCCGTGCTGACGCTTCTCGGAAATCTTATCGCGGATGTGTCCTACGCCATCGCGGATCCAAGGATACGGGTGAATTAGATGGGATTTTTCAGGCAGTTGATGGGAAACAAGCTTGCCTTGATGGGGGGGGTGGTCGTCGTTGTGTTGTTTGTCGTCTCCTTTTTCGCGCCCGTTTTAAGCCCCTACAACCCTGATACCATCAACGTGAAAGAGATACTGATGCCGCCGAGTAGCCACCATCCTTTTGGGACGGATGAATTGGGAAGGGATGTCTTGTCACGGATGATCTGGGGATCACGAATATCGTTGAAAGTAGGGTTTGTGGCGGTAGGGATTGCTGTCATTATCGGAATTATGGTGGGGGCCGCGGCGGGATATTACGGAGGGTGGGTGGATAGCCTCCTGATGCGGTTTGTCGACATGATGCTCTGTTTTCCCTCTTTTTTCCTTATCTTAGCGGTGATCGCCATCTTGGAGCCGAGTATTTAC
The DNA here is from genome assembly GCA_964577975.1 of uncultured Thermodesulfobacteriota bacterium. Classification (GTDB taxonomy): domain Bacteria; phylum Desulfobacterota; class S145-22; order S145-22; family S145-22; genus JAOZMY01. The sequence continues at coordinate 8,431 of CAZOBB010000016.1, read as the reverse complement.
AACATCATGGCGGTTATAGGACTGACGAGTTGGATGGGAGTGGCTCGTCTCGTTCGTGCCGAGTTCCTTCGAATCCGCGAGATGGATTATGTGAAAGCGGCTCGGTCCATCGGAGCAAGCGATTTTCGAATCGTTTTCCGTCATATCCTTCCCAACGCCTTGAATCCCGTGATCGTGGCCGCCACTTTGGGAGTGGCCGGGGCGATTTTGACGGAATCGGCGTTAAGCTTTCTAGGAATCGGCGTCCAACCCCCCACCCCTAGCTGGGGAAATATGTTGACGGCTGGAAAGAACAATATGGAAATCGCATGGTGGTTGTCTGTGTTTCCCGGATTGGCCATCCTTGTCACGGTTTTGGGCTATAATCTTCTGGGAGAGGGACTTCGAGATATCCTCGACCCGCGTTTGAAGGAAAGATAGGGTGTGTCAGGAGCACGTTGTTGAGAGATTCAATCGAAGATGCCCTTACTGCGAAGAGATTCTGGATGATCCTTCTCCGCTGGGGGACGAAAGAGAAAAAGAAGAGATATGCCCTCATTGCGGGAGGAAATTTATTCGGGTTGTGGTAGATTTTGAAGATCAGGGGCATGACGGTGTTTGAAGTCTTGCAAGACGGTTAGTGGAATGAAATCGAAATCGGTGTTTGTGTGTCAGTCCTGTGGGTATCAGACCCCAAAATGGTTGGGGCGGTGTCCCCAATGCGGAAAATGGGACACGTTTGTCGAGGAGGTCTATCGCCAAGAATCGATGATATCCCGAACGGACGGCAAAAAAGCGGAGCCTATCCCCCTTACGCGCATCGAAGGGGAGAAGGAAGGGCGTATCCTCACGGGGATCGGGGAATTTGATCGGGTCCTTGGCGGAGGAATCATGCCGGCCTCTCTTGTGCTGGTGGGAGGCGAACCTGGGATCGGAAAGTCGACCCTTTTCCTTCAAGTATTGAATCACCTCGCGACGGAAGGGCGTCGTGTCCTTTATGTGTCGGGGGAGGAATCTCCCAACCAGATTCGTTTGCGGGCCCAAAGGCTGCACGCTGTTTCGGACGAGCTTTACGTGGTATTCGAGACCGTTTACGAACTTATCGAAAAGACTATTCAAGAGATGATGCCCGAGGTGGTAGTCATCGATTCTATCCAGACGATGCAATTGGGCGACCTTTCTTCCGCGCCGGGGAGTGTGGGACAGATAAGGGAGACGGGAGGGCGTTTCGCCCGGTTGTCCAAAACGCTGGGGATTCCCATTTTCCTGATTGGGCACGTGACGAAAGAGGGGGCGATTGCGGGTCCCAAAATCTTGGAACATCTGGTGGATGCCGTGCTCTATTTCGAAAGCACGAAGGATCAACCGTTCCGGATTCTCAGGGGTATCAAGAATCGCTATGGCCCCACGAACGAGATCGCGGTATTTGAAATGACGGGGGAAGGAATCAAAGAGGTGACGAATCCCTCGGAGTTGTTCATGGGACAGCGGGTTCAGGAGACTCCCGGGTCGGTCGTGGTTCCTTGTCTGGAGGGGAGTCGCCCTTTGTTGGTCGAGATACAGGCGTTGGTGGCGCCGACGAATTTTGGGGTGCCACGCCGGACGGCGATTGGTTTGGATCCGAACCGTTTGGCCTTGCTCGTGGCCGTTCTTGAGAAAAAGATGGGGCTGCCTCTCGGAGAACAGGACATATTCGTGAATGCGGCGGGGGGGTTGCGCATCGTGGAGACGGCGGTCGATCTGGGGGTTGTGACGGCGATTGCCTCAAGCTTCTATGAAACGGCGGTGCCGCTGGAGATGGCCGTTTTTGGAGAGGTGGGATTGGCTGGAGAGGTTCGGGGAGTGATGCAAGGCGATGTGCGGGTTCAGGAGGCGGCGCGGATGGGGTTTCGGAGGTGCGTCTGTCCCTCGACATATCACCCCGCGGATCTCTCGACAGAACCCTGTGAAACAATCAAAGTCGGCGAGGTTAAGGAAGCTTTGAAAAAGATTTTGAATCTGAGAAGGTAAGCTAAACGGAAAGGAGCGTAAAGATGCGACAAAAGGTATTCCGTCGAAGCGTGCGTTTTGCGGTGTGGACTCTAGCAGCCTTACTGATGGTGGTGGGGAGTGCTTGTATGGCGATGGCTGCTTCTTCGTCATCCGCACAAAAAGGAAACGAAGGCCCCAAACTGGTGGTTGTCGAGTCGACCTTCAACGCGGGAAAGGTCATAGAAGGTGAGGATATTGTCCATACTTTTATCCTGAAAAACAAAGGTACGAAGGATTTAATCATCAAGGATGTGAAGCCTGGTTGAGGCTGTTCGACGGTCTCTTTCGACCGGGTCATCCCTCCAGGTAAGGAGGGAAAAGTCACTTTGAAGGTGAAGACCAAAGGGTATAGAGGCAATATAGTCAAGGGAGCTACCGTTGAGTCCAACGATCCAAAGCTGCCGAAGAGCTTTCTGAAAATCAGCGCCCAGGTGAAACCCTTGATCCTCTGTAAACCCTCTCCTTACGTCTCCCTTACGAAACCTTATGAAGAAGAGCGGGCGAAGGTTTTGGCCCTGTGGTCACCTCTCCATCCCGAATTTGAGATCACCGGGGTGAAAAGCCTTGTTCCCGGGGTATCGGCTCGAATTCTCAAGTCCTGGAAAGAGAAGGGAAGGACGCACTACAACCTTCAGGTGGTTTTTGGAAAAGAGATGAAGATAGGCCCGTTTCGAGGGGTTGTGAATGTCATGACGAATTTGAAGAAACTTCCCATCTTTACCATTCGGGTGTCCGGCGTGGTGGAGGGCCCCATTCGGATTCTGCCGCGGCGGGCATCCATGTTCAGCGATCCTGCCATCATGGGAGGAATGGCCGCGGCGGGATTCAGTTTGTACAGTGAAAAAGAGGGGTTGAAGGTTCTAAGGGCAGTGACGAATTTGCAAGGGCTTGTGATCCGTTTGATACCCGTTCAAGAGGGGAGAAAGTATTATGTGATAACGGTCTGGCCAGGAGGCACCCTTCCTCAAAATCCCTATAACGGTACGGTGGAGGTGTATACGAACAGCGATATTCAATCCATTATTCGCATACCCGTTACGATCTATGGCAGAAAAGTAGAGAAAAAAAGGAAAATACCGATCCCTTCCATGCAGAAGAAGAAATAGCGAAGGTGTGAAAGAGGATACGTGAAATTGGTTGTTCAAAAATTCACATTTATTGTTGACAAGAGCCTGTTTTTTGGGTATGAAGCCAAGGATTCAGGCCTATTGAATGAATGTTTAATAAAAAGGTAAAAAGAAAGGAGAGAGGAGTGGGAGACGTAGTTATATGCAGCGCGGTGAGAACCCCCATTGGCTCGTTTGGGGGCACCTTAAAATCGACACCGGTCGTTCAGTTGGGGGCTTTGGTGATTCGAGAGGTTTTGAAACGAGTGGGGTTGCGGCCGGTGCCCTCCGAGAAGATTCTGTCCTATGAGCCGGACGCCCTGAAAGGGCAGGGATTCACGGATTTGGAAGAGAAATACCGGCAGTGGGATGATGCGGCGAGAGCGGTTCAAGTGGATGAAGTGATTATGGGGAATGTCCTCCAGGGGGGACAGGGACAGAATACAGGGCGTCAAGCGACGATCTATGCCGGAATGCCCAAAGAGACCAATGCCATTACGGTGAACAAAGTGTGCGCCTCGGGGTTGAAGGCCATAGCGATTGCGGATATGTCCATTCGGAGCGGAATGAATGAGGTGGTAGTCGCAGGAGGAATGGAGAATATGAGCATGGCGCCTTATGCCTTTCCCAAGGGACGGTGGGGTGCTCGGATGTTTAACGCGGAAATGTTGGATCTCATGGTTCATGATGGGTTATGGGAGATTTTCTACGGTTACCACATGGGTTTAACGGCGGAGAACATTGCCGAAAAGTATAACATTTCGAGGGAAGAGCAAGACAAATTGGGACTTATGAGCCATCAACGCGCGCGTAGGGCGATCGTGGATGGAAAATTCGCGGAAGAGATTGTGCCCGTAGAAGTACCCCAGAGAAAGGGAGATCCCATCATCTTTGATACGGATGAACGGCCCATGGATACATCGTTGGAAAAGATGGCGAAGCTTCCAACCGTCTTCAAGAAAGGGGGAACAGTGACGGCAGGGAATGCGTCCGGGATCAATGACGCGGCGGCGGCCGTTCTCGTAATGTCGGGGGAAAAAGCGAAAGAATTTGGCCTCAAGCCCCTGGCGAGGATCGTAGCTTATGCGTCGGGAGGTGTGGATCCAGCGTTTATGGGATTGGGTCCCATTCCGGCGGTTCGGAAGGTTCTGGATGCCGCGAATATGAAAATCTCTGATATTGATTTGATAGAGCTCAACGAGGCGTTTGCATCTCAGGCCATCGCGTGCATCCGTGAACTGGGTCTGAGTCTTGACAACACCAACGTAAACGGAAGTGGGATTTCATTGGGGCATCCTATTGGCTGCACAGGCGCACGGGTTGTCGTCACACTGCTGTATGAGATGATGCGGCAAAATTTGAAGACAGGATTGGCGACCATGTGTATCGGCGGCGGCCAGGGAATGGCCATGATTATTGAAAGAGTGTAAAAGGAGGTGACCCGTATGTCAGGAGATCTGGTTTTGTTGGAAAAGGACCCCCCTTTGGCGACGATAACGATTAATCGGCCAAAGGCGTTGAACGCGTTGAATTCCCAGGTGTTGAAGACGCTGGAAGGGGTATTGGATCAGGTAGGTGAGGATGAGGAAATCCGTGTCGTTATCATTACAGGCAGTGGAGAAAAGGCGTTTGTGGCTGGAGCGGACATCGCGGAAATGAGCGAGATGACCCCCTTGGAAGGGGCCAATTTCTCTCGTTTGGGGCAGTTGATTTTCAAGAAGGTGGAAGAGCTGAAAAAGCCGGTGATTGCCGCTGTCAACGGTTTCGCCCTGGGAGGAGGCTCGGAGCTCGCATTGGCGTGTGACTTTATTTACGCCTCTGAAAACGCGAAGTTTGGGCTTCCCGAAGTGACGCTCGGTATCATGCCGGGGTTTGGCGGGACGCAACGGCTGCCGAGGCTTATTGGAAAGGGAAGAGCCAAGGAGCTGATTTTTACGGGGAAGATGATCACGGCAAATGAGGCTTACGAAATAGGGATGATCAACAAGGTCGTCCCCCAGGATCAGCTGATGGACGCCGTGAAAGAAGTGGCTTTGCAGATAGCGAAAAATGGTCCCATCGCCGTTTCTATCGCCAAGGGACTGGTAAATGTGGGATATGATATTCCCCTTGATGACGGATGCCTCATGGAGTCCAAGAGTTTTGGGGTATGTGCTTCCACGGAAGATAAGCGTGAAGGGATGAAGGCCTTCTTGGAAAAACGGAAGCCCGTGTTTAAGGGAAAATAAACACTAAATTATGTTACTGGAATAACATGAAGGAGGACTGGCCGTGAAAATTGTTGTGTGTATTAAGCAGGTTCCAGATACCACCGAAGTCAAGATCGATCCAGAAACGAAGACCTTGGTTCGAGAAGGAGTAGAGAGTATCACGAACCCTTTTGATGAGTTTGCGGTTGAAGAAGGATTGCTGACGAAAGAGAAATACGGGGGAGAGGTGCATGTCATCACGATGGGACCCCCTCAAGCCAAAGAGGTCTTGAAAAACGCCTATGCCGTCGGGGCGGATTACGTGTATCTCATCTCGGATCGGGCCTTCGCCGGTGCGGACACCTGGGCGACGGCATATACACTGTCGGCCGCCATCAAAAAGATAGGCGATGTCGATTTGGTGATTTGTGGCAAGCAGGCGATAGACGGAGACACCGCGCAGGTGGGACCTGGTATTGCTACCCAACTCGATATTCCCCAGTTGACTTACGTGGATAAGGTCATGGAAATTGACCCTGACAATAAAAGGATAAAGGTGGAGCGGCTTCTGGAAGATGGGAAAGAGGTGGTGGAGTCCTCTCTTCCGGCATTGATCACGGTTGTGAAAGACATCAATGAACCTCGTCTTCCCTCTCTGTTTGGGATCAAAAAGGCGGCGAAGCTCGACATCCCCACGTGGACGGCGGACGATCTTCCCGTTGACAAAGACAAACTTGGGCTGAAAGGTTCCCCCACGGAAGTGATCAATGTCTTCTCTCCCGAAGTCAGAGGGGGAGGAGAGATTCTGGAAGGGGAAGTTCCCGAGGTGGTTGCCACCCTTGTGGATAAACTCATGGATATGAAAATAATTCAGTAAAGTCGAGGGTTAAAAGGAGGAAGACCATGGCTGATATAAAAGTATTAACGGATGAGTGTACAGGGTGTGGAAGCTGTGTCGATGCCTGCCCGTTTGGTGCGATTACGATGGAAGACGATGTCGCCGTCATTGGAGATAAATGTACCTATTGCGGTGCGTGCGTGGAGGTTTGCCCTGTTGAGGCGATTGTGTTGACAAAAGATGAAAAAAAGGTTCAGGAAGATATAGAGGACTACAAAGACGTATGGGTTTTCATTGAACATGAGCATGGGAAGATTGCCAACGTATCGTTCGAACTTCTGGGCGTGGGTAGAAAACTGGCGGACGATCTTGGGTGTCAGCTCTGCGGGATGTTGATGGGACATGGCGTGGAGGATTTCGCGAAGGAGGCCATCGCCTATGGAGCGGAGAAGGTATACTATATCGACGATCCCGTTTTGGAAAAATATCGAACGGATCCTTTCGCGAAAGGGGCCATCAGTCTGATTCGGAAGTATAAACCGGAAATAGTCATTTTTGGAGCCACGACACAGGGGCGAGACTTCGCGGGAAATGTGGCCACCACGTTGTACACAGGCCTTACGGCGGACTGTACCGGCTTGGATATCGATCCGGAGACGAAATTGCTTCGTCAGACGCGTCCCGCTTTTGGTGGGAATATCATGGCTACCATCCTTTGCCCGAGAACCCGTCCCCAAATGTCAACCGTCCGTCCCAAGGTGATGCCGATGCCCGAGCGTGACGATTCTCGACAGGGAGAGATTGTGAAAGAGACCTTGGGGATGACGGAGGAAGAGGTTCGGACGAAGATTCTCGAGTTCATTGAAAGCGAGCAGAAGGTCAACTTGGTGGATGCCGACATCATCGTGTCTGGCGGTCGCGGGCTTGGCAAGCCTGAAAACTTCAAGATTATTCGGGAACTCGCGGACGTGTTGGGAGCCGCCGTGGGAGCCTCTCGTGCTACCGTGGATGCGGGATGGATCCCTTATGAACATCAGGTAGGGCAAACGGGAAAGACTGTTCGTCCGAAGATCTACATTGCCTGTGGAATCTCCGGCGCGATTCAGCACCTTGCTGGCATGAAGACATCGGATGTTATCGTGGCCATCAATAAAGACCCAGACGCGCCGATATTCAAGGTGGCTACCTACGGGATCGTAGGAGACCTCTTCCAGGTTGTCCCGGCACTGACGGAAGAATTCAGGAAACGACTCGGCAAGTGAGAATAAACGGTCGGGATGAAAGAGGGGGAGCCTTAAAGGCTCCCTTTCCTTTTCTAAGAAGGGCACGCGGCAAGGCGGCTGAAGGATGGAGTTTGATATAATCCTCATTTTCAAAGGTCGGTGAGAGGAGACCTTTATGCCAGGGAGGCCGGCAGAAGGTGCCGAGGGAAGTTTTTTCTACTTGTGATTCGGAAAAGGAGTTTACCTCTATTTTCATATTCGACGTAAATCCTATGGGAAAAGCGGTAAAGGTCACAGAATACGTAAATTCTGCTCGATGAAATCGTCTGTCCGGTTTGTTTCGACGAGACAAACCGGACAAACGGAATAAACGAGATGAACCTATCCAGTCTGAATCCAAGGGGTCAATAAGAAAAAGATTCGCTCCACGGGGCTCACGGAGTCCTGACTCTCTGGACTTTCAGGATCAGTAGGCTGGAGACGAGGCAGAAAAGGCCCAGGTAAGAGAAGACCACGTTGAAGTTTCCGCGCGTGACATCGAGGAGATAGCCGCTCAGGGATGGGCCGATGAGGCCGGAGACGAAGCCGTAGGCGGTGAACACGAGGCCAAAGATGGCCCCGAAATGGGCCAGGCCGAAGCAGTCTGTCACGAGGGGCGCCGACACGGCGAACTGGGTTCCGAAAGCGACCCCGATAACGGCCGCGAGAAACAGGATGGCCCCGGTGGCCGAGACATGGGGCAGGATAAAGAAGGCCGCGGCCGCGGCGAAGAAGGTCAGGCTCATGAGAAGGTTTCGTCTTACCCGGTCCGACAGGGACCCGATAACGAGCCTGCTTATTCCGCTGGTCAGATTGAAAGCCGTCAGGATTCCCACGGCAACCCCCACGGCGAGTCCCTTCGATTTTCCGAAAGGAATGGACAAGGTCACCATGGAGATTCCCGCCGCCCCCTGAAGGGCCCACACCCACCAGAGAAACCAGAAACTCTTCGTGCGAATGGCCTGACGAACCGTCAGGGAATCCCCCAAGGCAAACGGGCCGACGCCGCCCTCGCGGGGTGCGTCA
>CAZOBB010000015.1:0-4187 GCA_964577975.1 uncultured Thermodesulfobacteriota bacterium | reverse complement strand
CTGGAGCCCTTCGGCACGATACCCTCCCGGATCTGCTGCATCATCCCCAGGAAGGTCTTGAGGGTATAGACGGGATCGAGGATCAGACCCTCCAGGCGGGCGATGCGGATGAGCTCGGCCAGCTCTTCCGGGGTATTCAGGGCGTAGCCGATCCCCACGAACCGGTCGTCGAAGGCCATGTCGAAGAGGTCGGGCGGGAAGGAGATGCCATACCACTCGTCGAACTCGCGGAGAATCCGTTTCACCTCCACCTCGAAGTAGGCCACGTCATCACAGACGGCGATGCCGTGAAGCCTGGCAGAGAGCTCGTAGTGTTTCAAACCGATCATCATGCCCGCGTAGGTTCCCCCGGAGCCGAGGGCGCAGTAGATGGCGTCGAAGGTCTCACCGGCGTTTTTCAGCTCTCCCGCCATGCGGATGTAACCCAGGCTCCCCGTGGCGTTGGAACCACCCATGGGGATGAGGTAGGGTCGGCGCCCCTCTTTCTCCAGCCTGGCAACGGTTTCCCGCTCGATCTCGGATAGGCGCTGAAATTCTTCCCGGGTATAGAAATCGACGGTCGCGCCGAGAATCCGGTCGATGAGGTAGTTCCCGTTCGGAACGTCCGGCTTCTCCCCCCGGAGGATGAGGTGGCAGGCAAACCCCATGCGGACCGCCACGGCGACCGTGGCCCGGCAGTGGTTCGACTGCACGCCGCCGCAGGTGATCAAGGTATCGCATCCCTTCCGCCGGGCGTCATACAAAAGGTACTCCAGCTTCCGGATCTTGTTCCCGGACGCCACGCTCTCCGTCAGGTCGTCCCGCTTGACGTAAAGCTCGACTCCCAGCTCTTCCGAAAGCCGCTCCAGCTTCTGGATCGGCGTGGGAAGCCGGGCCAGCGACACCCTTTCTTTCAGCCGTTCATCCAGTTTCGGAAAAGTTCCCATGGCAGCCTCCTTGCAATCAGTGGGATTCGTAACTGACTTTCTCCTCCAGGTAGTGGGAGAGATGGATCATGGGATAACAGACGACGAAATAGAGGATTCCCACCAGGCCGAAGACCATCAACCCCTCGGGAATACGCTGCACGGTGAGCCAGCCAACCCGCGTCACGTCCGTGAGGCCGATGACCGAGACGATGGAGGAATCCTTGACCAGCAGCACATACTCCCCCACCAGCGGGGGAAGGATCACCCGGATGGCCTGGGGGAAAATCACGTAACGCAGGCGCTGGAAGGGATTCAGCCCGTAGGCTGTGGCCGCCTCCCACTGCCCCTTGGGAACGGAGAGGATACCGGCCGCCACGATCTCGCTGATGTAGGCCCCCGCGTAGATCGTCAGGGCGATGGTCGCGGCGGGGAAGGGATCGAGCTGGATCCCCACCTCCGGCAGGATGAAATAGATGATGAAGATATGCACGAGGAAAGGCACGCCGCGCATGTAGTCGGCGTAGAACCCCATGATCTTCGAGATCCCCCATTTCTTGATGGTCCGCAGGATGCCGCAGATACCCCCCAGAAGGGTCCCCGCCAGGAGGCTGACCCCCGACACGAGGATGGTCACCCACAGTCCCTTGAGAAAGAGGGGGAAGGTATGCATCAGGCCCTTGAAATAGACGGCGATCATGTGTCAGTGCCCCTCCATGTAGATGAGCCGGTTCTGCCACCAGTTGGAGAGATATTTCAAGACATAGTAGATAAGGAGATAAAAAGCCGCCACGGTGAAGAATCCCTCCGCCGGCATGAACCGCTCCGAGGCCATGAGCTGCCCCGCGCGGGTCAGCTCCAGGACGGAGATAAGGGAGACGAGGGAACTGTCCTTCACCAGGACGATGAATTGCCCCAGCAGGGCGGGAATGGTGACTCCCAGAGCCTGGGGTAGGATAATGTAGCGCATCCGCTGGAAATAATTCAACCCGTAGGCCGTGGCCGCCTCCACCTGCCCGTGGGGTATGGAAACGATTCCGGCGCGGACGATCTCCGCGATGTAGGCCCCGCTGTTGAGGGCCAGGGCCAGGATCCCCGTCTGGACCTCGTTGAGATTGACATGGAGGCTGGGCAGGCCGAAGTAGAAGAAATAGAGCTGGGCCAAAAGCGGCGTGGAACGGATGGATTCAATGTAGATCCCCGCCAACTTCTGAAGCAATTTCCTGCTGGAAAGGCGCATCCCACAAGCGATAACGCCAATGAGCAAGGCGAAAAAGATGCTGATCCCCGAGATCCAGCACGTGGCCCACAGCCCCTTGAGAAACAGAGGCAGATACTGCCCGATAACCCTGAAGCTGAAGTGTTCGAGCAAAGGGTGTCCTTTCAGCAAGAAAGGGGGGAGGCCTCACGCCTCCCCCGTAGGAAGTTTAATGGTCCTGGCGCCAACGGTTGGAGTTGACCCAGTAATCGAGATTCTGCTTCAAACGGCCGTCTCCCCGGATCCAGAAGAAGAAGAGGTTGAGCCACTGGAGCAGGTGGGTATCCTCCGGGCGCACGGCGAAGGACAGGGGCTGTGCGCTCAAGGCGATGGGGAGGATCGCGATGGAACCCTTGGGGAAGTTCTGCATCTGTCCCCGGATGGCCGACAAGTCGTTCACGCCCACGTCCGCCTTGCCGGAAAGCACCGCGTTGATGAGCAGCGGGCCGCCGCCCTTGTAAGGCTTGATGGTCGCGTTGGAAAGGAGACGCTTGGCGTCCGTCTCCCCGGTGGAGCCCAAGAGCACGGCCACGCGAACCCCCTTCTTGTTGCAGTCATCGAGCGACTGGAACTTGGAGGCGTTCTCCTTCTTGGTGAAGATCACGCTCTTGGAGAGATAGAAGGGATCGGTGAAAGAGACCTTCAGGGCCCGTTTCAACGTCGCCGTCATGTCCGCGGCGAGGATATCGGCCTTCTTGGACATCAGGGCGGGAATCAGGCCGTCCCAGTCGTAGTCGAGGAACTTGATCTTGACGCCCATCTCCTTGGCCATCATCCGGCAGAGCTCCACGGAGCTCCCCGTCCTAACCCCATTCTTGTCCACAAAGGAGAACGGGGGACCCTGGGTCTGGACGGCCACACGCAACTCACCCCGCTGGATGATCTTGTCCAGGGTGTCCGCCGCGGCCGGGTAGGCCAATCCCATGACGATAAATAGAACGATGAACAGTCTCAAAAAACGCTTCATACCAAACCTCCTTCTAATTATGGGTTATGATTTTGCTCAAAAACTCCCTGGTCCGCTCATGTTTCGGGTTGTCGAAGAATTCGTCCGGGGTGTTGGACTCGACGATCTGCCCCCCGTCCATGAAGAAGACACGATCCGCTACCTGCCGGGCGAACCCCATTTCGTGCGTGACCACGATCATCGTCATCCCCTCCTGGGCGAGCTCCACCATCACGTCCAGCACCTCCTTGATCATCTCCGGGTCCAGGGCGCTGGTCGGCTCATCGAAGAGCATCACCTTGGGGTTCATGGCCAGGCCGCGGGCGATGGCCACCCGCTGACACTGCCCCCCGGACAACTGGGAGGGATAATCGTTGGCCTTATCCGGGATGCCGACCCGTTCCAGGAGACGCAGGGCATTCTCCTCCGCCTCTTTCCTGGGAACCTTTTTAACCTTGATGGGCGAAAGGACCACGTTTTCAAGAACGGTCAGGTGGGGATAGAGATTGAACTGTTGGAAAACGAATCCGATCTCGCTACGTATCTTTGTCAAATTGGTGGAACGCTTGTTGACCTGGATACCGTCCACGTAGATCTCACCCTTCTGGATGGGCTCCAACTGGTTGATGCAGCGGATGAGCGTCGATTTTCCTGAGCCGGACGGTCCGCAGACAACCACGACCTCGCCGGGATGGATGTGAAGGTTAATGTCTTTCAGGACATGAAGGGAACCAAACCATTTGTTGACATTCTTAAAGATTATCATACCTTACGACTCTCAGAAGAGGCCTCACCTCCTTTACGAAAAAATTTAAACGCGGTTTTAATCATAGAAGAACCGACTGAATGTGTCAAGGAGCACCGGCAACGAAGCGCACGGACTCGGCCTGTCCCCCGGCTGTCCGGGGAAAATCAATCTATTTCGATCTCCACCCGGCGGTTCTTCGCCCGTCCCGCCTCGGTGGCGTTATCGGCAATCGGGTTCGATTTCCCCCTTCCTTCGATCTTGATACGTCCCTTTCCGATACCTTCCACGTAAATCAGGTAATCGGCCACGCTCTGCGCCCTCTGCAGGGAA
>CAZOBB010000014.1:0-12163 GCA_964577975.1 uncultured Thermodesulfobacteriota bacterium | reverse complement strand
CCTGGTCTTGCTGGGACTGGGACCCCTCGGGCTGGCCTTTTTCACCTGGGACGCGGCCCTCAAACGGGGAGATCCCCGCGTCATCGGGGCCCTGACCTACCTGACGCCCCTCTTCTCCACCCTCATCCTCGTCAAACTGGGGGGTCATCCCCTCTCCCGAATCACCATGACCGGGATGATCGCCATCGTTGCGGGAGCCTTCCTAGGCTCGCTGGATCTGGTACAAAGACCCGGGCCCAACCACTATAAAACTCAACACCACCCCAGCGAATAAATTGTTTTTACAAACCGATCATCTGTTGATTGGCAACGATTCACCCACACAGATGGATATGATGTGCAGAAACCCTTTAGAAACGGCCTCGATACAGGGTCGGTACTGCCTCAGTTATAAACCTTTTCCTCCACGTATTCGGCTCCGGCGGCGTCCTCTTCCAAGTTGCGACCCTGGGAAGAGGTTTTGAGAAACTCTCGATAAAACTCGTGCTGTATCACTAAATCCATGACCTCGTTGGTGCCCGTCCAGATGGTGATCAGCCGCGTGTCTCGAAGGAGCCTCTCCACGGGATAGATGTTGGTATATCCGATCCCACCCAGGATCTGCATGGCGTGGTTGACAACCCTCCAGGCGGCGTCGGTGGCAAACTTCTTCGCCTCCGAAACCAGACGCCTCACCTTCCCGCCGGAAGTTCTATGGGTATCCACCGCATGACCCGCCGCGTAATTCAGGGTCCGGGCGGCATCAATCAAGGTCAGGCTTTCGCTGACCTTAAAGCTGACCCCTTCATAATCCCGAATCCTCCGGCCGAAAGCGGTCCTTTTGTCCGCGTAACGGGCCGCGATCTCGAAGGCGGCTCGGGCCATGCCCACCGCCGCTCCGGCAGAAGTCAACCGCTCGGGAATCATCATCTGATGGAAGACACGGGTACCGTTGCCGATCCCTTCCTCTCCGCCCAGGACATTTTCAACCGGAACTGGGGCATCGCGAAAAACCAACCGACCCGTGCCGCCGCCCCGTGTCCCCATGAGACCGTAGAGATGCTCCACGGCCACCCCCGGTCCCCGTTCCACCAGGAACGCCGTCATGGCTTTCTTGGGATCTTCGATCCCCTCGACCTTTGCGTAGATCAAAAGAACATCGGCCCCCTCGGCTCCCACAATGAAGCGCTTCTGTCCATTCAGGTAGAAGACATCCCCCTCCCGCCGTGCCACCGTCGTGGCGCCAAAGAAATCGGAGCCCCCTCGAGGTTCGGTAAGCCCCTCGGCGGCCCCGATTTCCCCATCGATCATCGGTTTCAGGTATTTTTCCTTCTGTTCGTTCGTACCGAATACGTGGATCGCCTCTCCTACGATGGACACCAAGGCATAGAGGCATCCCAGGGCTGTCCCCAGAACCCCCACTTCCTCAAGGGCCACCAGTTCCGAGGTCCAGGGAAGCCCCCGTCCACCCCACTCGGGGTCAAACCTGAGTCCGAGCAAGTTTCGGCGTCCCGCCTCCCGGATGAATTCCTTCGGATACCGAACCTTGTCCTCGTCCATGTCGAGCAGAAGCTGCCTGGGAACCCAGGCTACAAAATCCCGCACCTCCTCCCGCAACGCTCTGTCCCCTTCTGTCAACAACGCCTCGGTCGCCATCCTATTCCCCTCCCTTCTTTGCATACCGGTCCCGTAAGATTTTCTTGTTCAATTTACCCGCACTCGTCAACGGAATATCCTCGACAAAGACAAAGGTATCGGGTATCCAGAATTTCGCGATCCTCCCCTCTTTCATCTTTCCAAGGAGGAAGGCCCTCAGATCATCTTCGCTTACCTTCCCACGTGGCTTTACCACGGCGAGGGGACGTTGGCCCCACCGGTCGTCTTTCACAGGAATCACAGCCACCAAGGCCACGGCTGGATGATCGGACAACACTGCTTCAAGAGTGCCAGTAGGTATCCACTCGCCGCCGCTCTTTACTGCGTCTCCCTCCCGGTCGGCCACGTAGAGTAACCCGTTTGGATAGAACATTCCGATATCGCCGGTCTTAAACCATCCATTTCTATAGGCTGCCGCTGTGCGTTCCGGATCCTTGTAATAGCCTTCCGGCAGCCACGGACTCTGAACCCATACCTCCCCGAGACTCCGTCCGTCATGGGGTATCTCCCGACCCTCCCGGTCACGCAGAGACACCTTAACCATGGGCAGAGGCCGCATCCCGACGCGCAGCCATTCCCAGGCCATCTCGTCCTCCTTAGCCGTCCCTTCCGGCACCACCGAAATGGCAGTCCCGAGCTGGTCTGATCCCCCGTAGATCAGGCTGTAAGTCACCCCTGCTTCCCGGGCTCGTTTCGCCAGGCCGGAAATGAAAGGGCTTCCCCCCGTCAAGACTTTCACGTTTCCAAAACGACCTGTTTCGAGAAGCATGTGGAGCTGGGTAGGCACCATGTTGAGCCAGCTTACCCCTTCTTCTTCGATGAACTTCACCTGTTCCTCCGGTGGCGCCGCCCCGGCTAAGACTAGCTTGGACCCGATGTAGAGAGGGAAAAAGGCCATCCCCCAGGCATGGATATGGAAAAAGGGTATCAAGGGCATGAAAACATCCGAACTGCTGACCCTCGCACCACAATCGTGGAGTGCCAGATGATGAAAAAGCTGCAGGGTCCCAATCGTAATTTCTTTGTGACGGTAGCGAATCCCCTTCGGCTTCCCTGTGGTCCCTGTCGTGTAGAAAATGGAGTAAACATCCCCCTCACGTACCGTCACCGCCTCTTCGGGAACCTCCTCCTTTCCCGCATCAATCAGCGCTTCATAGCGAAAGACCTCCATACCGTCCGGAACGGGACACGTGCGATCGTCAGACATCACCACCCACCGGTCGAAACGTCGCGCTATCGGCTCAGCTACCTTCAAGAAGGTGTCCGACACAAAGACCCATGTGTCCTCCGCATGTTCCATGGAATAGACGAGCTGTTCCGGTGCCAAGCGGAAGTTGATCGTGTGGATGACCACCCCCAGCATGGAAAGGGCGTAATGGAGTTCCAAGAACCGGTGAGTGTTGACATCCAGTACTCCGGCCACCATCCCCCGTCGAAGACCGAGCTTTTTCAGGCCTTGCGCCAGCCTTAACACCCGGGCATAAAAAGCCTCATACGTGTAACGGTGTCCCGGCGACACAATTTCTTGTTTTGGGTGCGTCACTAGCGTCCGATCAAGAAGTTGGTGAACCACATATTCCTCCATGTTTTCCCTCCTTTGTTTAAGTCAAGAAATTATGCCTTTCTCCGCCTTCCTCGAACACACGGGCCGTCAAACGTGCCAAGCGCCGTGCATGGCGGCGTATCTCCTCCCGCTCCCTTCCCGGGTAATCGTGAAATGTGATGAGAATACCGTTCAAAGCAGAAAAAAAACTGTGCGCCAAAATGCGCGAAGAGCCTCTCGCTCCCCTGAGTGTCAAGGCCGCCTCGAACTGATCTATCAGAGATCGTCCGATTGCATCGATTTTCTCGTAAAGCGAGGGCGCCACCTCTCCTTCCAGCATGAATTTCGACATCATCTTGAAGTATTGATCATGATCAAACAGGAAGGTAACAAAGGCCTCAGCGACATCCTGGATCACGTGCTCGCCGCCTTTTTCGATAATCGATTTCAGGATTCGGATGATTTCCTCGACTCCCCGGAGAAAGGCCTCCACGAACAGGGCTTGCTGATCCGGGAAATACCGATAGATGGTGGCATGGGAGATACCTGCCTCTCGTGCGATTTGTCGCATGCTGACCTTTTTGAAAGGCACCTGGGCGAAAACCCGCTCCGCAGCTTCCAGGATGATTTCCCGTTTAGCGTCAAACAGTTTCATCCGAAGAGAATCGAACGTTTCGTGTTTTTTCAAGGTAGCGGCCCCGGTCATCTTCACCTCTCCACTCGCCAAGGTATCTACCATTGGACATTTTTATTACCACTGGTAATACCTCTTCTGACGCATTTTGTCAAGGTACCCAAAAGGATACTCGAGCGACGAAATGAAAACCTTCCAACGTTCACGGAATTCCGAATATTATTTTCCACTTGACAGCGGTCGCTGGGAGGTATATTATTTCCATATATAGAATTATGTTCTGTATATGAAACAATGAAAAACAAAACGAAGGAATCATCATCCAACGACATTCTGGTTCCTGCGGTGGAGCAGGCCGCCAAAATCCTCCTCTTTTTCACACGTCATAACGTGGCCCACGCCAACTTGACAGAGATCAGCAATGCCGTGGGAATCTCCAGAGGCCGGGGGTACGCCCTCCTGAAGACCCTCGCGGCCTACGGCCTCATCGAGCGAAACGAGGCCACGAAACGGTACCGCTTAGGCCCCGCCGTGCTGACCCTCTCCCGAAGCCTCTTGCAACACCTCGACCTCCGGGCCGTCGCCCTTCCCCACCTCGAAACGCTGGCCCGGGAAACCGGCTGCACCGCCCTGGTGGGCATAGCCAGCGAAGAGCACTTCATCGTCATCGCCAAGAGAGACGGGGGAACCCCCCTCGGCATCACCATCGAGGTCGGACACCGTTTTCATCTCACCGCCGGGGCCCACGGAAAGGCGATTGTCGCCTTCCTTCCGGAAGAGGAACGGGCGAAGATTCTGAAACGAAAAAACCTCTACTTCTACGGAAATCCGGAAAACTATCAAAAGTCCCGGCTGACGAAAGAGATAAAGGTCTGCCGGTCTCGAGGCTACGCCCTGGACATGGGCGACTTGCAGCCGGGAATCCACGCGGCTGCCGCCCCGGTTTTGACCGTCGGCAATCGGGTTGCCGGCGCCGTGATCGCCGTGGGAACCTTTCCCAAAGAGGCGGCGCCCACGATCGGGGAGAAGGTACGCGAGGCGGCCCAAGCCATCTCACGAGCCATGGGGGCAGAGCCTTGAAGGCCCAAGACCGAGCTTGGAAATATGTCTCTCAAACAGATATAAAGGGAGGATAACATGATCCAATTCAGGCATTCCAACGTAGCGAAGGAAATGGCGGCCTACGGCTATGACGAGGTCATCAAGAGCCATTGCCGCCTCTGCCACGGGGGCTGCGGGGTGCTCATCTACATGAAGGACGGAAAGGTGAAAAAAATCGCCGGAGACCCCGACTGTCCCATCAACCACGGCACCCTCTGCAGCAAGGGACTGGCCGCCGCCCAGCTTGCCTACCACCCGGACCGCCTGACCTATCCGGTGAAACGCGTCGGGCCGAAGATGAGCGGCCAGTGGAAACGCATTTCCTGGGACGAGGCCCTGGATACCATCGCGGAACGCATCCTCGACTACAAGGAAAAATACGGGGCGGAACCGATCGTCATGGGATACGGCACGGGACGTGACAACGAGAGTGTCATCTACCGTTTCGCCAATCTGCTGGGCACGCCCAATGTGCTGACGGCGGGGCATTTCTGTTACGGCCCCCGCATCGCCACCAGTATCCTCACCTGCGGGACCAATCCCGTGGTGGACTACGCCAACAACCCCAAGTGCATCATCCTGTGGGGAAACAATATCGTCATCAGCAATCCCGACGAATACAAGGGGGAAAACTTCTCCGTCGCCTTCAACAAGGGCGCCAAGCTCATCGTCGTCGATCCCCGCTTGACCCGGGCCGCGGCACGGGCGGACATCTGGCTTCAGCTCCGTCCCGGAACGGACACGGCCCTGGCCCTGGGCATGGCCCACGTCATCATCGAAGAAAAGCTCTACGACAAGGAGTTCGTGGAAAACTACACGCACGGCTGGGAGGCCTTCAAAAAACGGGCGGCGGAGTATCCGCTGGAGCGGGTGGAAGAAATCACCTGGGTGCCGAAGGAGAAGATCGCCGCGGCGGCGCGCCTATACGCCACCACCAAGCCGGCGGGCATCCAGTGGGGCGTGGCCATCGAGCAGCAGGTCACCTGCGCCGACAACGACCGGGCGCTGATGGCCCTGATGGGCATTACCGGAAACATCGACATTCCCGGCGGGCAGGTCCTTTTCAAACCGCCGAAGATCCGGACCGTGAGCGAGTTCGGCGCCCACAAACGACTCCCCAAGGAACAGGCCGCCAAGCGGCTGGGGGGCGATCGCTTCCGCTTGGCGGGCAACTTCGCCATTATCAATCCGAAGTGCGTGTGGGATGCCATCCTCGAGGAAAAGCCCTACTCCGTCAAGATGCTCTTTTTCATCAGCTCGAACCCTCTGCTGACCCGCGCCAACGCGAGCGAGGTCTACCGCGCCCTGGAAAAGGTGGAATTCATGGTCGTCTCCGACTTCTTCATGACGCCGACGGCGGAGTTGGCCGATATCGTCCTGCCCTCCGCCACCTGGCTGGAGATGGACTACGTGGGGGACTTCTGGAAGCGGCACGGCTATCTCCTCCCCCGCCGCAAGGCCATCCAAGTCGGGGAATGCCGCTCCGATCACGAAATGCTCAACGACCTGGCCCACCGGGTCGGCCAGGGAGACGATTGGTGGGACACCTTCGAAGGGGGGCTGGATTACATCCTGGAACCGATGGGGATCACGTGGCAGGAATTCAAGAAGATGGACTATCTCAAGGGTGAGACAACCTACCGGAAATACAAGACCAAGGGGTTCTCCACCCCGACCCGGAAGTTCGAACTAGCCTCCACGCTCCTGGAGAAGTGGGGCTACGACCCCCTGCCCCAATTCCGGGAACCTCCCGAAAGTCCCATCTCCACCCCAGAGTTGACCAGGGACTTTCCCTATATCCTCATCACGGGCATGCGCCAACCGGGATTCTTCCACACGGCCAATCGACAGGTCCCCTGGTTGCGGGAGCTGCACCCCGATCCCACGGTGGAAATTCATCCGGAGACCGCCAAGAAAGAAGGGATTGAAAACGGGGACTGGGTCGTCATCGAGTCCCCGCGGGGAAAGGTCCGGCAGCGGGCGAAACTGACGCCGAGGATTCACCCACAGGTCGTCGGCGCCCAGCATGCCTGGTGGTTTCCGGAAAAGAAAGAGCCGGAACACGGATGGAAGGACTCGAACATCAATCTCCTCACGGACAACGCCTACGAGGCCTGTGATCCCGCCATGGGAGCCACGAGTGTGCGGGTTTTGCTGTGTAAAATCTATCCTGAAAAGAAGGGAGACGAATAATCATGGAAACATACCGACTCTGGATCGATGACGCGGCCTGCTGGGGCTGTCAGGCCTGCGAGGTGGCTTGTAAACAGGAAAACGACATCCCGGTCGGGGTCAAGATCATCCGGGTGGGAGAAATCGAACCTCGGGACCTGGATGAGAAAGACCGCTACACCTTCACGGTGTCCCTTTGCCGGCAGTGCGCGGACGCCCCCTGCGCGGACGTCTGCCCCGTCGAGGCCATTACGCGGCGCGCGGACGGCGTGGTTATTCTCGATTCCGAAGAATGCACCGGCTGCCGGGCCTGCATGGACGCCTGTCCCTATGATGCCATCGCCTTCGACGAGGCATCCGGCGTGGCGATGAAATGCAACCTCTGTGTCCACCGCATCGACAAGGGGTTGGTCCCCGCCTGCGCGGACAATATCTGCCCGGCCCACTGTATCTATTTCGGAACGGAAGAGGAAATCAGAAGAGCGACAGCCTCCGACGGGTAAGGGTCACCCACCTACCCGTCATAGACCTTCTCTTCCACGTATTCGGCTCCGGCGGCGTCCTCTTCCACGTTCCTTCCCACCTGGGGCTCTTTCAGGAATTCCCGATAAAACTCATGCTGGATGACCAGGTCCATGATCTCGTTGGTCCCGGTCCAGATGGTAATCAGCCGCGTGTCTCGGAGGAGCCTCTCCACGGGATAGATATTGGTATACCCGATCCCGCCCAGGATTTGCATGGCGTGGTTGACAACCGTCCAGGCGGCGTCGGTCGAAAACTTTTTCGCCTCCGAGACCAGGCGCCTCACCTTCCCGCCGGAAGTTCTATGGGTATCCACCGCGTGACCCGCCGCGTAATTCAGGGTCCGGGCGGCGTCCAGAAGCGTCAGGCTCTCACTGACCTTGAAACTCACACCCTCATAGTTCCGAATCCTCTGCCCGAAAGCGGTTCTCTTGTCCGCGTAACGGGCCGCGATCTCGAAGGCGGCACGCCCCATCCCCACGGCCGCGCCGGCAGAGGTCATCCGCTCGGGAATCATCATCTGGTGAAAAACCCTGGTGCCGTTTCCTATCCCCGCTTCGCCTCCCAGGACATTCTCGACGGGAACGGGGGCGTCCTTGAAAACCAGCCTTCCGGTTCCTCCCCCGCGGGTTCCCATCAGGCCGTAGAGGTGCTCCACGCTGACGCCGGGCCCCCGCTCCACGAGAAAGGCCGTCATGGCCTTTTTGGGATCTTCGATGCCCTCTACCTTCGCATAGATCAAAAGGACATCCGCGCCATCGGCGCCCACGATGAACCGTTTTTGACCGTTCAAATAAAAGGTGTCCCCCTCGCGCCGGGCCACCGTCGTGGCGCCAAAGAAATCGGAGCCCCCTCGCGGTTCAGTAAGCCCCTCAGCGGCCCCGATTTTCCCCTCAATCATCGGTTTCAGGTATTTTGCCTTCTGTTCGTCTGTTCCGAATTCGTGGATGGCCTCCCCCACGATCGATACCAGGGCGTAAAGACACCCCAGGGAAGTCCCCAGGACACCCACCTCTTCAAGGGCGATGAGTTCCGACGTCCAGGGAAGCCCCCGTCCCCCCCATTTGGGGTCGAACCGAAGCCCCAGGAGGTTTCTCCGCCCCGCCTCCTCCAAGAACTCCTTCGGGTATTTGACTTTATCTTCATCCATTTCGAGAAGAAGCTGTCTTGGGACCCACGAGACAAAATCCCGGACCTCTTCCCGAAGGGCCTTATCCTCTTCCGACATCAACGCATCTGTTGCCATGGCTGTCTCCCCCTATTTGGAATACTGCTCTCTCAAGACCTTCTTGTTGAGTTTCCCGGCACTGGTCAAGGGAATATCGTCCACGAAAACGAACTTGTCCGGGATCCAGAACTTGGCGATCTTCCCTTCTTCCACCTTCGCCGACAGAAAACTCTTCAAATCCTCCTCGGAAACCTCTTTCGCCGCTTTGATGACGGCAAGCGGCCGCTGTCCCCACCGGTCATCCTTCATGGGAACCACCGCCACGATGGCCACCGACGGATGCTCGGACAAGATCGCCTCCAGGGTCCCCGTGGGAATCCACTCGCCGCCGCTCTTCACCGCGTCTCCCTCCCTGTCCGCCACGTAGAGAAGCCCGTTCGGATAAAACGTTCCCAGGTCTCCCGTTCTGAACCATCCATCGATATAGGAGGCCTTCGTCTTTTCCGGCTCTTTGTAATACCCCTCCGGCAGCCAGGGACTCCGGACCCAGACCTCTCCCAGGCTCTTTCCGTCATGGGGAACCTCTTTGCCCTTCTCATCCCGGAGGGAGACCTCCACCATAGGAAACGGCCTCATGCCGACGCGGAGCCATTCCAACGCCTCCTTGGTATCCTGGGGAACCCCTTCCGGAACCACGGAGATGGCCGTTCCCAGCTGATCCGATCCCCCGTAGATGAGACTGTACTTCACTCCCGCTTCCGCGGCTCTCCTCGCCAGCCCGGAGATAAACGGGCTTCCGCCCGTCAGGACCTTCACGTTACCGAACTTGCCGGTATCGAGCAGCATGTGAAGCTGGGTGGGAACCATGTTGAGCCAGGTCACTCCCTCGCTCTTGATGAGTTCCGCCTGCTGATCCGGCGTTGAGGCACCGGCCAGCACCAGTTTCGCCCCAAGGTAAATGGGGAAAAAGGCCATCCCCCAGGCGTGAATGTGAAAAAACGGGATCAGGGGCATGTAGACATCGGAGCTGCTGACCCGCGCGCCGCCCTCGTGCAGGGCGAGATGGTGGAAAAGCTGGAGGGTCCCGATCGTCAGCTCCTTGTGACGATACCGGATTCCCTTCGGTTTGCCCGTCGTTCCGGTGGTGTAAAATATCGAGAACACATCCGTTTCATCAATCTCCGCCGCCTCCGATGGAATCTCCTCCTTTCCGGCCTCTATCAACGCCTCGTAATAAATCGCGTTCATGGCTTCCGGGACGGAGATCTTCGTGTCGTCCGACATCACGACCCAGTTTTTGAATTTATCCGTAACCTGTTCCGCCAGTTTCATGAACGGTTCCGACACAAAGACCCAGTCGTCTTCAGCGTGTATCATGGAATAGACCAGCTGCTCGGGCGCGAGCCTGAAGTTGATGGTATGGACAACCACGCCCAGCATGGATAAGGCATAGTGCAACTCCAGGAAGCGGTGGGTGTTGACATCGAGAACCCCGGCGACCATGCCTTTTTTGAGCCCCAAGCCTTTCAGGCTGTTCGCGAGGCGTAAAACCCTTCTGTGAAATTCCTCGATGGTATAGCGATGCCCAACCGAAACAATCTCCTGGCGCGGATGCGTGATCAATGTGCGACTTAGAAGCTGATGAACGACGTATTTATCCATTTTCCCCCTCCTTAAAAAAGTTATGCCTAATTTTCCCCTTTCCCGACAAACACTCCTGCCGTTATCCTAGCAAGCCGCTTCACATGCTGCCGTATCTCCTCCCTCTTCCGTCCCGGGTAATCGTGGAAGGTGATGAGAATCCCGTTCAAGGCGGAAAAGAAGCTGTGGACCATAACCCGGGAATAATTTTCTACCCCCTCCTCCAGCAGAACCGCCTCGAACTTGTCCATCAGGGAGCGCGCTATCGCGTTGATCTTTTCCAGAAGCTTTGGGGCCACCTCGCCCTCCAGCATGAAATTCGACATCATTTTGAAATAGTGGTCGTGGTCGAAAAGAAACGTCACGAAGGCCTCCGCCACGTCTTGAGCGAGATGATCCCTCCCTTCGTCCATGATGGCCTGAATCTCTCCCTCAATCTCCTCCACTCCCCGGAGGAAGGCCTCCACAAACAGGGATTGCTGATCCGGGAAATACCGGTAGATCGTCGCGTGAGATATCCCCGCCTCCCGGGCAATTTCCCGCATGCTCACCTTCTTGAAAGGGATCTTCGAGAATACCCTTTCGGCGGCCCTGAGGATTATCTCCCGCTTGGCGTCAAACTGTTTCCCCTTAAAGCTGTCGAACGTTTCGCTCTCGGTCAGCGCTATGAGTTGTCCCATCCCTGAATCCTTTCATCCCCGTGAAAATACCATTGGTTTTTATAATTACCATTGGTAATACACATTTTTCATCTCCTTGTCAAGGGTAGCCACAACACCTCCTCATCACCGTGTATCAAGGCTCTAAGACCATCCAAGGAAACGGCCCTCCCTTGAAACGACACGCGTTTGGTGGTAACTGAAGAGTGGAATCAGAAATCTGGTATGGAGGGAAAAATCATCCAACCCATCACTATTACCGGATTGGCCGTCTTCGGATATCTGCTGGGTTCCGTTCCGTGCGGCCTCGTGCTCGCCCGGCTGACGGGCGCGCCGGACCCCCGCAAGGTGGGCAGCGGCAACATCGGCGCCACCAACGTGATGCGGAGCGGGGGAAAGGCCCTGGGTGTCCTCACGCTGATCCTGGACATCCTGAAAGGGCTGATTCCCACGCTCATCGCGGTGCGTTTTCTCGAAAACCCCTACGCGGTCTGCCTAATCGGCTTTCTTGCCTTCCTGGGTCATCTCTTTCCCCTCTACCTGGGGTTCAAAGGGGGCAAAGGCGTTGCCACCGCGATCGGGGTCATGCTCATCCTCATGCCCAAGGCGCTACTGCTGGCCTTGGTCTGTTTCCTGGTTGCCGCCTTCCTGACCCGCATGGTATCGGCAGGCTCCATCACGGCAGCCGCTTCCCTCCCCCTGTGGGGCTGGGTATGGCACTATCCCCGCGCGTATGTCATCCTGTCCCTCC
This sequence comes from uncultured Thermodesulfobacteriota bacterium, assembly GCA_964577975.1. Lineage (GTDB taxonomy): Bacteria > Desulfobacterota > S145-22 > S145-22 > S145-22 > JAOZMY01. The sequence continues at coordinate 337 of CAZOBB010000014.1, read as the reverse complement.
TCATGGCGATTCTCATCATCTATCGGCACAAGGCGAACATCAAACGAATCCTCAACGGGACGGAATCGAAACTGGGAAAGGGGTAAAGGGCAAAAGGTAAGAGGTAAGAGGAAACTATTTGCGCGCGGAACGCGCAGACCTATCGCCCAACACCAAAAACCGAACAAAGTGAATTTAAACCTAACCCGATAAACGCGGCAAACAAGACTATAATTTCCTCAGGATATCCCTCTGTTTTCTGAGCTTTTTTGGAAGACGTCTGGACGCGCCTTTCTTCCTGCCGCCCCGATCCGACTCCTCTTCTTCCGTGCTCAATCCCTTGTAGAGCTCGTAGAGG
>CAZOBB010000013.1:0-10453 GCA_964577975.1 uncultured Thermodesulfobacteriota bacterium | reverse complement strand
AGGACGGCGGCCCCGAGGACAAAGATCGATTGCTGGTCACCCGTTTCCCTTTCGCGACGGTTATCAATGTCTATGTTCCCCAGGGGCGGGACAGGGGGCACGAATTTTTCCAATATAAACTTGAATGGTTTAAAAGACTTACAAATTACATTCAAACCAATTTCTCTAATAATTCTCCCCTCATTCTTTGCGGGGATATGAACGTGGCCACCGAGAAGATCGACGTTTACGACCCGGACAGCCTCCTGGGCCATGTCTGTTTTACCCCCGAAGTATGGGAGGTCTTCGAATCCCTGAAAGCGTGGGGACTGATTGATGTCTTCCGGAAACACCACCCGAACGAGCCCAGGCAGTTTACTTTCTACGACTACCGGCTCCGGGGCGGGATCAAGCGGGGACTCGGCTGGCGGATCGACCATATCCTTGCAACCCCTCCAATGGCCGAACGCTGTATCCGATGTGAAATTGACCTAAAACCGCGTCTCTCGGAAAAACCCTCTGATCATACGGTCTTGGTGGGAGAGTTTGAAAGTGACGTCCCGTGATGTCTCCCATAATTTTGAATAAAAAGCCCCCTCTCTTGGGGGGCTTTGCTTTTCTGGCTCCCCGGGCCGGACTCGAACCAGCGACAAGGTGGTTAACAGCCACCCGCTCTGCCAACTGAGCTACCGGGGAATGTGTTAGGCAGTCAGATCAAAAACTCTTCGGCAACCTCCTCCTCTTCGACCTTCCTGCCTGTCAATACCTTATGCAGGTATATAGCAGGTCCGGATAAAATATACAAGCAAAAAATTGCAAACAACATAATTTCAGGCTCCGAAACCACAACCACAAATCCCAGAACAGCCAAAACAAGGGTGCTGAAAGGTTTACGACGAATAAGATCAAATTTCTTGAACGAATAGAACCGGATCGAGCTGACCATCAAAAAGGCCAACACGTATACCAATAATAGAATGATAAGAGAACGATTAACCAGCACGATATCCAATCGTTGAATGAAAAGAACGAGCGATGCGATCATTCCCGCCGCAGATGGAATAGGTAATCCCACGAAATGGGAAGGCTCGACACTGTTGATTTGCACATTAAACCGCGCGAGTCGTAGCGCCCCACACGCCAGGAAAAGGAACGCCGCCAACCACCCAAACCGCCCAAAAGGCTTCAAGGCCCACATATACGCCAAAACGGCGGGTGCCACGCCGAACGAAATAAGGTCCGCCAGCGAATCGTACTCGACGCCGAAACGACTCTCTGTTCGCGTCAGCCTTGCAACTCGCCCATCCAGTCCATCCAGGATAGCCGCCAATAAAATCGCCATCGCCGCTCGACCAAAATCTCTTTGGAAAGAGTGTAGGATGGCGTAGAATCCTAGGAACATGCTTCCTGATGTCAACAAATTTGGTAAAAGATAGATCCCCTTCTTTCCCATCAAGCATCAACCTTTCCAGGTAATGTGGCGATAATCGTTTCACCTGCCCGTACTTTTTCACCCATTTGAATATGTATCTTGCTTTTTTCTGGCAGATAGACATCCAGTCGTGAACCGAATTTTATCATCCCAAAAATAGCCCCCCGCTCTACTCTCGTTCCAACTATTGGATAACAAACGATTCTTCTCGCTATCAACCCAGCAATTTGAACAACTGCAACCGATATACCATTTTCCTTTTTGATTATCAAGGCGTTCTGTTCGTTGTCGTCCGAGGCTTTGTCTCGAGTGGCCGAAATAAACTTGCCCGGATGATATTCGATAGCCTGCACCGTTCCAGAAAGGGGAACTCGATTGACGTGCACGTCGAATATAGACATGAAAATTCCGATCTTGTGACATCGTCGTTTCAGGTATCGATCATCGTAGACGATTTCGTTTTGAACAATTTTACCGTCGGCCGGAGAGAGAACATCTTCCTCTCTCCCTTTGGGAACACGTGTAGGGTTCCGAAAAAAATAGAGGCTAAAAAGGAGAAAGACAGCGAGGATGACCGCGGCAATCCACCAGTGCTGCACAAGACTGAAGAGGAGAAACACGGCCCCGATCCCCAGGACCGTGCGCCCTTCCCTTGCCAACTTATCCCCTTCTGTCGTCCTCATCGAACACCTAATTCTTCTTTTTATCAATGATCTTTTCTTTGGTAAGCCATTTCATCATACCGCGAAGTTTCGCACCAACTTTCTCCACCATGTGATTTTCTGCTTCCCGTGTAAGGGCGTTAAATACAGGTCGGCCCGCCTGGTTCTCTAAAATCCATTCCTTGGCAAACTCCCCAGACTGGATGTCTGATAGAATTTCCCACATGGTTTCGCGAACGTGCTCATCAATGACACGTGGCCCTCGCGTCAGGTCTCCATACTGAGCCGTGTTGCTGACCGAATAACGCATATCGGAGATGCCACCCTCGTAGATGAGATCGACGATGAGTTTCATCTCGTGGATACACTCGAAATAGGCCATTTCGGGTGCATAACCCGCCTCCACCAGCGTCTCGAAAGCAGTGGTCATGAGGGCGCTGATCCCACCGCATAGCACCGCTTGCTCCCCGAAAAGGTCTGTTTCCGTCTCTTCCCGGAAGGTCGTCTCCAAGATCGCCGCCCGTCCGGAACCCAACGCGGCCGCATAAGCAATAGCCACCTCTTTGGTATTTCCACTAGGATCCTGATGCACGGCGATAAGGGAAGGCACTCCATTGCCTTTTATATATTCGTGACGCATAAGGTGGCCGGGGCTTTTAGGTGCCACCATGAAAACATTGACATCCTCTGGAGGAACAATCTGATTATAGTGAATGTTGAAACCGTGACCGAAGGCGAGATAGTTTCCCGGTTTGAGACCCGGGGCAATATCCGCATCGTAAATGGCTTTCTGTTTTTCATCCGGCGCAAGGATCATGATAATATCCGCCTCTTTCGCCGCCGTGGCATTATCCAAAACAGTCAAACCCGCGGCTTCCGCCTTGGCGCGGGATTTGCTCCCCTCATGGAGTCCCACCACCACATCGAACCCCGAGTCTTTCAAGTTATTGGCATGGGCATGACCCTGGCTACCGTAGCCGATGATAGCAATCTTTTTGCCTTTCATGATGTCGAGATTTGCATCTTTGTCATAGTAAATATTCATGGTTCAATCTCCTTTCACTACCTCTTTATTTTTTATTTATTACGTTCACCTATAAGCATCTGCCTTAATCTTTCTGTTATTGCGTTCCTCTAAGCATGGCAATTTTGCCGGTGCGCGCAACCTCTTTTATCCCGAGGGGTTTTAGTAATTCGATCATAGCATTTATCTTTCCTTCATCTCCAGTCACTTCTATGGTAAGAGTTTTATGGCTCACGTCGACGACCTTTCCCCTAAAGATGTCGGAAATTCTGAGAATCTCAGCTCTATTTGTTCTGGTAGCCTTCATCTTTATCATCACCAATTCTCGGTCGACAAACTTCCTTTCCGACAAATTGGTGACTTTTATCACATTGATTAACTTGTTGAGCTGTTTTGTGATTTGCTCCATGATCATCTCGTCACCACGCGTCACGATCGTCATCAACGAAAGGGATGGATCCAAGGTCTCTGCCACACAGAGACTCTCGATATTAAATCCTCGGGCGCTAAAGAGTGATGCCACCCGCGCCAAAACCCCAAACTCATTCTCTACCAAAACAGAAAGCGTGTGTTTCATACCTACTCCTACACCAAAAGCATTTGTTTTAAAGAGGCACCTGCGGGTACCATGGGATAGACCCCCTCAAATTTTTCCACAATGACGTCCACCATAACCGGTCCTGGGTGAGAAAGGGCTTTTTTTAGGGTTGGAACGACTTCCTCCACTTTTTCGATGCGAAATCCAGCGGCTCCATACGCTTCAGCCAATTTAACGAAATCGGGTGCGATGTTTTCCATACAGGTATGGGAATAGCGCCGGTCGAAGAAAAGCTCCTGCCACTGGCGAACCATCCCCAAATAGGCGTTGTTGAGAATAACGATCTTGACAGGCAGGCGATACTGCACCGCCGTAGCCAGTTCCTGGATGTTCATCTGGATGCTTCCGTCCCCGGCAATGTCGATGACGATTTTGTCCGGGTTGGCCACCTGCGCACCAATGGCCGCGGGAAGTCCGTAACCCATGGTACCCAATCCTCCCGACGTTAAGAATGTCCTAGGCTCATTAAATTCATAAAATTGAGCCGCCCACATTTGATTCTGCCCCACCTCTGTCGCGATGATCGCTTCCCCTTTCGTAAGCTCCCCGATCATCTCAACGACATACTGGGGCTTTATCACACCATCTTCTTGCTTATACGCCAAGGCATGTTTCTTTTTCCATTTTTCTATTTGCTCCAACCAAGGTTTTATACGCCCCTTCACTTTCTCGGTTTCTTCTTCCCTGGCTCTTATCTCTTTCAGAAACCCTTTCAAAACCTGCTTACAATCGCCCACAATGGGGATGTCCACTTTGATATTCTTGCTGATAGAGGTAGGATCGATATCGACGTGGATAATCTTGGCGTGGGGTGCAAATTCATCGACCTTTCCTGTCACACGATCATCGAATCTTGCTCCAATGGCAATAACGAGATCCGATTCGCTGATCGCCATGTTGGCCCTAAAGGTTCCGTGCATTCCCAGCATCCCAAGAGAAAGGGGATGTTTGATAGGAAAAGCTCCAAGCCCCATCAAGGTCATGGTGATGGGAATCCCTAACGTCGTAATGAACTCCCGAAGCTCCTTGGAGGCGTCCGAGAGGATAACACCTCCCCCCACATAGGCTACCGGACGTTTCGATTTATAGATAAGATCCAGGGCACGTTTAATCTGAAAGCTATGACCGGTATAGGTAGGGTGGTATCCCCGAATTTCAACCTTTTCTGGATACTCGAAATTCGTACTATCCAAGATAACGTTTTTCGGAAGATCAACAAGAACCGGCCCCGGTCTTCCGGAAGAGGCGATATAAAAAGCTTCTTTGATAATTCTGGCAAGATCCTTTACATCCTTAACCAAATAGTTGTGTTTGGTGCAGGAGCGGGTTATTCCTACAATATCCGCCTCCTGAAAAGCATCATTTCCTATCAAAAGGGTGGGAACCTGCCCCGTAAAGACAACAAGGGGCACAGAGTCCATATACGCCGTTGCCAACCCTGTCACGGTGTTAGTGGCTCCAGGACCCGAAGTGACCAAACACACACCTACTTTTCCAGATGAGCGGGCATAGCCATCCGCGGCATGGACAGCACCTTGCTCATGGCGGACAAGAATATGCCTAAAATTCGCTTTGTGAATTTCATCGTAGATATTGAGTACCGCACCACCTGGATACCCAAAGATGACTTCTACCCCTTCTTGTTTTAATGCCTCAATAAAGATTTGTGCACCTGTCAACTTCATGCGCTTTCCTCTCTTTTGCGATATGCCGCTATTTCCCTGTACATTTTATCCTTCAACGCCAGTTTCATTTTTTTAATCCTATGCACCTCGTCTTGTTCGGCTGGCGTAAGGTACGATTTCTTCATATAATCTTCCAACTGTTTCTCATATTCAAGATGTTGGAGCTTCATCTGTCTGAACGACGTATCCTCCTCCATCAATCGTTCTATAATTTCCTCATCCTTCAACCCCATTATTACCTCCTTTCCATCCTTAACGATGATTGGATTTCAATACCACGAATATAAAACGGACCTCCAAATAAATCATCAGATGGCCTCTCTTCATACCTTTCACTCCCTAGCATCGCCACTATTCCTCCTCTCACATCACCAGAAATTTCGAGAAAATCTTTCTTCAGTTCTTGAAGAAATGGCCTGACCAACGAAACCCCATCTCCTAACACGACACCCCCATCTGGGATTAATGCAGCAGCTTGCTGATATGAAACCACCTTATCTTTCTCTATCCTCTTTACCTCTTCCCCCTTTGTCTCAAAAAGAGCAAAATAAACGAGACGACGCCTCGCATCCATTACAACCGCCACCTTCCCCGTAAAAGGTAAAATGGAATACACCCAGGCATAAAGAGTGGAAACCATCACGAATGGAATGTTCAACGCCATGGCCAACCCTTTCGCTGTAGCCAAACCAACCCTCAAAGCCGTGTACCGTCCAGGACCGCCTGTCGCCGCCACAAGAGAAAGGTCTTCCCTGCCCACCTCCGTTTCCTCCAAAACCTTCTCAATTTCGTCCAGGATTACGACGGAATGGGGTTGCTTTCCTTTATAAGCACGGGAGTAGATATCTCTCCCTCCTTTGCTCACGCCTATATGTAACCTTTCTCCCGATGTATCGATTCCCAGAGAAATCATCAAAAAAACCTCTTTAAATGAAAAATTCGCGAAAGGTCATTATAAAAAGCGAAAACCATTAAAAGAATCAAAAGAGCAAGGCCGATATTTTGGGCAAGCTCCATTTTCCTAATACTTACTGGTTTGCCAAAGATCACCTCAAAAAACATGAAAAAGAGGTGTCCGCCATCCAATACAGGGATAGGCAGTAGATTTAAGATTCCGAGGTTTATACTTATAAGAGCCATAAAGAGAACGAAATTCACAGCCCCCTCTTTCGCCTGTTGGCCAGCCATTTGCATGATCATGATGGGACCACCGATTGTCTTGGCTGGGATTACCCGTTCTATGATCTTAATAATACTGACAAACGTTAGATATATGATCTCGCCGGTACGGTGAAACCCCATATAAATCGCTTTGAGGGGATTGACCGACTGTTTCACGATTTCCTGGGAAGCCGTAATTCCAATCATTCGGACCTCTTTGGCCTCCCCAAAAAGATTCTTTATCTTCCGGATCTTCGGCGCCACCGAAAACGTTAAAGTTCGCCCTTCCCGCTGAACCGTAAGGATGATCGTCGCTCCTGTACTCTTCCTGATCGCCTTAGAAAGTTCCTCCCAATTCGACACCCTCTTTCCATTCACAGCGACAACACGGTCACCGGCCCGTATCCCCGCCTGGTATGCTGGAAAATCCTTGCTGACCGACCCCACTCGCGTGGTGAGTTGAGGAATTCCAAACATATAGACTGTAGAAAATATAACCACCGCGAGGAGTAAGTTAAAAAGAGGACCTGCTACTACCACCGCCATCCTTATCCAGACCGATTTCCTTGAAAAGGAGCGGTCTTCTTCCTCCGGCGTAACCTCCTCTTCCGGGTCTTGCCCCAGAATTTTAACATAGCCTCCAAGCGGTACTAGTGAGATGCAATATTCCGTCTCTCCATGGGTCTTACCAATGAGCTTTGGCCCAAAACCAAGCGAGAAGCGAAGCACCTTGATTCCAAACCATTTCGCAACAATAAAATGCCCAAATTCATGAACAAAAATCAGCACACCCAACACGGTTACGGCAGAGATTACCGTCGTCATGAGATCATCCCCAAATAATTTTCTATGTACTCTCGGGCCAATTGCCTTCCCTCTTTATCCGCCGACAAAACTGCTTCCATCGTTGGCTCCATAGGCTGATGCTTTTTCATTGCATATGATACCACGTCTGGAATTTCCAGAAAAGGAATCTCTTTCTTTAAAAACGCTGCAACTGCCACTTCATTAGCCGCATTCATAACCGCCGGCAGTGTTTTCCCCACCCGCAAGGCTTCGTAGGCAAGATGTAAGGCGGGAAATCGCTGAACATCCGGCTTCTCAAAAGTTAGTTTCCCGATAGTCGAAAGATCAAGGGCTTTCAAACCTAAATCGAGCCTCACAGGGAACCCCAAAGCATAGGCTATCGGCACTCTCATATCAGGAATTCCCAATTGGGCAATCACGACTCCATCCAAATATTCCACCATGGAGTGAACAATACTCTCCGGATGAATCAAAACTTCAATCCTAGTCGGTTTCACACCAAACAGCCATTTCGCTTCAATCACTTCTAGGCCCTTGTTCATCATGGTAGCCGAATCAATTGTCACCTTTGCCCCCATATTCCAATTGGGATGACATAAAGCTTCCTTGGGAGTAATGCCTTTCATTTTCTCAAGGGACCATGTACGGAAAGGCCCTCCCGACGCTGTCAGAATAATCCTCCTAATTTCCTTTCTGGAATGTCCCAGAAGCGACTGAAAAATAGCACTATGTTCGCTATCTACAGGAATCAAGCGAATTCCCTTTTTCTCTACGGCGGACATAAGTAATTCTCCGCCTATTACAAGGGTCTCTTTGTTGGCAAGCGCAATGTCCTTCCCGGCCTCCACCGCCGCCAACGTAGGACGCAAACCGGCAGCTCCCACCATGGCAGAAACAACCATATCCGCCTTTTCGGTCGTTGCCACCTCAATGGCCCCTTCTTCACCCTCAACCAAACGTGTAGTCTTCCCAATCAACTTCTCCGCTTCCCGAAAAGCACTCTCATCTGTAACAGCCACAATTTTTGGACGAAAACGTTTAACCAGCTCGGCCAGCAGAGATATATTCTTATGGGCACTTAAACCAACGACTCCAAAGCGGTCGGGGTGGCGCTTTACTACCTCCAAAGCGTTGACCCCTATGGATCCCGTAGCTCCCAGAATGCTTAAAAACTTTCTCAATCAACACCTCAACAGTAAATAGTAATAAAAAAATGGAATCGTGAAAAGAAAGCTATCTATGCGGTCCAGAATACCTCCGTGTCCCCCCAAAATACGCCCTGAATCTTTCACATTGGCACCTCTCTTCAACATGGACTCAGAAAAGTCTCCCCATTGGCCCAAGAGAATGAGAACAAAAGGTAAAAAAACCAACTCCTTTAGAGAAAGCCCGGTTTTTAGAAAAAAACTGGAGAGGTATCCTACCAGGAGGGATAAAACAATCCCCCCCACGACTCCTTCCACACTTTTTTTAGGGCTAATCTTTGGATAAAGTTTGTGCCTCCCAAAAGTGGTTCCCAGATAAAAAGCCCCTGTATCCCCTGCCCAAATCACCAAAACCATCCATAACGCTATCTCTCGCCCGGCCATGGATGGCGACAGGATAAGCACCGCCATCGACAGAGGAGTCGCAATAAAGAAAAAACCGATAAAAAGTCCCCCTACCTGCGAAAAAGATCTCTCGAAACTCGTCAATCTTCCCATGGCCAATCCCATTAATACCGCCAGTACAACAAAGAGGGAAGCAAACAACCCTTGACTCCCCCAAAAAAACGCCGATAGAGGAAACATTGCGCCCATGGCTGAAAACATAATTTTCCCATAAGAATAAACAATATCTGTTTTGACAAGGTTGAAATATTCATATAATCCACCTGCCGTGAGCACCATCATAAAAAAGACAAAGAAAGCGCGTGGGAGAAAGAAAATGAGTGTAATAACAATGGGTATCAGAATAATTCCAACGAGAATTCTACTAACGTTTTGCATGTAACTCCGATATCTGGTCACTTGTCATGCCGAACCTTCGTTCGCGTTTCTGATAATCCAAAATGGCTTGAATCAAATCTTCCTTCGTGAAATCAGGCCAGAGAGTTGGTGTGATATAAAGTTCAGTATAAGCCAGTTGCCAAAGTAGAAAATTACTCAACCTCAATTCACCACTCGTACGAATCAACAAGTCAGGATCGGGCAACGATGCCGTACTTAAATATTTGGAGAAAACCTCCGGTGTTACCTCAGCTTCCAAAATTTTCCCCTCTCGGATATCACGTGCAAGCCGGAGTGCCGCCTTGACGATTTCCCACCGCGCCCCGTAACTCAGCGCGAGGACCAACGTCATTTTGTCACATAATTTCGTATCTTCCATGACTTGAGTCAAAGTTTCCTGAACATTCCGAGGAAGTCTTTCCAAATCCCCTATCGCCAAAAGCTGGATTTCGTTTTTCAACAGATTATCACGCTCTTTCAGAAGATACGTCCGCAGCAACTGCATTAAGGCCTTGACTTCGGAAGCCGGGCGACGCCAGTTTTCCACAGAAAAGGCATACAAGGTAAGGTAGCGAACACCCATCTCACGACAAGCTTCCACCACTTCACGAACCGCATCGATCCCCTTTTCATGCCCTTTTATCCTGTTTAGGAGCTTTTTCCTCGCCCAACGGCCATTCCCATCCATGATAATAGCAATATGCCTTGGCAATTTATTAAGATCGATTCTTTTATCCAATTCCCTTTTCTCCGGGGATATTTCAATGGCCTTTTTGCCCTATCACCGTCTATGCGCTTTTTTTATCACAAATATCTTGACAGATAAAGAGGAATAAGTTATAAGAAACGACGTCATTAACGCGGGGTGGAGCAGTTCGGTAGCTCGTTGGGCTCATAACCCAAAGGTCGCAGGTTCAAATCCTGCCCCCGCTACCATAATAAAATCAAGGGGTTAGATGAATTTCTAACCCCTTTATTTTTGGACGATTTTTGTTTTCCAACCCTATTTCCAACCTTGATCCCCTATTTTCGGCAAATTTGCGCTTTTTGGGAGAGACCGAATCCGCGGAAACACTCCGGCACTTTTCAGCCGTTTTCAGGTTGAGTTTTCGGAGAT
>CAZOBB010000012.1:0-9119 GCA_964577975.1 uncultured Thermodesulfobacteriota bacterium | reverse complement strand
GAATCTATTTGTCTCTTCCGATTTACTCATCCGTCTGATCGTCCATTCTAAGGAAAAAAGGAAAAAACATCCGCCGCCGGCGAAATGCCTTTCCCCTCCTTTGCAACTATTTAGGGCTGTTTATGTTCCCGGGTAGGGACTTCCTCTACGACTGTTGATGATAAGGCTTGACAAGAATTACCGGACATTGACAACGATAGAGAACATAATTGGTTACACTCCCCATGAACCAATCCTGAAACTCGTTATATCCACTCGCCGCAATGATGATCATATCAAACTTCTTTTCTTTCGCATAACGACAAATTACTTCTCCCGGATCACCCGAGAGAATAACCTTCTCTACCGGCACCCCTACCTTCTGAAATTTTTGCTCCACTCCATCCAAAATCTTACGAATGAATTTCTTGTGAGACTCCCTAATCGAATCCTGTAATGCCTTGTTCAGCCCATGATCCTTGATGCTCTTATCCTTAAACACATTCAACACGGTGATTTCCAAAGGCATTTTTTGACTCAATTCCACCGCATAGTCCTCTGCTGCCACCGAATTTCTCAATCCATCTACGGGTAACAACACTCTTGTTGCCATAAAAACCTCCCACCGATTAGGTGTTTTTCATAAGTCTACCCTGACTATCCCACATATCCGAAAACCTTCGGCAAGTAAAGGACTAAGGCCGGGATGTAGGAAAGGATCGCTAAAATCACCAGCTGGATCAAGATGAACGGAACCACCGACTTACTTACATAGATCAAATCCCTATTGGTCATAGCCCCTGTAATATATAGACTCACTCCCAAAGGTGGAGTGATATAACCTATCCCTAAATTCAACGTCATCAAAAGGCCGAAATGCATCAGATCGATGTTGAAGGCGTAAAGCATGGGGATGAAAACCGGCGTCAAAAGCAACGTCGCAGAGATGATGTCCATAAACATTCCGACAATCAACAACATAATGTTTACAGCAAGAAGAAACACCCACGGCGAGTGAATATGGGCCGTCACCGCATTGGCTAATTGTCCAGGTATATTTTCCAACGTCAAATACCGTCCAAATGTCGTTGCTCCCGCCACGATGATCAAAAGGGTAGCTGATGTAACGGCAGACGAGACAACTACGTCTTTGACGTCCTTAAATTTCATATCCTTATGTATAAAAATCTCCACGATGAAGGCGTAGACACTCGCCACGACAGCTGCTTCATTCGCCGTAAACGCTCCCGAGTAAATACCGCCAAATATCACGCCGGGCAACATCAAAGACCAGAACCCTTCCTTGAAAACGGCGACAACTTCTTTGAAGCTTGGAACCGGTTGAGTCATATATCTTTTATTTTTCGCATGAAAATAGGAATAAATCGAAAATCCGACAATAATCATGATTCCCGGAACAAATCCTGTCAAGAACAACCCTTCCAGGGACACATTTGTCACCATCGAATACAGGATCATAGAAATACTGGGGGGAATAATTATTCCTAACACAGGCGCACTCGTCATTATCCCCAATGTGAAATTTTCTTCATACCCATTCTCCATCAAAGCAGGAATCATAAATCCTCCAATCGCCACAACCGTCGCCACCGTAGAACCGGAGATGGCCCCGAACAACCCGCATGCAATCGTCCCCGCCATGGCCAGTCCACCGGGTAAAAACCCCACCACCACATTGGCCACCTTGATGAGCTTGTCCACAATGGAACCCTTTGTCATGATGTTTCCGCACAGGATGAAAAATAACACAACGACCAGGGCGAACTTATCCATGCTTCTGAAAAAAGACATGACCACCAACTGTATCGGATAATTACTGAAGAAAAGAATCCCCAATACGCCACTGAAAAACAGGCTCATAAAAACAGGCACAGTCGCCGCCATCATACCCAAAAGAAGTAAAATAATAATTAAATATCCATGTTCCATCTAATCATCCCTCTCCCACTTGGAAGTCTTATTAAAGAGAATTATCCTACTTCCTCCTTCTCCACCTCTGGATGTAGATCCTCCCAGATAACATGCAACGTTCTAAAAAACATTCCAACTCCCATCATAGGGAGAAAACTAAAAATTATCACAAGAGGAATCTCCAAGATGATAGTCTTTTGCTGCGTCATATACTGTAATTGGGCATTTTTCACACCGTAATAAAAAATGAAAACGGAAAAAAAGAGGGTAAACACATGAGAGACAAAGAGAAGCGGCCTCTTCAATCGCGGCACCACCTGGGGTAAAGCATCGATCACGATCATCGATCGATTTTTTACGGCAGCCCCACACCCAATAAATGTGGTATACATGATGACTTCCCTCACCAGCTCTTCAGGCCACCCCAGAGATCTGTTAAACCCATAACGAAGGATGACCTCCACAAAAAGGGTTACCAATGCCACCATCGTCGTTATAAAGAGAGTCCAATCTTCAAAAAAAGTAAATGCCTTATCTATTACTTTTAATGACTTTTCGATCATAACCACCCCACCACAAACGGGGGAGCAAGAAGAATTCTCTCCTGCCCCCCCTTCGGTTGTGAAAAACTCTTCTTAATGCTTAAACCCTAAATAGTCTTGAACAGCCTTCAGATAGTCCGGGCCAATCTCTTTCGCATATTTCTGATGAACGAGGATCGCCCGTTTCTTCAGCCACGCCATGTCCTTCTCGGGAAGCTTCCAGAACTTGACGCCGGCCTTGGTCTTCGCCGCCTTGATGGAATCCTCCTGCTGCTTGATGACGCCCTTCCGACCTTTGGCACATTCTTCCTTGATGGTATCCACGATGATCTTCTGCAGATCCTTGGGCAGGGAATCGAGCCACTTCTTGTTGATCAGGTAGATGAAGAGGCCCTGGGCATAGTTCAATTCCGTGTAGTTCTTGCAGACCTCGAACTTCTTGGTGATGTAACACACGGTCGCCGTGTGGTCCAAGCCGGTGATGACGTGCTGTTTCAACGCCACCGGGACATCCGGCCACGGCATCACGACGGCATTCAAACCCCACACTTTATAATTGAGGCGATTAACCGCCGCCTCCGCAACACGGAACTTGACTTTTTTCGCATCCGCCAGGGTCTTGACGGGATTGATGGTCGCCCAACCGTACGTTCCATAGCCGACCACGTCGATTCCATACACACCCTTGGAAAGCATGCCATCCAAAAAGTGTTGGTACAGCTTTTTATTGGAGATGAACTTATCTAAATTTTCAAATGTATCCACCAAAAAAGGCAGGTTCACGATCCCCATTCTTGGAGCCATGTTCGTCACGGCCACCGAGGAACACGCCATTCCTTGAACTGCCCCCGTGACCAATTGGTTCAAGACTTCAACTTCTCCCCCTAAAAGACAAAGGGGATAGTAATCGAAGTATACTTGCCCCTTCGTTTTCTTCCAGAGCGCATCCCGAATCTTGTATCCGACCCCCACGCCAACCAGCACGGGATGAGACACGTTGGAAACCTTCATCACATATTTCGCCCCGGAAGGGTCAAATTTGGGTTTCCACGCTGCCAAAGGATTCTTCTTTTTCTTGGCGAATGCCGATGGTGCCATCACCATCGTAAAACAAATCATAAATATTGCCAATAAAATCAAACCTTTTTTGAACCGCATAGATACTCCCTCCTTCGTTTTGGTGGCCGATTTCACGACCTCTCACAACCCTTAATTTCTCCCAAACCCGGCAGCTATCTTTTCTCTTACTCTTCTATTTCACCCCCTTTCGCTAAACTTACCGGGTTAATGAAACACGGTTTTGACATTGAAAAACATTTAACAAAAGAAAGACAGGTTGTCAATGATTTATTTGATTCCAAGATCCCGAAGAATTCTGCTCGAACCATGAAAATGAATCCATTTTTTCTTAGTACTTTCCCAGTACACCTTTGACACCTCCCTCCTTTCATTTATAATTAAACACGCAAATAAAACTCCAAAAGGGGAAAGGTATGATCCCAATGATCGGAGCAATGGAAAAACAAATCACCCCCCACGTACACCAAGTCGGCACATTCGAATTTACCCAATATCTCATCGGAGGTCCTCCCTATTTCCTCATGGAAGGGGGAATCGCTCCCCAGGGACTTCTCATTCTTGAACAGCTAAGAAACCAAGGTGTTACGCCAGAAAACCTTCAATACCTCGGCATCCTACACGGCCATTTCGATCATCTTGGCACTTTTCCCCTCGTCATGGAAAATTTCCCGGAAACTCACGTCGTGAGCGGTGAAAAAAACAGAGACATCCTCTCACGCCCTCGCATATTGGAGAAAATAGCCTCTTCTACCCACTCGATCACGGATTTCGCGAAAAGAGTCGAGTTCGTACCGCGGATCTACGAACAAAAATCCTTTTCACCCTTCCCAATCCAACATCCCATACAAGAGGGAGACACCCTCACTTTCGATTCTCTTTCACTCGAGTTCGTCTCGCTACCCGGGCATTCCCCAGATGCCGTGGGCGCCTATCTCTCTGAAGATGGTGTCTTTTTCTGTTCAGACATGGGAGGGCTGTATTTTCCAGATGGAACGATTCGCCCAAACTACTATTACAATCTTCGAGATTATGAAACCTCCCTCCAAAAGATCAGCACATACGAAATCGAGACCCTTTGTTTTGGACACAATGGCGTCCTTAGCGGATATAAAAAGGTGAAAACCTACCTGGAACGCAGCCTCGACTTTACCCATAAGCTAAAAAAACAGATCAAAGACTGGTTCGATTCCGGCAGAGACCTTGAAAAACTCGCTCAACAGTTCGCAGACGGGGCCAAGAAAGGGTTTCTTGCCTTCTTCCCCCGTGAGCACAGCCTCATGCTCAGCCGTCTTCTGATCCGCCGCACCCTCGAGTATTACCACTTAGAGCTACCACCCAATCTTTTTCCCACACCCTCTCCTACCAAAGGTACCTAGGCTTCTTCCCATGAAGATTTATTTTTCCCTTTACGATATATCACCTTTCAAGGTAATGGAGGAGGGAAGATCCAATTCCCGGAGGCGTGGAGGAATCATTAAGTGAGTGACTTTCATCAAGCGGATCCCATCACAACCCTTCACAAACTAACCTCTTTGAATCCAGAAGAAACCAACGAAAAATTATCCCCTTTCACCAGGAAATACCCTCTCGCTCTCGTTTTGCCATCCCTCATCAGCGAGTTGGATGGGGCGGCCCTTCCCCGCATCCTCGAGGCATTGCAGTCCGTGACCTATCTCTCCCAAATTGTGGTCACCCTGGGACCGGCCTCCCCAAACGAATTCCGGCGGGCCCGGGACTTTTTCGGACGGCTCCCCCAACCGACCGTGTTGGTCTGGAACAGCGGCCCCCGCCTGACGAGGCTCTATCAACGGCTCGAAGAAGCCGGGCTCTCCGCGGGCCCGGACGGAAAGGGCCGAAGCGTCTGGATGGCGCTGGGATACCTGTTGGCAGACGGAAACACGGAAGCGATCGCCCTCCACGACTGCGACATCGTCACCTACGACCGGGAGCTTCTGGATCGCCTCGTCTTTCCCGTCGTGAACCCGGACATGGGGTATCAATTCTGCAAGGGATACTACGCGCGGTTCTCGGACCGCCTGCACGGCCGCGTCACGCGCCTCTTTGTCACCCCGCTTATCCGAGCCCTGAGAAAGATGGCAGGTGATCTTCCCGTCCTCGCCTACCTCGACGCCTTTCGGTATCCCCTGGCGGGGGAATTCTGCCTGACGGACGATGTGGCCTGGAGGCTGCGGTTCCCCGCTGACTGGGGACTGGAGATCGGGATTCTGGCGGAAATCTACCGCAACAGCACACCCCAGAGGATCTGCCAGTCAGAGCTGTGCGACCGCTACGACCACAAACATCAATCCCTGTCCGACTCTCCCGACAAGGGCCTGTTCAAAATGGCGGCGGATATCGCCACGACCCTCTATCACATCGTCGCGAGTGAGGGTGTTTCCCTGTCGCCCGCCTTTTTCGACACATTGCGGGAAACCTACCTTCACCAGGCCCACCGGGCCGCCGGTCAATATCAGGACGAGGCCTTCATCAACGGGTTGGGATACGACTGGCACGAAGAGCTTCGGCACGTTAAAACCTTTGGAGAAGCCGTCATCAAGGCCGGCAAAGATTTCCTCGAACGCCCGGATGAGACATCCGCCATCCCAAGCTGGCGCCGCGTGGATGCCGCCCTCCCCTCCTTCCTTTCCGAGCTGAGGGAGGCGGTGGAAGCGGACAACGCCTGAAGCCGAAAAGGACGTTTCTCGTGCCGACCAAGTCGCCTATCGTGATCTTTACCGACCTGGACGGAACCCTCTTGTCGGAGGAAACCTATGAACCGGGACCGGCCCGTCCGGTCCTGGCACGCTGCCGCCGAAACGGGGTCCCCGTGGTTTTCTGCTCGAGCAAGACGGCAGCGGAGATCATCGCCCTCCGGGAAACCCTCGGAAACACCGATCCGTTCATCTGCGAGAACGGGGGAGCCATCTACCTTCCCGCTGGCCGTTTCACGGGGGCCGGGATTCCCCTGAAGCGGGAGGGAGACTACGAGGTCATTCCGATCGGGACTCCCATCTCCCCCCTCCGCAAGGCCTTGCACAACGCGGCCATGAAGACGGGTGCCGTCGTCAAGGGCATGGGGGAGATGAGCCTGAAAGAGGTAGGCGAGCTAACGGGACTCAACGAGGCGGAAGCGAACCTGGCCATGAAGCGCCGATACGACGAGCCTTTCCTCCTCGTCTCCGGCGATCCCGACGCCCTGGAACGGGAGATCCGCGCCGCCGGGTATACTATGACCCGCGGAGGGCGGTTCTTCCACATCCTGGGCGGCAGCGACAAGGGAAAGGCCGTGCGAATCCTCTCGGAACTCTACAGGAAGCAGGCCGAACGGCTCCTCACGGCGGGCCTGGGAGACGCGGAGAACGACCTTCCCATGTTCCAGGCCGTGGAGTACGCCTTCCTGGTCCAAAAGCCCGGGGGACATTGGGTGTCTCTTCCCCGCCTGGCCAATCTCACGAAAATCCGGGGCGTGGGACCCGAAGGCTGGGCCAAGGCCGTCGGTTCCCTCCTTGATGAAACGGGTTACGAATAGAGGGAATCCAGCGTGTCCGCGTGGTCATGGCGTCTTCCGTTTTCATGCGTCACACCCCCCTGAATCCCCGGATCTTTCGTTCCACCGTTTCCAGGACCTCCCGAACCGGTTCGGGTAGACCAGCCTCTTCAAGCTCCCGGGGCGTCATCCAGCGGGCCTCCTCGGCATCGGAGGCCGGGCGCAACGCGCCGCCTTCGACCGTGCAGAGGTAATCCAGCAGGACATAGTGGTATTGCACCCGCCCCTTTTCATCCCGGATAATCCGATCCCCCACCGCCACCAGGTCGCCCACGGCCACCGTCAAGCCCGTTTCTTCCCTCACCTCACGGGCGACCGCCTCCTGGAGCGTTTCCCCCACCTCCACGAGCCCTCCAGGGAGGTTCCACTCTCCCCTGCCGGGATCCTTTCCCCGCTTGATGACTAAAACCTTCCCTTCCCGCACGACGACGCCGGCCACCCCCACGAGGGGCGCCGCAGGATACCGCCTCCTGCCGTCTGCTCTCTCCATCACGGAGATTATAGTAGAGCGGCGGAAAAAAACAAATGGATCTCTGTCCGGCGTGGAACCACGGGATCATTCCCCTCCATCCTAGGTCCATCCCAATGCCGTCTGCCGGCTCTCTGCTCCCACGAAATCCGGGCACCAGGAGGAAAGGTGTCCCGATACTTCGGATCGACCCGTTCGGCCTCCCACGCAAAGGACGTCACGGTGAGAGCGACGAAAATGACCCGCGTCCCCAGGTCGGGAATCTTCATGCCCCGGTCACGAATGTAACATAGACCCCGGCAAAGCCAAGTTTTTCATCCTCTCGCTATTGACACGTCTTTGTCTTTCGTTTAATAACTTTAAAAATAATTAAGTTTTCAAGGAGGACTTTATGGCACTGCTCCCCGAAGTCAAGAAACACTACGGAAAACAGAAACTGTTCATCAACGGCGAATGGACAGATTCAAAATCAGACCTGATCCATGAGAACACGAATCCCGCCACCGGCGAGGTGATCTCGGAATTCCCCACCGCCACCAAGGAAGAGGCGCGCGCGGCGGTGGAGGCGGCCAGCGAAGCCTTCAAGACATGGAAGGATGTCCCGCTACGGGACCGGGCTCTGATCCTCTTCAACCTGCGCGCCAAACTGGAGGAGCACTTCGACGAACTGACCCGGATCCTCACCCAGGACCACGGGCGCACCATCGGCGAGGCCCGGGGCTCGGTCCGCCGCGTAATCGAGAACGTGGAATCGGCCTGCTCGGCCCTCTACGGAATGCCCAAGTGGAACGAACATATCGACCAAGTGGCCAACGGTATCGATCAACACCTCGTCTGGGAGCCGCTTGGTCCCTTCCTCATCGTCACGCCGGGGAACATTCCCATGCACGCCTGGTCCTCCTTCGTCCCTTACGCCATGGCCGCCGGGTGCACGGTGGTCGTGAGTCCCAGCCGGCAGGATCCCGTCGCCGCGGAGGCCATCTGCAAGGTAGCGGAAGAAGCGGGTTTCCCGAAGGGTGTCATCAACCTCATCCACGGCGGCCGGGAGATCAATAAAGAAATCCTGAGTCAACCCGAGATCAAGGGTGTCGGTTTCATCGGCTCCAACCGGGCGGGGCACGACCTCTTCGAGATGTGTGGAAGATTGAAAAAAACCTCTTCCATCAACGGCAACGGGAAAAACCATGTGGTTATCATGCCGGACGCCGACCTGGACCAGACGGCCCAGTGGCTGCTCAGGGCCTGCTTCGGGATGACGGGCCAGCGTTGCCTCGGCGCGGACAATATCATCGTCATGGGTGACATCTACGACGAGATGAAAGAGAAGTTCAAGCAGGCGGCCGCCGGCATGAAACTGGGATACGGTCTCGATGAGAGCAGCGATCTCGGCCCCCTTGCCACCCGCGCGGGGAAGGAAAAGGTGGAACAATGGATCGATTCGGCCCTCAAGGACGGCATGAAGATGGTCCTGGACGGACGGAATCCCAAGGTGGAGGAATACCCTAACGGCTACTTCCTCGCCCCCACCATCCTGGAAGATGCGAACGTGGACATGCCTTCCGCCAAGGAA
>CAZOBB010000011.1:0-16733 GCA_964577975.1 uncultured Thermodesulfobacteriota bacterium | reverse complement strand
CGCTCCCCTGTTGTCGTTTATTCGAAACTCACCGAAATTTCCACGGGGCCCTTTGGATCGAGGCCCGTGTAACGGGCGCGGATGGTTTTGCCCGGCTTGGCCGGCATGAGCTTCGTGATGGTGCCCAGGGAGAGCAGGTCGCCCTTCTTGAGTTGTTTCCCCTGCTTCTTCACCGCGTCGCGGATCCACTTGACCACGTTGAGGGGGTGCCCCAGGAGGTTGCTCCCTTTCCCGGTGGCGAGGACTTTCCCGCCCTTGTCCAGGATCTCGAGCTTGAAATTGGCGAGGCGGTTCTTCCATTCCTCCGTCGCGGCGAGCTTGATGGGATTTCCCAGAAGGCCGTAGCGGGCCGCCACGTTGATGGCGGCCAGGGCGGGGCCGTTCAGTTTCGTGCCCTTGGCGTAAAAGAGGTCCGGCAGCTCGATGAAGGGATAGACGGCATCCAGGGCGGCGAGAAACTCCATGTCGGTTTTCGCCTCGTTGATGGTATCGCTGCCCACGCTCACCACCAGATCCCCCTCGGTCAAGGGCAAAACCCCGAACTTGGCGTCCATGACCAGGTTCGTCTTTCTGATGATCATCTTCTGGAGAAGAACGCCGAGCAGGGGGTGGCTGACGCCGAATTTCTTCTGGGCCGGAGGGCTGGTCAGTCCCGCCTTATACCCCACGGGAGGACCGTAGACCTGCTCGATTCTCGCCACGAAGGCCTCCTGAACCAGCATGGCCTCCTGCAGGGTAAGCCCCGAGGGAAGGGCCGAAACCGGCTTTTTCTTCAGGTAGTTGGCTGCCATGTCGTCGATAACCTTCTGCGGAACGACCGCGTATCCCGCTGTTCCGATGGCGAAGAAAATGATGAGAAAGCCTGTGATGACCTTGAAATGTTTCATGTTTCTTCCCTCCTCGTGTTTTTTTTGTTCTACCAACTCCTCGGAGGGATGTCAAATCTTAGCTTCTTCTATAGCCAGAGGGGAGACCCCTTTCTTTCACTGAACGCGTTTATCCACGAGCCTTTTGACTTTCCCGGTAACGGGGCTTCTTTCCAGGTTTCCAATGGCTTCGAATTCGATTTCAAACGTATTGAAATAGTTCATGACGCAGGCCGTGTCGATGTAGGGTATTTCCTTTCTCAGCGATTCCTTGATAGCCTCTTCCAATGCCTTGCTCTCCAGGGGGCTTGACGATTCAATCTTCAGAATGAAGTTCATCCGTCCGTCATCTGTTACACTCAGCTTCAACTGGTAATTCGGACTTATGCCCTTTTTCGCGAAAAAGGGTGCGATGGCCTTTTCAATCTCACCCATGCCCACGTAAGCGCCTCCCAATTTGAAATCCTCACCCGCCCTTCCTTTGAGGACCAGCAGGGGGTTCTTGTCGCCGCACGCGCACGCTTCGGACTTGTAATACCCGATGTCTCCCACTCTGTACCGGATGATCGGCATGGAAAACCTCCGCAGATTGGTAATGACCAGCTCGCCTTCCTCCCCTTGCCTGCAGGGTCTGTCCTCTTCGAAATTGTGAATTTCCACGAACTGGAAATCGGTGGGAACGTGATATTCATTGGATCGGCAAACATCGCATTGATACCCGATCATCCCACAATCGGCGCTGGTGTAGCTTGCCGATTTGATTTGGGCGTTGACAAAAACACTCTTGATGTAATCCGTCGTGTTTTGGGGCATGGGTTCTGACGTGAACTGAATGGTTTGAACGCTCTCTATGGTTACCCCCATGCTTCGAAAGGTTTCGGTGAGGGCGATGATCATGGTGGGAAGTGTGATGAGTACCGTCGGTTTGAAGGTTTCGAAATAGCGCAACGCCTTTTTAAGCTCTGGTTTTGGAATGATTCCTATCGGTAGGTGGACTGCTCCCACCCTCTTAATGACTTCGTGGGCCCCTAAGAAAGAAGGCCAGAGGTTGCCGGCGACGAACATGTTGGCGACCACGTCTTTCGGGGTGACTCCCAAAAGCTTCATCGACTTCGCCTGCACCTCCGCGAAGGTATCCCATTCCTCGTGCGTGAAGACACTGTATCGGGAGATGCCGCTCGATCCGCCGGTTGAGACGACAATGATTCCCTCCGCCTTGCAGGTCAGCATGTCGGTGGATTCCGGATAGGAGTTGTTGTACACCTCATCCCTCGTCAGGAACGGCACTTTCAGCCAATCCTCATAGGTATCGATTTTTCCCACTCCTTTGAGCTTGTCTCGATAGAATGAAGATTTTGATTTTGCGGTTATGAAAACCCTTCTGGCGTAGTTGAGCTGTTCTTCCAACGTGTAAAAGGTAAAGGGATTGTCCATGACCTACTCCTTCACGAATCGGTGTTTTGTCGCCGCCTTGTCTTTGCTGATTTGTTCGAGGCGCACGTCGATCAGTTCGATTTTTGTCGCCCGTCTGAGATTGTCGTATTTGGCGACGAATTCTTTCGAGTAGTTTTTTAGAAATTCGATCAGTTTCTTTTTGCAATCCTCTTTCTTGTCGGAAACGTCGTTGAAGGTATAAACGGTGAAAACGAATCTTTCGACACCATCTGAGTCCTCTTTCTTGACCTCGAAGAGCCCGCTGTATGAAATCTCTTTCTCGATGGAGTAGAAGAAGTTTCCGATGTCGTTGATCATGAGATTGGTGCCATAAAAGATGACACTGTTTTCCGGTCTTCCGTGGATGTAAAGCATTTTATCGGGAAGGCTCTCATAGAGTTTTTCGTCGATAATGCCCTTCAGCGATTCCTTTTTCAACACCCCTCCTCGGTCTTTCGTATTGTAGCGCACAAGGGGGATGAGCTGATCTTTGGTGACAACGATTTGTCCTTCGATGATTTCGATAAGATCGTCGCCGAACGGCTTCATGATCATCGGGGTGTCATCGGTTTGAAAGAGTTTTCTGGATAGCTCTTTGCTCTCAAACTCAAAGTATTTCCTTAACCTGATTGTTTCTCGCGTCTCCATGGCAATGTCGCCCGTGTCCGCTGAACCGTATCCTGTCCACACCACGACCTCGTTATGTTCATCGTGCCCGAAACGCAGGGCCATGTTTCGGCGGTAGTTTTCGCTGAAGTACTCCCCCACCACGGCGAAGTAGACGGTGCCGTTCAATAGTTTGGGCTCATCTTTCAAGAGAGAGTAGAGGATGCTGACGTTCGAAGCATTGGTAATGAACAGGATCTGGTCGTAGAGGTGGAAAAATCGTTTCACGACATGGGCGGCCTCTTCGAGGTCGAGGCCCGGCAAAGCGGCCGTGAGGGGGTAGCTGACCCGGGAGGCGAGGCTTCGCATGAAACAGGCAAGCTGCATACCCCCGAACCACATTCCCAACGCGGCCGCGGTGACGATCAAGGTCTTGCGTTCATCGATTCCGTAGAGCGCTTTTAGGGTTTCTTCGATGATGCCCAGGTAGCGTTCCTCGTCTTCCGGACCTTTCAACCAGTAGACACTGCCCGTCTTGGAGAAACCGCTCGAGGCCCCAATGAGGGAGCACTTGTCCACGTTGCCTTTTCGAACGGCCTTTTCGATTGGATAGTTGAGGAGATAGGTCTGCTTGGTGGTGAGAGGGATATCCTCCCATTTCTTTATGTCGGTGGCTCCCTGTTTTCTAAGGAAATCTTGGTATGCTTCCACGTTTTCTTTGACGTCTTGAAAAAAGGCCATTTTATCCATTTATTTCTCCTTTTAACTTGAAAATGGGTTTTTCCTCATCATGGTAAGATGATTTCGCTTTCCGATTCTAACTCCTTGATTCCGAAGATGGACAGGGAAACGATGATGGTGACGATTCCGCTGGCCAGCATGATCGTTCTTTCCCCAATGAATGAAACAAGCACGCCGGTTAAGGCGTAGCTGACCGGTAAAAGAGAGAGGGCAATGGCTCCCATGAAGGACATGATTCTGCCCAATACCTGGTCGGGCAGACGTTTCTGGTAGATGGAGAGGATACTGACGTTGGAGACATTGACGCCCACGCCGACAAAGAACAGGCTGATCATGGAAACGTAGAAATGGCACACCCACCCGAACAGGATGAACATGACCCCCATCAAAAGGGTGCTGGCGGCCACGATGATTCTGTCTGACACCGAGAGGGTGATGCTGCCTAGGACAAGCGACGATATGAAGATACCGCCGCCGAAAGCGCCCATGAGAAGGCCGATTCCTTTTGCGCCCATGTGGTAGATATTTCCTGCGAACAACGGGATAAGAATCGTGATGGAGCCGTAGAAAAGATTGATTGTGGCGGCCTTGCCGATGAGTTTTGAAACAACGGGGTATTTTTTGACCAATTTTAGGCCCTCCCGTATGGATTCGAGGAACGATGTGGCTTTCATATACGCCGAGGAAGCTACGGTGGAGATTCCGTACAACAGGAGGGCGGAAAGAGAAAAGGATATCCCGTTGACAAAAAAGGCGAGCGGCAGACCGATCACGGCGATGAGACTCATCCCAATGAGGGGACCTATGAGGATGCTGAAACTCGAGCTGATTTGGACGAGGGCGTTTGCCTTGGTGATAGCCTCTTTTTTTACAATCTGCGGCACGATGGACAGGGAGGCCGGCAGGAAGAATCCCTGGGCCAGCGACATGATCACGGTCAACACGATCAGCGACCATAGATTTAACCCCCCTTCATACGCCAGAAGGGAGAGGACAAAGACGCACACCGCCTGAACCAGGTCCGTGACGACCATGATCCTGGCGCGCCGCTTCCTGTCCGCGAGCTGTCCCGCTAGAGGTGACACCAGCACGCCGGGCAGGGAAAACGCCACCATGACAGCCGCGATGACAAGGCCTGATTTTCCCCACCTATAGGCAATCCACAAAAGGGCAAGCGAATGGATGCCGTCGCCGATGCGTGAGATGAAACGGGAAAGGAAAAACCTTAGAAAAGGCCTGTTCGTTTTGAAAAGCTCAAATATTATTCATAACCTCCTTCATCATGGCGGCGGAGTACTCAAAGACGCTTTTCGCGAAATCGCTGTAAATCTTTATCCGTGACAGATCGATCGATCTCTTCAGGCACTCAAATCTGACGACATCTTTCCCCCCAAAGGCATAGGGCACGATACCGCAAAAGAAGAAGCCCATTTTCTCGAGGTCGGGAAGGAATTCGTCTATCTTTGCATCGTTGAGAGGAATGTTCAAAAATACAACCTCAGCACCGGTGGACAGTTGCAGGTGCGCCAAGGCGTTCTTCACCTTATGGGGCAAGTCTTTGCCAATCCTAAGAACGTTGAGGGTACCGAACTGTATGGAGGGATTGAACTTCGCCTCAACCTGCGTGGTTTCCGCCCATTGATCTTTTTCGGCTTCATACACGTCGACGTTCAGCCTCGCATAGATGGATAGAATCATCTCCCTGTGTTTGGCGGGCACGTGAAGATAGCGAGGTTCACGAGCGAGCACCTTGTAATAGAAGAGGCAAGTTTCCCGTTCGGTCTCGGGTTTGATGTCCATCTTTTTGTAGCTGAATTCATTGGAGATCAGACCAAAAGAGATGCCGCACACCGTGGAGTGGAAACGCTCGTTGATCTTTTGGGTTCCGGTGTGGCTGGTGACGGGTTGGGAGTAGATACCCTTGATATCCAGCTCTCTTGCCGTCTGCTCTACTTTTTCCCGCATGCGCCCCACGATTCCTCGTCCCCGATACTCCGGATCCACGACGGCGAGCCCGAATTCCACGACATCCCCCAGGTCGTAGCGCTCCACGGCGTAATGACCCACGATTTTGTTATAGGCCTTGTCGATGGCGACGATCGATACCAGTTTCCCCTCTTTGTTCAGGTTCTCTATCGCCTCGGGGTAATACATATCCTCGTTGGGGTAGGTGTAGCCGTAACATTTGTAGATCAACTGTGCCACCTGATAGGATTCTTTCGGATCCAAGATTTCCACGGAGATGTCGTCGGTGGGGGACTGTTTCCTTTGAGGGACGGGGAGGGCGTACTCCGTTATCGGTTTATTCGGTTTGGAGAAGGTGATTCGCAGTTCTTTCCCCTGTTTTCCGTGGTTGATCCATTCCAGATTGTCACTGGCTTTACGCAAAATGGTAAGCTGCAACTTGCTGAAGTCATCCGACGTGTTTGTCGGAATGGCCCCAAAAGGAATGCCCTTGTCGAAAAACGATAGGATGAACACCACGGGTGTGATGGAAACGACGATTTTGATATCCGCCTCCTCATCCTCATCGAAAGCCGTTCTCACCGTGTAGAGGAACGCCTCCTCCGCGATCAGCTCGAACCGGGTAAGCTTGTCTTTTTCGAAGCCGGTGATCTCTGCCGCTTTCGCGGCGAAAGAGCGAACGACCGGCAGAGAGACAAGTTTGTTGGGAACGACGAGACTGAATTCAATCATTGGATGGCTCATCTTCTATTGTCGACGACCAGCTTGATCTTTCCGGTTCTTGGATTTCTTTCGATAGTATTGTGAGGCACGATCTGGACATCAATATCGTTGATCAATCCTTTATCCAACATGGTTTCCAGTTCTTTCGATCTTTCATAGATGGCTTTTTTCAGCTTACCCCTGTCTCCCTCGGTGATATTTTGGTATCCTTCTTTGGCCTCGACGATAACGACGAGACTGTCTTTCGCCTTATCCATCCTTGCCGTCATCTGAAAATGGCTGCTCAGAAAGTTGAATTGCGCGATGGCGCTTGCCACCGCCTCGGGATAGATATTGCATCCGCCGATAATGAGAACATCATCACTCCTTCCCAGAAGCTCGAAGACACGCGTTTTTCTCCCGCAGTCACACGGAGCACCTACCCACTTGGCCATATCGCCAACCTCGTATCGGATGGTTGGCATCAGCTTCCGGTACAGGTTGGTTACGACGACACGGCCAGGTTCCTCGATACCACAAGGCTCATCGTTTTCGTTTAATATCTCGAGATAGTGAAGGTCTTCGTGCACGTGATAGAATCCGCATGGTAGGTGAGAGCATTGGAATCCCACGGTTCCCGTGTCGTTTGTCGTGTAATCGGTCGCCGAAAATTTCTCAACGCCAAGCACGTTCTTGATATATTCTCTCGCCTCCTTGAAGAGGTGTTCTCCCCCCGTCACGATCTTCTTTATCTTGAGATCCAGCGCGTTTTTTTCGACATATTCGGCAATGGAGATGGCCACGGAAGGAATGGTGATGAAACCTGTTGCGCCGAACATCACAAGGGCATTTACAATGGCATCCAGGGCCAGATTACCGCTTATCGGTAGGATCCTGCACCCCACGACCTCGAGTGCCATGTTGAACGAAACGAAGGACGCCCACATATTGCCCGCGAAGAGCAGGTTGGCCACTACATCCGTTTCATCGAAAATGGATAGTCTCAACCCCTTGCCGAGCTTCAAGGCGTTGAACCACTGTTCGTCGAAAGTCCTGTAAACGACCTTGGGCCGACCCGTCGTGCCTCCACTCGCGAAGACGATCCCTTCAGGATTTTCCTGGGTCAGGAGACCCTGGCCGAAGGGGGGAATATATTGTTTGTAGTCTTCCCCTTTAAGGAGAGGAACCTTCCTGAAGTCCTCCAGGCTTTCAATCTTGTCGATTCCTTCGTATCGTTCGCCCAATAACGGTGAATGTTTTTTCGCGTAGGCGAATATCTGATTGATACGACGGAGTGTCAGCGCGTCCCTTTCGTTTTGGGGTAGAAAATCGAAATAGTCTTCTTCAGGATTATATGTGTGCTTTGGAACGATCACATCCCATTTCGTGTCGAGGCTGTCGCGGGACAAGGAAATCCATTTGACAAGCTCCGCCACCCCTTTTGTGCCGTCATGAGGGGTACCGTGTTTCCTTACGGACATTCGTCCAGGTTCGACGAACCTGTCGGCTCCCATGTCTCCGAGCCGGTTGGCAATTTGTTTGGCGGTGTCTTCATCGGCAACCACGGCCACGGACTGCATGTATTCCCCCATAGGTCCAACGGCGGCAATGACCTCGAAAATAGTATCCACGGCCTTGATAAAAAGGGTCCTGTTTTGACAAGATACCTGAAATTGCCTGTCTTTTTGATACACGACGGTGCTCAGGCCCTTTTTGCCGAGCCGGAAATCGCTTTTCCCTAGGGCCTTTTCCACCTTTGCCAGTTCTCGAACCTTGTTTATCTCCACCGCCTCGTCATCGTAAACGGTTCCCTGGGGCAGGCGCTTCGCCCAGGCGTCGAAACTGGCTGCGATTGCCTCCATGAGCCGTAAGGCATTTTCTTCCCCTTCCACATACACGACGTGGGGGGACGAACAAGCGGACTGCTCCCACATGAGGGCGTCTTTGGCGATGAGATGTGCCACGTTTTCCAACCCCCTTTTTTTCAGCTCGCTATCCTGGACAACCACGAAGCTGTACTTCGGCCCGTATTCCACCAACTTGGTGTGAAGGCCCAGATCCTTCCTGTAACTGAATACCGTGTCTTTCCCACCATAGACAACGATGCAATCCGCGAGCTGTTTCAGGGGCTTTTCGACGGTTTCGGTGCCACCCTTCCAGTGGATGAGAGCCATTGCCTTGTGGAGAATGCCCGTGTCATCGTTTTCTTTCAGGCTTTTGGCGAAGAGGACGGGAAAGAGGGGATCGACGGTGGACATCTTCATGATATTGACGTTTTTCGTGATGATGCCCTGAATGAGGGTATCCACTCCCCCGACGAACACATTGCCGGCGGAAACGTGGACCACGACACCCCGAGGTTTCGCCATCATGTAGCCCTTGAAAACCGGGTGATACACCCATTCGTCAAGGTAGCGGTAATCACCCAGATCACTGTTCAGCCTCGTAAAGATATTCTGCCTTTTCAGCAGATCGCACATGCTCTTGATACCTTCTTCCACCATCTCTTTGGAGAAACCGATCAGCGAGGGAAGCTTGGCGAGGGCCTCCCTTCGGTGGGGATAAGACTCGTCCATCCAGAGAGTGGAAAGTTTATTCAGCACGTTTGCTATGTCACGGATCGTTAGTTTCTGCACCTCCCCTTTCAACTCTTTGGCCTTGTGGAGAATCTCGTGGATCCTTTGAGAATCGATTTCTCTATTTTCTTCCTTTATTTCCCCGAAGAGGTAGATATGCATGATTCTCTCCTTTTGGTCCCAAGTTTTGGCGGTCTTTTATGCCTTCAAAAGCTCCGCCGCCGTTATCGCGCATCCCTTGTGCTTCTGTTTTCCGGCTCTGCCTGACAGCTTGATATAAGGTGTCTGGATGCCGCACGCGCAATCGGTTCTGAGCTCGGCGTAATCCGTAGAGAGGATCGAAATGGTCGGTTGCGCGAGGTTGTAAGGGGAGAGCAGGTGAAGCAGTCCCTTTTCGTTATAATCCAGAAATTCGAGATTTCCCGGTTTTCTCACATAAGCCCGAGCGAAGATGGGCACATGAAAGTGCCCCTGGGAGCATGTCAAGTAGGGCACGCCGTGTTCCACGAACCCGTAAAGATCCCTGAAGTTGTCCATGGGAATCCCTACCGTCTCGTTGATCTCCCGCTTGAATGCCTCGAACGGAATACTCTTTTCCTCTTTGTCCTTCCAGCCGCCGCCCGTGATGACCATGCTGTCTTTGTGATTGAAATCAAAGCTCGTTCCCTTCTCCTTCATCAAAAGGGCTATCTCGTGCATGAACGCCGGAAAACCGACGAATCTAACGGGCGTGCCTTTGTCCTTGGCGTAGTCTTCGAGCCTTTTCAGAACGCCTTCGGCGTCGAACTCCGCCATGCCCCTGGCATCCGCGTGGATGGCGAAGAATTTGTTTTTGGCCGGGGCGAAGGTGGTGTACATGTTGTGGGTGTAGGCGGCTCCCCGATTGCCCGCGATGGCCGGATCGTAACTGAACACGATGTAGTTCACGGGGGTGTCCGAAGGGATCCCCACGGCCTTTACGATGCGTTCCCGCATGATGTTTTGTCTCTCCTTGGAGGCCGCGTCGCAAAGTACATGGCTTTTCTGGCCGCTCGTGCCGCTCGACGTAAACTCGAAGGCGATCTGGTCGTCCGGGAGCGTTTGGAGCGTGTGCCACTTAAGCACGTTGACCATCAGGTGGGGAATATATCTTACGTCTTCGGGCGTTTTTAGATCAGGTGGTCCGAACCCCGCGTCATCACAAATCTTGCGATAAATCTCGTTGTTTTCGTAGTGAAATTCGAACACCTCTTTCATGGCCATGAACTGGGTGTGCAAACACTCGTCGCTGACGCAGTAGGCGTCTTCTATTTCGAAAAGCTTATTTAAATAATGCATAGAAAACCTCGCTTTGAGATATAAGTGTTTTCTCTGTAGTATCGCCTATATGGTCACTATACTATAAAATGGGAATCAAGCAAGTAAGAATCATAAACAGGAAAGGACAAAGATACGCTTTTAAGAGGAATTGGTGAAGTGGGAAGCACCCATGGTAGAAGAGAATGAAAGGGTAGGGCATTGCTGCCTTGACGGAACTGGCTTTTTCACTTCTGATCATCATAAGAGGGATGTAGTGCGGAAAGTAGGGATTATCCTTTTTATCGTTGGTACCGCGGGAGGCGCGGCAGCGACCGTTGCCCCTCACGTCTCGTGGGGGGTATTCCTCCCCTTCCTTGCCGTTGCGTTGATGGGGGTGATCGCCGTTCGACGGATGGGGATCGAAAAGGGCCGGAGGGGCGTCCAAGTCCGCGAGCATACTGACATACTAGGGCAGCTGTAAAAGATTGAACAGGGTGTGTTGGCGTTGCTTGAACAGGATGAGGGAGGAAAACAAAATGCCATAAAGGCTGGTATTGAGGAGATAGAAAGGATGGTTGCCGAGCTTACGGGCGATGGGGCGTCGCTAGCGCTAACGTTGGGGTACGACGTTTACACTCGAATCTTTGTTCCGTTGGCCCAGGGGGAGCGTAATCTTCATCGAGCATGGTCGGCCCTTGTGGACGGATACATGGAGGAATCCCGTAGGGCGCTCAAAGAGGCTTCCGTTTCGTTACGCCAGGCCCACGATCAGGCAAACAAGTGCTTGTAAATCGTTTCCTGTGTGTCTGGAGGCTGGAGAATTGAGACCTTTATTTCGCTGCCCATTGACACCGTTTCTGTACCTGATATTAAAAAACAAGGGACGTTTCCATTCACAGCACCAACGAAGAGTCGGGAGTGCCAAAGGGAGGCAAAAATGGCCGCCTATGGTTCGGAGATCTAATGGTTTGGAAGGGGTTAGTTGAAGTTTTGATGAAATCGGGGCTATCCTACGATCGGAGAGGGGGAGAAGACGAGATTTTGAAGAAGGGAGGATAGGCGTGAAAGAGACACACGGTTTTTTGGACAGGACCTTTCCAATCATAGGACAAGAGGGATATTCTGTTTTGGGAGAATCGTGTCTTGCCATTTCCGGATTGGGAGGGGTTGGGGGAGGCGCCTTTCTCGCGCTGGTGCGGGCAGGCGTCAGAAAGTTTAAGCTTGCTGAAAATGGTGTTTTTGATCCACCCGATATGAACAGGCAGGCTGCCGCTTTCGGTTTTACGATGGGGAAGACCAAATTGGAGGTATACGAACAGTGGGCAAGGTCCATCAACCCGGAAATTGAACTGACGCTCTTCCCTGAAGGGATAACACTCGATAACATGGATGCCCTTTTGGAAGGATGTGACGCATACATTGGCGTGATCGATATCGAGAAAGGCGAGGATGTCAAAAGAGCAACTCCTACCTTTTTGGAGAAATACGGAATTCCCCTTTTTACCTGTGGAGTTATGGGGTTTGGGGCTTTAATGATCAATTATCACCCCGACAAAATGATGCCCGACGAGTTTTGGAAGAGGACGACCGAAAAATATCAAGAGAATCCTCACGACTATCTGCCAGCATGGCTTAAACGTCTTTTCAATCCCAGGATCATCGACATCGTCCGTGATACCTTCCTCTCAAAGGGGATTGCTGCGACGACAAGTATTGGGGGGCTTTGTTCCAATACCTTGTTGGCTTCGGAAGTTATCATGTGGTTGCTACGGGATACGGATCTCGTGGAAAGAGAGATCATTTTTGCCCCCACCCTCGTCGCCCTGGATTTGAACACCATGAAGTTATCTTGTGTCAACGTGTTGGAAGACAATGAGGCATAGGGTTTCAACGGCCTCTTCATGGGAGGGCAAAGGAACACCGGCCAGTGTATGAAATCCGTTTCTGATAAAACGGAGGGATTGCCTTCTCAAACAGTCAGCCGATACCCGACGCCGGGGACCGTGAGGATAAGTTTGGGGTGTTTGGGATCCCGTTCCAGTTTCTGGCGCAGGTGCTGGATGTGTACGTCGATAGTCCGGCTCCAGGTGTAGAGTTGGCGTTTTCCCCAGAGGGCATGGCGGATGTCTTCCCGTGAGAGGGCCTGGCCCGGGTGAGAAGCGAGAAAATAAAGGAGATCGAATTCCTTTTTCGTCAGATCCACCGGTTTTCCCTCGAGCCAGGCCTTGTAAGTGGCCCGGTCGATGACGAGCGGCCCCCTCTCCAACCGTTTAGGTAGTTTTTCCTTCGGAGCTTCCCGCCTCCGGAGGCATGCCTTGATCCGGGCCTGGAGTTCCAGGAATTCGAATGGTTTGACCACATAATCATCGGCACCGCATTCCAGGCCGAGGACCTTGTCTGCTACGCTGTCCCTCGCCGTGAGCATGATGATGGGAAGGGAATCGTCCGTTTCGCGGATCCGGCAGCAGACCTGGATTCCGTCCATGTCGGGCAGGACCAGATCGAGAACGACTAGGTCTGCCTCGCCCTGTTCGCAGTGTTCCAGGGCCTCTTGTGCCGTGCCGGCCGTCAGCACCTCGTACCCCGACAGCTTCAGGTTCCCTTTCAGGACCATCAAGATGTCCGGGTCGTCGTCAACAAGCAGGATGGTCTTTTTTTCTTCCATCTGAGTTTTCCTTCTCCCTTTCTTTCCTTTTTGGGTGTCTCGGAAGGATGACGGTAAACGTGGTGCGGATTCCGGGAGTGCTTTCTACGTCGATCCTTCCTCCGTGAGCGCGCACGAGTCCTTGGGCGATAGCCAACCCAAGGCCGCTGCCTTCTCCATCCTGTTTTCCTTTGTCCTGGCACCGGTAACGGACGAAGATAGATTTGATTTTTCCAGGATCGATGCCGCGGCCGTGATCGGTTACGGAGATCCGGACATCGTTGTCGTCGGACTCCATCCTTACCGTGATCTCTCCGCCGGGAGGTGAGAATTTCACGGCATTGTGGAGGAGGTTGAGGAAGACCTGGTTCATTCGCCGGTAATCGAGGGGAATGATGATGTCATCGAACCCTTCGCGTCGGATGGTAACATGGCGTTCCCGGATGAATCCGCCGAATAGAAGGATCACCTCGTCGAGGAGCTCTTTGAGGTTGACCTCTTCCAGTTCCAACTCGATTCGATCCAGCTCGATCCGGGCCAGGTCGATGAGGTTGTTCACCATTCGGATGAGCTGGCGGATGTTTCTTTCGAGGATTTCCAGGAATCGTTTTTGCTCCTTTTCCTCCGCCGTCTTCATGAGGTAATCGACCCCGCCCTTGATGGTGGTGAGCGGGGTGCGCAGCTCGTGGGAGACCGTGGCAAGGAAGTTCGTTTTGAGTTGGTCGCGTTGTTGGAGCTGAAGATTCGCCTTTTTCAGTTCGCTGTTCAGGCGCCGCTGCTCCTCTGTGGCCCGCAGGATCTCCCGCCGCATCTCTTTGTGGCTGTTCTGGATCGTTCGTGTCATCTGGTAGAAGCCGTTTTCCAGGGCGCCGATCTCATCCCTCCGGTTGGAAGGATGGACGGGGGTATTGACGTCCCCTTCGAACTGACGGATTTTTTCGCGAAGCCGGGTGAGGGGGCGGATGATGAGAGATCGGTTCAGGTAATAGAGAGTAAAAACCGTCACGATCAGGATGAGGCACGCGGCCAAGATTAGGGCATTTCGCTGCGCGACGATCTTGCGCCGGGCCTCCTCGATCGGGATGAGCACGCTGATGCATCCCCGGAGTTCCCCCAACTGATAGCCCTGGTATTGGTGGCATTTGAGGCACGATTTCCTGATATAGAGTGGGACGATGTAGCGGAGAACCTGTTGGCCGTCGATTTCCTGCTGGACGAAATACTCTTTCCGGGTCCTTCTCTTGAAAAGTTTTAGGGCGAATCGTTCGGTTCCGTCCGGGGCGTTGGCGGGGTTGATGTAGCGTTCGCTGGTCAGGCGAAAACGATAGAGCCCCTCCCGTCTGGCGAATTCGGACAGTTCCCGTGTGACCATGGCGGGGTTGCGAAGCAGGTAACAGGTCCCGTCTTTCCCTTCGATTTTCCCCTCGCTGCCCAAATAGGGATTTGCCTCCATACCTTTCTGTTTCTTGACGTAGACCCCACCCATCTCGGCGAGCCAGCTTCGGGTGAGAAGAACCTGCCGGCAGAGGATCTTCGCCTGGTTCTTGACCTCACCAAGGATGGCCTCTTTCTGCAAATGGTAAAAATGAACGAATATGCCGATTACCATCAGGCAGAGAACGCCCGTAATGGCGATGAAGTATTTAAAGCTCAGATTCTGGTAAAACATAAGGGAAAAATCTCTTTCTTCACGTGTTCGACGGCAATTTCATCGTTCGAAATCGGATCGGCTGCGTTTCCTTGCCTATTTTTAATTCATCGTGACTGGTTCGTCAACCTGTGGGGGAAACGAAATTTTACAGAAATTTTACATCCGTTTGCGTCAATTTAACATTTCACGGGGATAAAATTCCACGAAGGCAGGGGCCGTGTCAAACCTTAACCAACCACCTCAACCTCCAACCCTCTGCCGGTCAGTTCACAAGGAAAGGAGGTGAGAACACGTGCAAACCAAGGACATACCCATGGAAGGGAATTCTTCCGGGAATGAGGTAAGCCGCCGCGACTTCCTGTCCAACGCCGCCATGACCGTCGGATTGGTCCTCAGCCTCGGAACGGCCGCCATCTACAGCCTGAAATACCTGGTCCCGGCCAAAAGGAAAGTCAAGTATGTCGATGTCCTGGTGGGAAACCTCAGCGAGCTTCCCGACGGGGCGTCCCTCGAATTCATAGACGGGCTGGGGAAGAAGGCCATCCTCATCAACGACAAGGGGAGACTTTCGGCCTTTTCCAAGATATGCACCCACCTGGGGTGCGAGGTCGAGTGGCATGCGGAGAAAAAGGTGTTTTTTTGTCCATGCCACAAGGGATATTTCGACGCCAGCGGCAAGAACATCGCCGGGCCGCCGCCCCGTCCTCTGGACAAATACAAAGTCACGGTCAAAGACGGCAATATCTATGTGTCTGTAAGAGAGGTGTAATATGGAAGAAACAAAAGAAACGAAAGGTTGGATTGACCAGTCCCTCCCGGTGGATTGGGGCAAGGTCAAGGAAGACCTCGTTGGAGAGATTCTTCCGGCTCACATGAAGAACTGGTGGTACTGTCTGGGAGGTGCCCCCGCCCTGATGTTTTTCGTCCTGATCGTGACGGGACTCCTCCTCGCCTTTTACTACGTTCCCCATCCGGACCAGGCGTATGAAAGTGTCGGCCGGATCACCAACGACATCCGATTCGGCTGGTGGGTCCGGGCCATCCACCACTGGGCCGCCGAGATCATGGTGGTAACCGTGTCTCTCCATGCCATTCGAACCTTCGCCACGGGAGCCTTCCGTCATCCCCGCGAACTGTGTTGGGTGTCCGGCGCGATCCTTCTGCTTTTAACGCTGGGAACCGCCTTTACCGGGTATTCCCTTGTTTACACGCAGCAGTCCTACTGGGCCATGACCATCGGGACGCAGATCGCCTCCAAGGTTCCCCTCATCGGTCCCACGATTTCGCGATTCATGATGGGCGGTGAGTCGATCGGTCCTTATACCCTGAACCGCTTCTTTGTCCTCCATGCCGCGATCCTGCCCACCGCGATTTTTCTGATGGTCGTGATTCACATCATCATCCTGCGGATCCACGGCGTGTCGGAGCATCTCGTGGGTATCCAGCGAGAGGTTATCAAGGGATTGTCGAAAGGAGACGAATAGACGGTATGAACATGAAGAATGAAAAGGGGGTGTTACCCGTATGAAAGAAAAAGAGAAATCAAAAGAACTTCCCGAGGGGAGCTATCGATTCTTCCCCGACCAT
This sequence comes from uncultured Thermodesulfobacteriota bacterium, assembly GCA_964577975.1. Taxonomy (GTDB): domain Bacteria; phylum Desulfobacterota; class S145-22; order S145-22; family S145-22; genus JAOZMY01. The sequence continues at coordinate 683 of CAZOBB010000011.1, read as the reverse complement.
GTCTTGACGGAGGTCAACATCGGGATCTTCTTTCTCTATCTCTGCACCATCCTGTCCATCGTATTTCCGCTGCATCTCATGGAGAAGGCCAATCCGCTCGTGACGCCGGAGCACATCAAGCCGGAATGGTACTTCTTCCCCATGTACCGGTGGATCAAGATGACGCCGGAGGCGGTCGGGATCTTCGTGCCGGGCCTCGTCGTGCTTATCTTCATCTTTTGGCCCTTCATCGACCGCTTCATCGCGAAAACCACGAAATCGAAAAACCTCGCGACCTGGATCGGGGTGGCCGGCATGATCTTCGTGACGGCGCTCCTGATTATCGAGGCCATGTCATGACGAGGGTGATCCTTTAAAAAAGGAGTAAGCGTATGGATTTGAAAGCGAAAAAATGGTTGGTTTTCATCTTGTGCGTTTTCTTTCTTGCCGCCTTGTTCCTGGTGGCCAAGAATGAATCCGCGCGTTTCGCCAAAAAGATGGGCTTGAAGCCCAAGCCCAAGATTCACGTGAGCGACAAGAGCAAGCCATGTCTCGAATGTCACGAACGCAAAGGCGTGGCCCTCAAGATGATCGAACAGTGGAAGGGCAGCAAGCACGCCGAGAAGGGCATCGATTGTATCCAGTGCCACGAGGCGAAGAAGGGGGATTTCGACGCCTTTACCTGCCCGCAGTCGACGATCCTC
>CAZOBB010000010.1:0-20676 GCA_964577975.1 uncultured Thermodesulfobacteriota bacterium | reverse complement strand
CACCCAGATGTAGGTGGCGATGCCGGTGTTGTAGAACATATTGAGCGGCAGGGCGACGATGGCCTCGAGCCAGTCGTTTTCGATGATCCACCGTCGGATGTTGCTTTCCCCCTGGCCGGCATCCCCCGTGAAGAGCGACGACCCGTTATGAACCTCGGCGATACGGCTGCCGAGCGGAGTGTCGTGCTTCATTTTCGAGATCATGTTGGCCAAAAACAGCAACTGGCCATCGCTCGAACGTGTGAGCAGAGAAAGCTCTTCCCCGTTATGCCGCACGATAAAGCGGGGGTCCTTGACACCCTTTTTGCCGCCCATCCGTTCCAGGTCGCCTTTCCAGCTCTTGCCGTAGGGAGGGTTGGAGAGCATGAAATCAAATTCTTTTCCCGGAAAGGCGTCGTTCGAGAGCGTCGAATATTCCGGCCCGCCGACGATGTTGTCCGCGGCGTCTCCCTCGCCCTTGAGCAGCAGATCCGCCTTGCAGATGGCGTAGGTCTCGGCGTTGATCTCCTGGCCGAACAGGTGAACCGATACTTCTTTGCCACGCGCGCGGGCCAACTCGAGCAAGGTTGCCTCGGCCACCGTGAGCATGCCGCCGGTTCCGCAGGCCCCATCGTAGAGCAGGTAGGTGCCGGACTCAATCTTTTCGGCGATCGGTTCGAAAATCAACCGGGCCATCAGCTTGACGGCGTCGCGCGGCGTCCAGTGCTCCCCCGCCTCCTCGTTGTTTTCCTCGTTGAAACGGCGCACCAACTCCTCGAAGATGGTGCCCATGGCGTGATTGTCGAGGCCGGGCAAACGCACGGAACCGTCGCTGTTGTAAACGGGTTCGGGGCTCAAGTTGATGCGGTGATCCATGAACCTTTCGATGAGGGTGCCGAGGGCGTCGGCTTTCGACAGGCGTGGGATCTGGTTACGAAATTCGAAATTATCGAGGATTTCCTGGACATTGGGCGAGAAACCGTCCAGATAGTCCCGGAAGTCCGCCTCGAGCTGATGGCGGCTGGCGCGGGCGCGGAGGTCTCCCAGGGTGAACTTCGAGGTGTTGTAAAAGGCCTGTCCCGCCGCCTGACGAAGGGCGGGATCCTGATTCACGATACCCGCCTTGTCAAGCGAGGCCTTCATGTCGAGGACAGCCTTCTTCGTGGGTTCCAGAACGGCGTCGAAACGGCGAATGACCGTCATCGGCAGGATGACATCACGATACTTGCCCCGCACGTAGAGATCGCGCAGGACATCGTCCGCGATGCCCCAGATAAAGTTGGTGATCCACGTCAGTTGGCTCGCTTCCATCTACGTTCCTTTTTCCTTTGAATGCGAAACATTCAGTGCCTTTTATGACGACTGGTTAAGATCTCCATGCTTCCCGCAAAATTAAACTGCCTCAGTATAAAAACTCCCCCTTCCCTTGTCAAACCTTTGTTTCATCCTCTTTTCATGGTTGTTTACGCATTCGCGAGGTATGACCCATTACCCATTTCACGTCAAACGCGAAATGGGCAATGAAAACCTTGCCGAGGGTTTGACAAAGACGTTCACCCGTCTCATTCTTGGTTGGAGTCTATTGTCAACCCCCCACTTCGGGAGATTCAAGAGATGGAAGTCGTGAAACTTCTCGATGTCATCTTTATAATTTTTGTAATTCTCTCCGCAGTCGATTACCTCAAGAAGTAGTTTCCCGCATCTTCGTATCTGGGGCTCTTCGAGTGAGGTAACGAAAAGAGCCCGAAGCTGAAAGTTGCAAGGTTTTCGTTTGGCGCTGCGCTTTTGACCTCTGCGTAAGGAATCGGTATCTTTTCGCACCCAGTTTTTTAATCAGAAACTAAACCAGCCCAACCAGAAAATTGAGAACCTCACCCCGCCCTTGACTCACATGCGGAATTGTGTGAATTTTATTTAACGGGTGAAAAGAGAAATATCAGCCTCTCCATTTGAGTTGAATCACGCCTTCCACAAGAGGCAAACACGCACATTTTACCTTAAGAACTTTCCTGGAGTAACTTAACACTTATCCACTTAAAACTTAATAACTTTTCATCTTTGTCCCCTTCCTTTCTCACCCGATCTTCACCGTCACCGGTTCTTTGACGCCCACGCCGGTGATGAGGCATTGGCCCTGTTCGTAGGCGGGGATTTCGTCCAGCTGGGCCTCGGTGACCATCTCGATGCTGGTTTCGATGACCTGGGGGGTGAAAACCTTGGAGAGGGTGGCGCTCCGGATCCAGGCGGAACTGATCCAGATCCTCTTTTCCGCTGTTTCAAGGGCGTTTCTCAAAGGGACAAGATTTTCCTCGTTGGTCAGGAATTGCATGGCCGTCTCCTTTCAACCGGTTGAGGGAATCGTGGCGAATTCATTTTATGTTCGAAAAATAGCCGGAACGCCCGAGCAAGTCAAATACATTGCCATTTTAATTAGCTTTGCCCGCGGACCTTCGGGCGTTCCGCGTTGGGGTTGAGGGTCATGGTGTTTCTTCTCAAAAAATTAAAAATCTATCTCCCGGGGGAACCATGTGCCCCTCAATCCCATAGGATCGCAACGTCGCCTTTTATCATGGTGCCGCCGCATTGGGGACAGGTCTTTCCGTCCCATGGTTTGAGGTTGAAACTGCCGCAGGAGGGGCAGCGGCTGTGAACAGGCCGTATCTCTTCCTCGTTTTCAGACGTCTTATCAACGACTTCCCCAACCCCTACATCCGCAAGGTTGTGGCAGTCGAGACACTCAACCGTTTCCGTGAAGGCAATGAATCCCCGGTCCTTACCTCCGGAGACTTCCGCGGTATACTCGCAATCGGGGCATGAATACGTGCGCAAGCTTCCCATTTCTATCCTCCTTTTTATTTGAGGTTGTGAAGGTGCCGCAAAAGGGCGTTGGTTCCCAACATTCCATCCAACATATCGACGAGGCTCCCGATGCTTCCCTCGATGTCCCGCAGCCTGTCTTTCACCTCGCCAAGCGAATCAACCTCCTCCTCCGAGAGCGGAATATCATTCTCCCACTCGTCCTCTTCCTCGTCGCCGCCCGCGATAGCTCCGAGGGAGACAGGTCTCAGCAGTTCCGTGTCGATCAGGCGGTTAATGATCCGATTCGTCAGGGCCCCCACACACCACTGTTGTTGCTGATGGGGCGTCAATCCGGCACAGGTGGGGTGGTGGTCGTAGATTTCCATGCACTCTCCCAGTCCATCGTCCGGCCTCATGCGGAATTTGTGCTCCAAAACCGTAAGGACGAACGAATAACGTGCTATATTTTTTTGAGTTGTATCCTTGCCGTTTTTATTCACAAGTTTGAGATGAACGTTACTGATCGAGACAGATATCGTTACAGCAATGTCATTGGTACCTATTTTACGCATTTCTTCAATCGTGGCCATGGCTTCCATATATCATATACCTCCTTATTATCTTATATACTATCATTATACTACACGTTGTTAACAAAGATTCAAATCCCTTTGAATCTTTTTAGGTTCCTCTTACCTTAAGGAGACGTAAGTTGTTAAAAATAAAGGGAATAAACAACGATAAAAAATTTGAGCTTTTTCCGCAGATTTGGAGTCGCGAAATTCTGTTTGCCTTTCTATTACCTACAAAAAGGGGATTGTATCAACGTAACATATTGTAATAACAGGCGTATTTTGTTTCACAAAAGGGGACACATTTTCCCTCTCCGACGGGCCTAAAAATCCCCTCGGATGGAACTTTCCATATAAAAAAAGGAGGGAAACGTGTTTCCCTCCCTTTTTTTACCCTTGGGGGATTTTATTTTACTTCTACTGTGATTTGTTTCGGTTTTGTTTCTTCTTTCTTCGGCATGACCAGTTTCAGGATACCGTCTTTGTAGGTGGCTTTGATCTTTTCCTGATCAATCGTGTTGGGTAGCGAAAAGCTCCGGCTGAATCTACCGTACGCCCGTTCAATCCTATGATAGTTTTCCTTTTTCGTTTCTTGCTCAAACTTTCTTTCACCCCGAATAGTCAGTGTATTGTCTTCGATCTTGATGTCGATATCCTTCTGATCAATCTCGGGAAGCTCCGCTTTCAAAACGATCTCGTTCTCCGTTTCATAGATGTCAACGGGTGGCGACCAAAGCCCCGCAGAGATGTCCTCTTCTTCTCTCGATCGGTTCCTCTGCAGTGTCTCGTCGAACAGACGGTTCATCCTTTCCTGAATGGCCAACAGGTCCTGAAAAGGTTCCCATCTTACCAATGCCATCTTTCTCACCTCCGTTTGTCTCTTTTTTTCGCTTGAAAAAATAATCACGAAAACGAAAGTGTCAAGTCTCGCCTCCAACGGGGAGAAAAGATTCAACTATGTTACAAGCAAGCTTGCGAAAGGAAGGTGAGAATGCTAGAAAATTGGGAAGATATTAATAATAGCCCAAAAGCGCCGGAAAAAACGAAAGGAGAGAAAATGAAAAAAAACATCATTCGTTGGGGCGTTGTGGCGGCAGCCACGATCTTTTTCTTTGGATTATACGGAACCCCATCCTCAGCTTTGGTTCCACCTCCCGACAAAAAAGGCGATCGAATCCTTTTCGAACGCATCGTGGTCCGCCAGTCCGAAGGAAAAACCTCTCTCATCGTAAAACTCGGAAGCACTATAAAAAAAGACGGGTTTTCAAGGTCAGAGATCCTCAGCCATCTCCAGATAACGCCACCCCTTTCTTTTCACGTTTCCACGCGACCCGATGGATTTCTCCTTTCGGGACCCTTCTCCCCCGGTGAAAAATACAGATTGAAGCTCTTGAAAGGAATGAAGAGCCTCAAAGGGGCCATATTAACAAAAGAGGTTTCCACATCCGTTCGCATACCTCAGCCATCTCCCCGTCTCTCTTTTCTGCTGAAAGGACGCTACGCCGGACGTAACGGAGACCTTAAACTGCCGGTTCAGATGAGTAACGGGGATAAAATCCTTCTAACCTTATGTCACGTGCCTGACCGAAACCTCCCCCTATGGGAAAAGGCTTATCAATGGGAAAAACGGGAGCTGGAGGAGATCATCTTAAAAGACGAATCCGTTGCCTTGACGCCCGTAGGAAACGGCATTTTCCTTCTCGATCTTGCCTCCTATCTCCCCTCCGACCGCGCCGGGCTCTTCCGCATCCAACTTAAAGCGTGCCGGGGCGAAAAGAAAAAGCGCCGGTGCAGCAGCGACGAAATGTATTTGGTCGTGACAAATATAGGCCTCATTGTCAAAACGACAAAGAAACGGATCTATGCATGGGCTCTCGACATGCAAACGGGTCGGCCCGTTTCGGGTGTCACTGTCCGTGGATACTCGATCAAAAATATCAAACTGGGAGAGGGAATAACTCGGACAGACGGAGCCTGTTCCTTCCCCTATAATCTCTCCGCGGGGGGACGTCCGTTTGTCGTCACGGCGTCGAAAGGGAAAGACTACACCTATCTCCCCGTTGAAACGGCGCGCCTACAAACAACCTTCTTCAAGGTAGGAGGTATTAACCGGTCCACCACATCGGTCCTTTCCGCCATCGTGCTGGAAAGGAATCTTTATCGCCCCGGCGAGACTCTCCGGTACGCCGTCGTTTTGCGTGATCCAGAAACTTATCGAGGCGTTTCCGTTCCCGTCGTCATGAGATTTCGCGACCCGAGAGACCGTGTCCTCATAAAACAACGCGCCCTCAGCGACTCCCTTGGCCTTGCCAGCTTTACCCTCCCCATTCCAGCCGAATCCCTCACGGGAACCTACCGGCTGGAACTCGTCATGGGAGGAAAAACCATCAAGACTCAGCGAGTGCACGTGGAAGACTTTGTCCCTGAGAGGATTAAGGTCCACGTCAATTCATCTCAAACCATTGTAACCGACGTAAAAAAGGCCTCGTTCGATGTTTCGGCCCGTTATCTATTCGGCGCCCCCGCCGCAAAAGCGCCTTACCGAGTCACTCTCCGCCTCAAAAGGGTCCGAAAAGGCCTATATCGCGACTATCTCTTTGGCCCTCTCCACCTTCCCGGCGAGGAGATCCCCTCCCTTCCCTCATGGAGCAAAAGAGGAACGCTCGACCCCTCCGGCAAAGCGAGAATCTCGCTAGAAAAGGCCTTGTCGAAAGAAGCGGAAGGCCCTTTGAGCCTGAAGATGTCGGTTGAGGTCAAGGAATCGGGAAGTGAAAGGGTAAGCCGAGGTCGAATCTCCGTACCCGTCCGCCTAGCTCCCCTCTACCCCGGCCTCCGGTTGGCGTCCCAGCTCCCATGCCAAAAAGCAGTAGTGGAAGGCATCCTCGTCGACAGAGAAGGGCGTCCCGTCGAGAAAGAGCTAGATTTGAAATATACCCTTTACGAAGTAGAAACTCACTACATCTTGACTTACAACCGTGGACATCGGCGTTGGAACAGAACGGTTACACGTTCCCCCATCACCGGAGACATTCCTCTGAAAACGAAAAAGGGAAAGTTTCGTATCCCAATCGAGATAAAGAAGTGCTGGGTGGATTATATCATAGCCGTCACAGACCCCATGGGAGGCGGCAAAACAGAATTGATCGTTCCGGGATGGCGATCGGGAAAAACACGCCCCCCAACCCCCGAAATTTTGATGCTCTCCTTGAATAAAGAGGAGGCGGCTCCAGGAGAAGAGGTGGAAGCCAGCGTCGTTCTCCCTTTTCCCGGTCGCGTCCTTTGGACATTAGAACTGGACGATGTGATTCAGTATCAGTGGAGCGAAGTGAAAGGTCGTAAGGCCGTTTACGCCTTCCAGGCCCCGGGGAAGGCCTCCACGTGTTACGTGTCGGCATATCTCTACCAAACGAAACCGGGTTATTTAGTAACGCGGGCGTTTGGTGTGAACCGTTTACGGGTCATTCCTTCTCGGGTTAAAGCCAAAATAGAAGTGGACGCCCCCTCAAAGATTCGCACGGGAGACAGCTTTACCGTGAAGATCACGGGCCCGCCCGGCGGAAAGGCCCTCGTGGCGGTTGTGGATGAAGGAATTCTTCAAATCACGCGCTCTCTACCTCCCAACCTATACGACCTACTCCTGCAACCTTATCGCCTTTCGGTAGCGACCTCCGAGGGATTAGGGTGGCTCCTACCCCACTTTCAATTCCTACCGGGTGGAGGGGAGGAAATGGCACGGATGATGAAGGCCCCCATGAAGCCGATTCCCCGCTTTTTCCGCACGTTCTCTTTCTGGAAAGTGGCTTCTCTTTCCGCAAACGGAACGGCGTCCGTACCCGTGAAAGTAAAGAAGTATCAGGGAGCCTTGAAGGTAATGGTCAGTGTCCTGGGCGAAGAAGAATTCGCCTCGGCCGACACCACCACGACAGTAGCCTCCGACGTCGTCGTTCAACCTACCTTACCAAGGATCACTCGGAGGAATGACACGATCTACTTCCCTATTTCTCTCGTCAATACAACCTCAGAGAAGCTTACGACCACGGTCCGCGTGGAAGCGGGAGAAGAAAGCTGGGAAAAAGAGGCCATCCTTTCACCGAAAGGAAGTATAACGCTACGTTTTCCTTTACATCCCACCCTTTTCGCCGGCACGTTACCCGTAAAAGTCGAGGCGGTTTTTCCAAAGGGTCAATGGATGGATACGTATCACGTCCGGGTCCTCCCCGATCTTCCCAAAGACCTCGCCACCCACCTCACGAAGGTGGACAAAGGCACCTCCCTCTCCTTCGATTCCTACCTCACGGGGTGGGCACCCCAACGATTAAAGGTAAAAACCCTCGTTTCTTCCACTCCCCTATTCGGAAGCCTGACCCACGTGGAACGGCTTCTCCAATATCCCTATGGGTGCGTGGAGCAAACGGCCTCCACCCTTTTGACCCTTGTGCGCCTTCTTCCATTCATGAAATATGTGCGCGCGGGTGAAGGCGACCTCGCAAAGTTGAGAGAACAGGTTAGAAGCGGCATCCTCCGGCTCGTAAGGATGCAGGACTACTCAGGGGGATTCACCTTCTGGCCTGGGGGAAGGCAACCCCACGAATGGGGAAGTATCTACGCCACCTTCGCCCTTATGGAAGCCAAAGAGGCGGGTTTTTACGTGCCATCCGTCGTGCTCAACCGCGCCTTGGCATATCTATGGGATGGAGACCCATCTCCATGGGGGAATTTCGTCCTCGCCAAATCTGGGAAATATCGTGTCCGTCCCTTCCTCCCCAAAAAAGGCAAAAAGGGTGAGAAAGAAACCCTTCTCCTCGCCGCAGGAACCCTCTATTACACGGGGTACCAGGAGAAGGCGAAACGGGTCCTTCATCAAGCCAAGCGGGCGAGCGTGAGGCAGAAACGAAAAAAGGAAACGTTCTTCTCTCCCTTACGGCTTGAAGCCTTGAGACTCTACATGACCCTTCTCATAGATCCCTCCTCCAAAGAGAACGCCCGTCTCGCCCAGGATCTCATGGCCCGTCTGAAAGAACATCCCAGTTGGTATTACACCACCCAGGAGCTGGCGTGGTCCCTCCTGGCATTGGGACGTTATCTCCAATCCCTCACGATTGCGCCGGTAAACGCCACCATCCAAGCAAAAGGAAAGACCCTTCCCGCTGTTTCAGCCGCAGACGGCGTCGTGGCGTGGAATCTGAGCGGGAAAACGGCGTACGATTCGGTCCTGAAGGTGAAAGAACCCTCCTCGGTATGGGTAGCACTCACGATCGAAGGATACCGAACAGAAGGGTTCAAACCGGTTTCAAACAAAGGTATCGTACTCTCCACTCGATTGTTGCGGCAAGACGGGAAACGTATTGAAAAAATAAAAGCGGGAGAATTGCTCGTCCTCGATGTGGAACTGAAAAACACCCGCAAGGAAACGCTCCGCCGCTTGGCGGTCAGGATCCCCATGGTAGCGGGACTCGAGGTTGTCAACGAGCGGCTGTTCGGAAGAGCCTCTTCTGCCCGAAGGAAAGGCCTATTCGATCCTCGGTACGTGGATGTCCGAGATGACGAGGTAAGACTTTTTGGTGATCTACCCCCCGGGGAGACCCATTATTTTATCTTGGTACGGGCTACCTTCCGCTATGAAGGGATCATGCCCCCCGCGAGAGCGGAGGTCATGTACCGCCCCTGGATTTACGGTATTGGCAAACCAGCCAAACTGCGTGTTGAATGATTCGAAAAAGGGGTAAATTTTTCGTTCTACTCGCGGGACTCCTTTTCATAGGGGGGATGGGATTTCTCTTTCTGAAAGGACCCCAGTTTCCGCGCGACTTTGGGACGGCGGTGCACTTCTCGGACGGGAGCCTGATGCGGGTCTACCTGACCCATGACGGGCGTCGTCGCTACTGGTTCCCCCTAAAAAAGATGGATCCCCTCCTGATTAAGGCAACCCTTTGCTATGAAGACAGGCGATTTTACTTTCATCCGGGGGTAGATCCCCTGGCCGTATCAAGGGCGCTTTGGCAAAACCTGCTGAAAGGGAAGGTGGTGTCCGGCGCCTCTACCATTACCCTCCAACTCGTTCGACTCCTCAAACCCGGCCCAAGAACCCTTTGGCGGAAGATAGAGGAGGCGTTCTGGGCCCTTCAACTAGAAATGCGACATCGTAAGGATGAAATCCTCGAATATTATCTGAACCTGGCACCGTACGGGGGAAACCTGGAAGGTGTTGCGAGCGCAAGCCTGATCTACTGGGGACGTCTTCCTTCCCATCTCACCCCTGCGGAAGTGGCCTACCTCGTGAGCCTTCCTCAAGCGCCCATCCGTGGTAAAAAAAGGAGTATAAAGGCGAGAAACCGGGTACTGTCAAAGATGCGGCAAGCGGGCCTCATAACGCCCCAACAAGAGATAAAAGCGAGAGCGGCAGGGTTGCCCAAAACTATTCACCCTCTTCCCTTTCGAGCACCGCACGCCGCCGATTTCGTCAAGACCCGCCATCCCGGGCAGGTTCACCTTGTGACAACCCTCGATCCCCGAATCCAAGCATCCGTTGAAAGGGTCGTGCAAGCCCATAAAGAGAGGATTCTAACGCTTGGTGCCACTCAAGCTTCCGTGATCGTAATCGAAAACGCGACGCGTAAGGTAAAAGCCCTTGTGGGAAGTTTCGACTTTTGGAATCTGGACGATGAAGGGCAGGTTATCGGGTTTCTTGCCTCCCGTTCCCCGGGATCGGCTTTGAAACCCTTTCTCTATGCGCTAGCCCTTCAGGATGGCTTCATCACTCCAGAAACCCGGCTCGAGGACCGTCCCAAGACATTCGGTGATTTCCGGCCCGTCAATTTCTCTCCTCGTTTTCGAGGCATGATACCCGCCAAAACGGCTTTGGCCCTTTCCCTCAACCTGCCTTTCGTAAATCTCTTGAAAGAAGTGGGAACAAAAAGATTTCTTTCCTTTTTGGGAGAGACGGGGCTTTCTTGGAATAAAGACCCTGGGCTCACCGCTATTACCGGTGGCATTGAGATCGCCCTCTATGATTTAGCGAATCTCTATGTAAGCCTCGCCCGAGGAGGGCTTTTCGGAAAGGCGCGGATCCTCGAGGAAACCCCCTTGAAGGAACATCCGTGGATCGTACCCGGCGCAGCGTATTTGACACTACAAGCGTTGAAACATCCTACACGCCAGCCGATAAACGAAGGAGTCGATCTTGCGTGGAAAACGGGTACCTCCTTCGGCCAACGAGACGCGTGGGCTTTCGGCGTTACCCCACAGTACACTATCGGTGTGTGGGTAGGACGCTTTGACGGTGGGGGAGTTCAAGGATTAATCGGAGCGAAAGCGGCCCTTCCCCTCATGAGGGATCTAAGCAAGGTCCTGGGATCATCCCACTCCCGAAATTTTAAACCTCCAAGGAACGGCCTCAGGTGGATCGATATATGTCCCGACAGCGGCCTCCCGGCGGGACCCTATTGCCCCAAAACGATAACGGTACCGTTCCCGCAAGGCGTCTCCCTCCCCCCACGGTGCAGATGGCACCGCCCCTTTTTAGTGGAAAAACACTCCGGGTACCGTGCCTGTCCTTGGAAGAGGTATGCACCGGGCGAACTTATACGAAAGGTCTTTCTCGTGGTGCCAGGACACCCTCTTCCTCCTTTCTCTCCATCGTGCCGTGTGGAAGACGAAGGGGGAGATGTTCGGATTCTCTCCCCGGTGGCAGACACCCTCTATCTCCTCGCGAAGGAGGGCCCATACAGCCGTGGACTTCCACTCAAAGGATTAAGCGACGATTCAAAGAGAGTTCTCTACTGGTTCGTAAATGGAAGATTTTTCGCGAAATGCCACAGTGGCGACGTTCTTTTCATCACGCCCCCACGCGGACGCATCGACATTCGCTTAGTAGATGAAGCGGGCCATTGGAGTCGAGTGGAAAGCTGGGTAGATTATACCGCCTCCTCTTCCCACGCCTCGCTTCCCTACGGCGTTAAAGGCAATAGAAAAAACTTATGATGCTTATGATGCCTGAGCTTTCTGAAGGGCGATATGGGCCGCCCCTATCGCCCCTACCGTCTGAGGTTCTTCAGGGATTAAGAGTTTGACCCCCAATCTTTCTTCTATGGCGCGAACCACTCCAATATTTTTCGCCACGCCCCCCGTCATGACCACATCCTTTTCCACCCCGATACGCTCCAACAACCCTACCGTCCTATCCGCGATGGCCTTATGAATACCTCGAAGAATATCGTTAACCGCCTTTCCCTGAGATTGAAGGGAAATCACCTCCGATTCCGCAAAAACCGTACAGACACTGCTTATTCGTAGATCTTCCTCGTATTCCAAGGAACGCTGACCCATCTCTTCCAACTTCACATCCAACGCGTTGGCCATGACCTCCAGGAAACGCCCCGTTCCAGCCGCGCATTTGTCGTTCATGTCAAACTCAGCCACGATCCCTCGCTCATTTATCCGTATGACCTTAGTGTCTTGACCTCCAATGTCTATCACCGTCCTACAGGAGGGATAGAGGCTGTAGGCACCCCGAGCGATACACGTTATTTCCGTGACACGGGCATTGGCGCGGGGTGAAATTTCCCTTCCACACCCCGTGGCAACGATATACGAAAGGTCTCCCATCGAAAGGTTTGCTTTTGCCAGTGCCGCTTCAAGCGCCTCTTCCGAAGCGGAAGCGCTACACCCCCCCTTCAAAACGACCGATTGCGCTATCAACTTCCCTTCTTCATCCACTAACGCTGCTTCAGCAGACAACGATCCTGCATCAACCCCCGCGACAATCATCCCCGCACCCACTCTTTTGAGGTTACTCTTCTTTCCAGACCGGCTTCCGCTTCTCGAGAAAGGCGTTGAGGCCTTCCTTGGCGTCCTTGGTTGCCATGAGAGCGTGCTTGTAGATGACTTCGGAAGCGGCAAGCCCTTTCTCAAAAGGCACTTCCAGGCCGCTGACGATAGCTTTTTTCGTCCATTTCATCACGACAGAGCTTTTACTCGTAAGATCGTCCACGAAAGCCTTCACGCCATCCTCGTAGGCATCATCCGGCACCACCTGGTTCACGAGCCCATACTCGCACGCCGTCTTCGCATCAATCGTCTTCCCCGTCAGAATGAGTTCGTAGGCCCGCTTCCATCCCATAATCTTCGAAAACCACGCTACCGCCATCGAAGGATAGACCCCTACCATGATTTCCGGCTGGCCAAACTTGGAGTGCTCCGAGGCCACGACCAGGTCGCAGAAAGACGCCACTTCACAACCACCGCCTAACGCCACACCGTTCACAGCCGCAACCGTTGGGATCTCATAGGTAATCAGGGTTCGAAAGATGCGGTGGAACACCTCTATCATCTCATCCATCTTGTCCGGAGTATGGTCTTTTACATCCACCCCCGATGAAAAAGCCTTCGAACCCGCCGCCGTCAGAACCAAGACACACAAACCCTCCATCTTCTTCACTTCCTCCAAGGCGGCATTCATCTCTTTCATCGTGGGTATATCGAGAACGTTATAGGGCGGCCGATTGATGGTGAGTGTCGCAACCTTACCATCCCTTTCTAACGTTATAAACTCGTATCCCATAAAACTCTCCAAAGGTTCTATTCGATGATGGCAATAACTTTGTCCGCCTCGACCTCATCCCCGGGTTTCACAAGGACCTCTTTGACCGTTCCCGAGGCGGGAGAAGGAACCGGCATCTCCATCTTCATTGCCTCAAGAATGACAACGGGATCGTTTTCGCTAATGGTATCCCCCGGTTTAACCTCAACGCTCACGATCTTACCTACCATTGGAACCATAACTTCTGTCGCCATAATACAATCCTCCTATTTGTTTGGTTTCGTTGCCCGTTTTTAACAAAGGGGTATGGCGCTGTCAAGTATTTTGATAGCCTCCCTACGGCAACGTGGAGAGGGATTCCAGCGTAATCTTGAGCCAGGCCAAGAGCTTAAGACAGAGCTCATCCGACGCGGCATTCAACGCCAACACGGCCCCTTGCGCATCATAACTAGGCGTTGGTTTTTCAATAACATACTTCTTCGAGGCAATGATATTGCGAGTTTTTCCGTCAATCAGGTGAAACATCACCGAGACCACCCCTTTCGACGACTCTCCATCGACAGAAAGATGCTGGGTGAAGTCGAGAAGGGTTGTTTCAAGATAGAGACCTCCGTGCGTTCCCGTGGCTCGATAGGATACGGCCTTGAAAAGCCCCGAGGCGCTTATCGCATCAATCATCTTAATCATCAGCATGTGTGTCGGGGCGTATTCCCAACGGCTATAGAGATAAGGACGCAGCGCAACCTCCGATGGGCGGTAGAGGATTTTTTGCGTCCTCAGGGGCAAGGCTCCCAAGACAGGAGAAAGAATGAGGGTAGTGGGGAACGGTTTGGAAACGAGTTTTTCGGGAATCGTGACCCTCGAGTCGATGACATACGTTTTAATCGTCACGGGGGCGGGCCTCAAGTTGCAACCGCTACCTAGCAAGAAAACACATATCACACTCAGGCAGAGAGGTATCAGCCGTCTCATCATTTTTGGCTCCTTCCTTCCCCCGGACCGGGGACGGTGGTTGACGATTTGAAAAAGAAATCACTGGGGCTGTTTTCGATAACATCCAGGATGTTGTTCACTCTAATGGTTATATCCTGTAGCTGGTCAATCAGTTGGTTAAGGTTATCCAATGAACCCTGGGCGATCCTTTTCAAATTATAGTCACCTTGAACAAAGCTTTTCTTGACAAGGGCGGTGATCTCTTCCATGTTCACGACCGTCTTGTCAAGACGGTCGATGAGGTGCTCCACCTTGGGAGGAATCCCTTTGTTTTCGGCGACAAAGGCATCCACGTGCTCAAGGATAGCATCGAGTTTGGCTGATGCCCGATTGAGATTTTTCAACAAAGACTGAACGTTTTGGGCATTCTCTTTCGAAAAGAATATTTTGAGATTCGCGCTGGCGACTTGAAGGTTGTTGAGAATTTTTTTGAAATTTCTAACATTGTCGTCACTCAAAACCTCCCCAACTTTTTTGGAGACGTTCGAGATCTGGTAGCTAAGATCCTCCACCGAAACCCCCAACCGGGCAAACATGGAAGGCTTGGAAGGTATCACAGGAATTTCTCCTGGCTTCGGCGTCAAAAGAGGGGCATTTTTATTCCCTCCCGAAATTTCTATGTAGGACAGCCCTGTAATTCCGATACTTTTCAGTGTGGCCCACATCCCTTTACGTATGGGAAGGCCTTTGGGAACTTCGATGGTGATCCGAACCCTTTCAGGATTATCGGGATCGACCTCAATCTTTTTTACCTTCCCAATTTGAACTCCCATATACTTCACGGGAGCCTCCTTCTGAAGCCCCGCAACCGATTCTTTCATGTAAATGTAATAATGATCGTATTCCTTACGCTCCGTGAACTTCCCCATCCAGAGGACGGTGAGGATGAGAGCCAAAGAAAATATCATGATAAAAACGCCAGCAACGACGTAGCTTCCTTTACTTTCCATGTTTCCTCCGAACCATTGCTCGATTTCCCCCGAAAAACTCCTTAATAAAGGGATGATTCGTCCGCACGACCTCTTCAAGGGACCCTTCTGCCACAACTTTCTTGTCTCCCAGCACCGCCATCCGATCGACAACGGTAAAAATGGAATCGATATCATGGGTCACCATAACGATGGTCAGTCCCAAAAGTCTCTTAAGTTGCACGATCAAATGATCGAATTGCTCCGCACTGATGGGGTCCAAGCCAGAGGTCGGTTCGTCGAGAAAGAGAAGCTGGGGATCCATGGCCAAGGCCCTGGCAAGAGCGGCGCGTTTGACCATCCCTCCGCTCAATTCGGAAGGATAGCGGGAAGCAACCTTCACATCCAACCCAACCATCTTGAGTTTCATCGCTATGATGTCGTCGATGAGGGAATCGGAGATACGCGTGTATTCCCGTAACTTGACCGCAATATTTTCCCCTATCGTCAAAGACGTGAAAAGGGCCCCAAACTGGAAGAGGACTCCCCATTTGTTTCGAACGCGCTGTCTTTCCTCATACGTCAGGTGCATCATATCATGTCCAAGGAGCTCAATCCTCCCCGAATGGGGCTTCTGAAGCATGATAAGTTCTCGGAGAATGGTCGTTTTTCCCGACCCACTTCCCCCCAGAATCCCGTAGATCTCTCCCTCATAGATGGTGAGGTTGACGCCATCGTGGATGACGTGCTCACCAAACTTGGTTACAAGATCCTCTACCTTGATGACGAGACGTTTCAAATTCCCAGCTCCGTAAAAATAATGGAGAAAACCGCATCGATAATGATGACCATAAAGATGGAATTCACCACGCTGATCGTCGTTTGTTTCCCGATACTTTCCGTGTCACGCGTGACCTGAAGCCCACGAAAACAGCCAATGGCCGCAATCGTCGCGGCAAAAAAAGGGCCCTTGATGATGCCGGCATAGAAATGTCTCATGGAAAAAACGTCTCGGAGCCGGTCAATAAAAGACAATGGCGTGATACCAAGTTGGTACTTGGCCACCATCATCCCACCAAAGACTCCCACCACATCCCCAAAAAAGATGAGAAGGGGCAAAATGATGATCAGAGCCAGACTACGAGGAAGAACCAAAAAGCGAAAGACGTCGAATCCCATGACTGTCATGGCATCCAATTCCTCCGTGATCTTCATCGCCCCCAGTTGTGCCGTAAACGCCGACCCGCTTCGGCCCGCCACCACAATCGAGGTCAAGATGGGAGACAACTCGCGGGTTATGGCGATACTCACAATCTCCACAATAAAAATATTGGCCCCATACTGTTGAAGCTGCACCGCGCTTTGAAACGCGATGACAACCCCTATGAGAAACGTGGTAACCCCAATGATAGGCAGAGCCGTCACCCCTGCCTTTTTAACGAGATTCGTAATCTCCCTGAACCGGAAGGAAAAATGGAGAAGATCTTTCAGGAAGGCGGCGTAAATCCGCCCCACGAAATCAAAAAAGAGGAGGATGGTACGCAGCCCCTGAAAGAAGTGAAACCCAATCGTTGCAAAAAAATGTTTCAAGGGATGAGGCGTGTGGCGGGATGGGAGGGGTTCATGAGGTTTATAGGCTTCGACAAGCTTCCGCATCCTTGAAAATTCCTTGTTCTCGATCCCCTTTTCCGTAACTGCTCCCTTCTTCTCCAACCTCCTTCGCATGTCTTGATAGAAGATCATCCCAGCCGTATCGATAAAGGTGATCCCCGATACATCAATCGTTATCGCTTTGCCGTTGAACCGACGTGAAAAGACTTTCCTCTCCATCCCTCGTTCGATCGCGGGAATGTTCTGGAGCGTCCACAAACCCGAAAGGTAAATGTGTATCATACTCTCAGTCTCTTCAAGAACCAAAAAGGTGGGGTTGACGATCGGGTCTTCACTCATATCAAGACGTATTGAATCATATTAAAAGCCATTTTTCAACGGAACGGATACCATCCCTTTAGGGAAAGGATAATTTCAAGGGCATGGACCGTTCACAATTGCAATCCACGTCTCAAGGAAGATATTGACTTTTCTTTTGCTCTGGGATATACAAATAGCTGTTTATAGGAGAGAAAATGAGGAAATTAAGGAAGGTTTTGTTGCTCATTATCTTGTTTATTATCCTGTTCAGCATCTTCGTTTACTATGGCGGTGGAAGCGCTGTCAAATTCGTGGGAGAAGAGATCGTGGCAGCAGGTTCTTATATGGAAGACCTTCAGGGTCAAATGAAGAAATACATCAAAGACAAAATCAACCGTCTCCAAAAGGCGAAAAAGGGATTGTTAAGCTCAGAACCCGGTCACTAAACCACTATCAGTAAATCACGGAAAAACCGTCGAGAGGAGGAGGTGACGCAAGGTCTTTTACCTCAACCTCCGTCACCATCGCGCCAGGAGGGCCCTCATGGCACCACGCGACAAACGAATCAACGGCGGAAGGCGTACCTATGGCAATGGCCTCCACCTTACCATTGGGAAGGTTTTTAACCCATCCTCGAATATTCAGCCGCGTCGCCACCTTTTGGGCCGTGTAGCGATAAAAAACCCCTTGCACCCTTCCCGATATCAAGAGGTGAACCGCTTTTTCCATTTTACCACCCCCTCCTGCCGGATCTGAACCGTCTTCCGTGTTGACCCGCACCCCGACCTCCTAAAAAGGGATTCCCCCACCGTGCCAAAGGCCGCCTTTGTGAAAAGGAGAAGGAAGAAGGTGGCTTCAAAGTGATGGCTCCTCGGGAACACGATTCCACGCATGCCCCACAACTTCTGCAACGTGCTTCAACAACACGAGCCTTCTTATCCACAAGATAAATGGCTTGGACAGGGCACGCCTCGACGCACCTTCCGCATCCGACACACAACGATTCATCAATAGCAATCACATCTGCCCTCCCTGTTTCACAATCATGGCACCTTCCTTGACCCCCACGTTCCTCGCAATGATGGAACATTTGGCCCGAAACAGGAAGAAAACCCGGTCATCCGCTTCTTCACTTAGCCCCTCATAGTTTCCTTGCCCTTTTGAAAGGACGAGGTCCGCCCTCCCGAAGGTCTCCACGAAGACGTCATTTGCTTTAGAGAGGATGACGCCAGGGGTCCGATTTCCGGAAGAAATGGCGCGTATGGAAGGAGGAAACCCCACCTCTTTGACATCCTCCAGCGTAACATCATTGATGATGGGAACATCCCGAACGGCAATCGTAACGGCTAACGCCGGATGATGTTTCTGAATCGTCTCCAGCAAAAGACGGTCTAAGACGATTTCCCCTGAATTATCCGCCAAAAGTAAAAGTTCCTTCGCCTTTTCCAACCGGCTGAAGAGTTCGTTCGTGTGATCAATACGGAGGGGTTCACCGAGCAGAGAAAGGGCTTCCGCTTTGAGATTACCCAAATGGTTGTGGGGAACCCCAAAATCGATACTGTTTCCAATGATCGCTAGTTTGATGGCCGTTTTGAGGGGAAACTCGCTCTCTTCCACGAGAGATTTGAAAAAGGGATACAAAGAAAGCGCCTGATGATTCGTCTCGTGCCGAATGGGAGCGTAAGGGTCAGGCACCCCCGTCTTTTCACTCACCAAGGGATAGATGATCTCCGCCATCTCTACCGGCTTCATCCCTGGCCTAAAGGTAGAAATCCGCCTACACGATTCGATGAGGACGTCCCATCGTAAAGACTCGTCTTGGGTCGTCAGATCCGTAACCCGAAGGGCCTGCATGGCAAAACAGGGAACACATTCCGGATAAACTTTCATCGCCTTAACTGCTCAGAAGGAATAGGAAGGAGAGCAATCATGTCTTCTGTCGTCGCCACGTCTTTGAGAAAGGTTTTCACCCCCATGGATTCCAGGATTTGACGCGATTTTTTACCCATGGCCTTCGCGGCGTATATCTGACAGTCAGAAAGAATTTGGTGAATTTCCTCAGGATGGGCGTGGTCTCCGCGTGCCGCGATCGGATTCCTTCTCATCTCGCCCTTGACCCAGCGGGTTCCATCGAACTCACAGATAAGATAAAAGGGAGATTGACCAAAATGATCTTCCCACAGCCCTTTTCCGTCGTGTGTCGCAATGGCAGCTTTCATTGGTTATCTTCCATTTTTACCGTTGGAATTTCCCTTCCCAAATCCCGTAACCACATACGTCCCCCCCGCGTGGTGATCGCGGGTCAACTCGATAATACCAAATTTTTCCGCATCCAACAGAAAATCTCCGAAGGAGGAATAGCCATAAACCCCTTCGTCAAAGGATGGCTCTTTTCTTTTCATGGTATCCTTGATCATGGAAGAGTAGAGCACCTCCTTGTTTTCACGGATAAGGGCCTGCACCGTCGACACCAGCAGCTCGAAAGCCGGTTTCTTCTCTTTCGGCACCTTGTTTAGGGCCGGCGGGGTGCCAATGGAGGGACGCGTTAAATCATCATAAAAGATGAATTCGTCGCAATTCCCCACCAACAGGTTCGAGGTGGAATTCTTCAATCCCATCCCAATGACGGATTTGTTGTTCTCGCGAAGCTTTGAAACCAGAGGAGAAAAATCGGAATCGCCGGAAAAGATCACAAAGGTATCCAAATGTTCCTTGGCGTAACAGAGATCCAACGCATCCACCACCATGCGGATATCGGCACTATTCTTTCCCGTCATCTGCCGTTTGGGTATCTCAATGAGCTCGATAGCCGCCTCATGGAGTTCCTTCTTGTAATCTGGATATTGATCCCAGTCCGCGTATGCCTTCTTGACGATGATCTTTCCTTTTTCCAACAACCTCTCCAAAACGAGGCGAATATCGAATTTTTTCTTCTTAGCATCTTTCCTCAACCCCAAAGCGATATTGTCAAAATCGATGAAAAGGGCGAGATTCTTTTCTTCTTCCGGTGATTGGTTATACATAGTCTTCTGGTATCTCCTGTCATTCTTTTTTATTCGCTGGTCTTCACCAGCCATATTGTTTCCTATCATACGTGATTTTCCCGCGGGGTCAAGGGGTGAAAAAAGGCAGAGAGGCGCATCGTCTTCCCAACTCCTATGGTCTTCTCCTCCTGTTTATGGAGTATCAATCCCCAGAAAGTCAGGAAGAAACATCACGAATTCTTTGATTTCATCCCGAACCCTCCGGTAGAAGGTCAAGACTTCTTCTCTCGTTTCCGCCTTTCTCGCCAAAACGGGAGGATCCTCAAATCCTTGATGGAAAACGCCTCGTACACCAGAAAAATAAGGGCATGTTTCACGCGCATGATCACACACCGTCACAACGAAATCGAAGGCAACCCCTGCCAGCAAGGCTACATGCTTTGGATGATACCCTTTCATGGAAATTCCTTCTTCCTCCATCACACGGATAGTCAAAGGATCCATTCGGCCCGGATCCACGCCAGCGGAATATGCCTCGAAGAGGCCTCTCCATATCGAGCGTGTCCACGCCTCCGCCATCTGACTCCGGCATGCGTTCCCGGTACATAGAAAAAGGATTTTCCACTTCTTCCCTTTCACGCGCGTCCTCTTCCCATCATTTCCTACCTTTTTTAGACATCCCCTATTTCCATACGTTGCAGAAAAAGTCAATGACCCTTCAAGGTGATTTTCTTGACACAACGGAAAAAATCTATTATAGAATTTATACAGGGCGGGAATAACTCAGTGGTAGAGTGCAACCTTGCCAAGGTTGAAGTCGCGGGTTCGAATCCCGTTTCCCGCTCCATTTCTTTAGGCGGCATAGCCAAGTGGTAAGGCGACGGTCTGCAAAACCGTTATTCACCGGTTCGAATCCGGTTGCCGCCTCCATTTTTTAAACCTCTTGTCCTTGGAATTTTCCTTGACACAATTAGGGATTGAAATTATAAGTT
>CAZOBB010000009.1:0-4753 GCA_964577975.1 uncultured Thermodesulfobacteriota bacterium | reverse complement strand
CTCCTTGCCCGTCGCCAGATCCTTCGCCGAGACGTGGACGATACCGTTGGCATCGATGTCGAACGTCACCTCGATCTGGGGCACGCCCCGCGGGGCCGGTGGAATCCCGACCAGTTCGAAACGGCCAAGGGTCTTGTTGTCTTTTGCCATCTCCCGTTCACCCTGCAGGACGTGAATCGTCACGGCCGTCTGGTTGTCCGCCGCCGTGGAAAAGATTTGGCTCTTCCGCGTCGGGATGGTCGTGTTCTTCTCGATGAGCTTCGTCATCACGCCACCCAGCGTCTCGATTCCCAGAGACAGCGGCGTCACGTCGAGCAACAGGACGTCCTTCACGTCTCCGGAGAGAACACCCGCCTGGATAGCGGCACCGATGGCCACCACTTCGTCTGGGTTCACGCTCTTGTTGGGCTCCTTGCCGAAGATCTCCTTGACCTTCTGCTGCACCAGCGGCATTCGGGTCATTCCGCCGACCAGGATGACTTCGTTGATGTCCTGAGGCGTCAGTCCCGCGTCTTTCAAGGCGATGCGGCACGGTTCCTCTACCTTGTTGACCAGGTCTTCGACCAGTTTCTCCAGTTTCGCCCGCGTCAGCTTGATATTCAGATGCTTGGGACCGCTGGCGTCCGCCGTGATGAACGGCAGGTTGATATCCGTCTCCATCGTGGTGGACAGTTCCACTTTGGCCTTTTCCGCGGCCTCCTTCAGGCGCTGGAGGGCCATCCGGTCGTTCCTCAGATCGATGCCTTGATCCTTCTTGAACTCGTCGGCCAGATAGTCCATGATCCTCAGGTCGAAGTCTTCACCACCCAGGTGGGTATCCCCGTTGGTGGATTTCACCTCGAAGACCCCCTCGCCGATCTCCAGGATCGAGATATCGAACGTCCCGCCACCCAGGTCGAAGACGGCGATCTTTTCGTCCTTCTTCTTGTCCAGTCCGTAGGCCAAAGACGCGGCCGTCGGTTCGTTGATGATCCGCTTGACCTCAAGACCGGCGATCTTCCCCGCATCCTTGGTCGCCTGACGCTGGCTGTCGTTGAAGTAGGCAGGGACGGTGATAATCGCCTCCGTCACCTTTTCTCCAAGATAATCCTCCGCGGTTTGTTTCATCTTTTGGAGGATCATGCTGGAGATCTCCTGAGGGCTGTAGTCCTTCCCTCTCACCTGTACCCAAGCGTCCCCGTTGGGTGCCTTCACGATCTTGTAAGGGAGGATCTTGATGTCCTTCTGGACCTCCGGATCATCGTACTTTCGTCCGATCAGCCGTTTGATGGCGAAGATCGTGTTTTCAGGGTTGGTAATGGCCTGTCGTTTGGCCACTTGCCCCACGAGACGTTCTCCCTTTTCCGTGAAAGCCACAACGGAAGGTGTGGTCCGAGCCCCCTCCGCATTGGTCAATACCTTGGGTTCCCCCCCTTCCAGGATCGCCACACATGAATTTGTTGTTCCCAAATCGATTCCGATAACCTTTCCCATGTCTTCCTCCTTTCGGTTTTAATTCTTTTTTATGACTCCTTCTTTTTTGAAACGGCAACCGTCGCCGGACGTAGGATCCGTCCGTGGAGTTTGTAACCTTTTTGTAGTTCTTGGACGACGGTGTTGGGTTCCACGTCATCCCTTTCCACCTGCATGATAGCATCATGGATATTAGGATCGAATGCTCTTCCTTCTGCGTTAATGGCTTCTAATCCAGATTTTTCGAGGGTCTTAAGAAATTCCTTAATTGTCATTTCAATTCCTTCTTTTAAGGCGTCGATATTCTTTGATTCGTTTGCATGCCCCAGAGACCGCTCGAGATTGTCCACGAAAGGTAATATTTCTCGGATGAGTTCCTGGTTTGCGAACTTTATCGCTTCTTGTTTGTCTTTTGTGATTCGTTTCTTGAAGTTTTCAAACTCCGCATGCAAACGAAGATACTTGTCATACAGTTCATAATATTCCTTTTGCCAGTCTTTCTTTTCTCCCTTCGTCTCTTTTGTGTCTTCCACCTTTGGAGATGCGGAATCCCTTTTCGTTTTGTCTTTTTCTTTGAGCTTCTTCGCCTTTTCGGAAAACTCAACTTTTATGGCGTTGCCATTTTTTTGGGTTGTTTCGTTATTCATTTTCTTCATTTTTTTCTCACATCCTCCTTAAAATCTCGCTGACGAGTTCCGCCGTATAGTCGACAACAGGAATGACTTTGGAGTAGTTCATCCGGGTCGGTCCCAGAACCCCCAGGGTTCCGAGGACGGATGACCCGTTGGTATAGGTCGCCGTGATCAGGCTTAAGTCTTGGAAATCTTCCAGTTGACTTTCACTGCCGATATAGATCTGAACTCCCCGGGCCGTCAGGCTTTTGTCAAGGAGTTTGACCAGTTTGCTCTTCTCTTCGAAGGCCTTGAAGATTGCCTTCATCTTCTCGATATCCTCAAACTCCGGTTCGTTGAAGATGTTGGTCTTTCCTTCGATGATGACATCCCGATCCACTGCCTTCTCGAAGGTGGTTTCGATGACCGTCTTCCCCAGATTCAGGGCGCGTTTCATCATCTCGTTATATCGGGCCCGCTCCTCCCTCATCTGCTCGAGGATTCTTTCCCTCACCTCATATAACGTATATCCCTCAATGATCGTATTTAAATAGTTGGACATGCGTGTCAACTCGGCGTTGTCCAAGTTGAACTCGTCTTCGATCAGCCAGTTCTGGACGATGCCCGTGTACGAGATCAAGACCACCAGGATCTGATCTTCCCGGAGCTTGACGAAGTCGATATGTTTCAAGCGGATCGTTTCCAGTTTCGGTGCCAAGATCAATCCCGCATAGTGGGAAAGCGCCGACAAGGTCTTGGAAACCTCCTGGAGAAGCCTTGGAATCTCGTGTTTTCCCTCTTTCAGGTGCTGCTCGATCATCTGGCGTTCTTCTGGGGAGATGTCCCGCACGTTGATGATGCTGTCCACGTAGTAACGAAATCCACGCTCCGTGGGGATGCGGCCGGCTGAAACGTGAGGCTGTCGGAGATACCCCAGTTCCTCGAGGTCGCGCATGATGTTGCGGATCGTGGCGGGGCTGAGCCCGATCCCCGTCTTTTTGGACAGGGTCCGCGACCCGACGGCCTCCGCCGTCTGGATATACTCGTTTACCACGAGCCGCAATATTTCCTGTTCCCTTTTTGAAAGTTGTTTCACATCTCCCCTCATCCGGTTTTTGCTTGCGGGTATAAGATAAGTATGATTAGGCTATTGTCAAGCAATAAAATTCTTTACATCTTTACAATTTTCCATGAGTTGGGGTTAATGGATGGTCGCAAAGGGATGCCTATGAAAAGGTAGACTCTCAAGCGGGGGACAAGGAAGTACCTTCCGATGTGTCTTCGAGGATCAGGGCCGTTTACTTCAGCATCTCATGGTATCCCTCGATCTCTCGAAACAGCGCGTCGGGATCGTGGATCGCGTTTACCTTGCGCCGGAATTCGGAATTGAGCGGCAGTCCCTTGGCATACCAGGCGAGATGCTTCCGCATCCGAAGGAGCCCCTGTCTTTTACCGAAGACATCGAGGCTCAGCCGGAGATGGGCCCTCATGGTTTCGAAGCGTTCCTCCAGGGTGACCGGCGTCCACTTTCCCGTTTCGACGAGCTGGCGTATCTCCCGGAAGATCCACGGGCGCCCCAGATATCCCCGGGCGATCATGATTCCGTCGCAACCGGTCCGTTCTACCATCTCCACCGCGTCTTCCGGCGCGAGGACTCCGCCGTTTCCGAAAAGGGGACGCCCCATCTCCACGGCCCGTTCGATCCAGGCCCATTCCGGAGGATGGGAGAAGTTCCACGAGACGCAGCGCGCGTGCACCGTCACCGCCTGGATTCCCAGAGAAAAAAGATCAGGAATCAAATCCAATCCCATCGTATCGTTGGGCGTCCGGCAGGCCCGGAGCTTGGCGGTGACGGGCAGGGAAACGGCCTGGACGACCCTTTCGACCACCTCGAAAAGGCGTTCACGATCCATCATCAGGGCCGCCCCCGCGCCGCTCCGCATCACCTTCCGGACCGGGCAGCCTAGGTTGATGTCGATGAGGTCGCACAATCCCTCCGCCTCAAGGCGCCGGGCCGTCTCCGCCATGGCCGCCGGGTTTCCTCCGAAGATCTGAATCCCGAAAGGAACTTCCGCGGCCGATCTCTGCAAGATCCCCCGGGTCTTTTCGTGACCGCGCACGAAGGCCTCGGTGCTGATCATCTCGCTGAACGTCATATCGGCCCCGAAGGACTTCAGGATGATCCGGAATGGCAAGTCGCTGATCCCCGCCATGGGGGCGGCAAACAGCCGATTGGGAATCCGGCAGGAACCGATCGTGATGGGAGACAAAAGGTTGGAAGCGCTCACGCCTCGAACCACGCGGTAAACCAGTGCCCCGTCCGCCGCTCTCTCACGAGGCGCCTCCGTTTCTGAAGCTTCCGCAACAAGGTATAGTAATCGCTTCGTAGGACACCGGAAAGGATGACGGATTTCTTCCGGTAAAAGGCCTCACTGTTCGTGATGGCGTCCAGGACGTTGTAGTGAATATTCATGAGCGTCAGATCGGCCTCCCCCTCGATCATCTCAAGGGCGTCTCCCTCGACCACCTCAATCACCTCGTCAAGCCCATTGAGGCGGACGTTGCGCCGGGCCGTACTGACGGACAATCGGTTGATGTCCACCGCCAGGACCCTCTTCGTCCCGAGCAGGGCGGCGGACACGGCCAGGATCCCCGTGCCGGTTCCGAGGTCGAGGACCGTCTCGGGTATG
>CAZOBB010000008.1:0-8196 GCA_964577975.1 uncultured Thermodesulfobacteriota bacterium | reverse complement strand
CAAGCTCTCCCGGGAGCTGGGAAAGCGGGCCACGGGCCGCACCCTCTACATCCTGGACGAGCCCACCACGGGGCTTCACCTGGCCGACATCGAAAAGCTCCTCTACGTCCTGGACCGCCTGGTGGCCATGGGTAACACGGTAGTGGTCATCGAACACCAGATGGACGTCATCAAGTCCGCCGACCATATCATCGACCTGGGCCCGGAGGGCGGAGACCGGGGCGGCGAGATCGTGGCCGAGGGAACCCCCGAAGAGATCAGCCAGGTCAAGGCCTCCTATACCGGTCAGTTTCTAAAATATATCTTTGAAAAAGTTTCCGTTGACAATTCCCTTTACAAAAGATAAAAGCCACCACAAAAACTCCACGGGAGGATGCAATGAAAGAGCGCACTTTATCCATCATCAAACCTGATGGCGTGCGGAAAAACCTTATCGGGGAAGTGATTCGCCGTTTCGAACAAAACGGTTTGACCCCTATCGCGATGAAGATGCTCCATCTCACGAAGGCGGAGGCGGAAGGCTTCTACGCCGTTCACAAGGGGAAACCCTTCTACGACAGCTTGACCGATTTCATGTCCTCCGGCCCCATCGTGGTCATGATCCTGGAGGGTGACGACGCCATCAACAAGAACCGGGAGCTGATGGGGGCCACCAACCCGAAAGAGGCCGCGGAAGGCACGATCCGGCGCCAATACGCCGACAACATCGAACAGAACATCGTCCACGGATCGGATGCCCCGGAAACGGCGAAAACGGAAATCGCCTACTTCTTCAACGCGTTGGAGGTTTGCCCCCGCTCGTAGAGAAACATCCCGAAAGGGTCAAAGACCCGCCCCCAGAGCTCCCTTCGACCCACACCCTGTCGCCTCCGGCTCAAGGGTGGCATGATCGATTCCCCACCTTTCCGAGAGGCGGCGGCGCACCTTTTCAAGAATCTCCTCACATCGAGTCAGGGGTAGATCCCTCATGAGGACGTGTGCCGTCAGGAGCCGCTGCCCCGATCCCACCGTCCAGACATGGATATGGTGGAAGTCGATCCCTTCAAAGGCCCGCTCCATGTCTCTCTTCAGCTCTTCGACGTCTATACCGGCAGGGACCGCCTCCATGAGTATCTGGAAGGTTTCTTTGAGAATTCTCCATCCACTGAACAGGACCGCCAAGGCAACCAGGATAGACGCCGCCGCGTCCAGATAAGGGCCATACCGGCCCGTCGCGAAGAGGGCGACGACGACCACGACCACAGACGAAGCGGTATCCTGGGCGAGATGTAGGAAGGCGCTCCGCATGTTCAAATCACCATGCACATGAGATTTCAGGAGGAAGACGGAAAAGAGGTTGGCAAAAAGCCCAATGACCGCGACAACCAGCATCAAGGGCCCCTGAATCGTTTCCGGGTGAAAAAACCTCCCCACCGCCTGCCGGATGATGAGGGAAACCACAATAAGCAGCACCACGGCGTTGATCATGGCCGCGATGACCTCGACCCGTTTCATGCCGTAGGTATAGGAGGGTGTCGGCCCTCGCCGCCCGATCTTCCTGGCGATCCAGGCAATGGAGAGGGCCGCCACATCACTCATATTGTGCATGGCGTCGGATAACAGGGAGAGTGAACCGGAGAGCAGCCCACCGATAATTTCGGCCACCACGATAATCCCGTTCAAGACGATACTGACAAGGAGATTCCTGTTCAAGGCGCCTTCGTCGTGACCATGCCCGTGAGCCTTCACAGCTTCCCTCGATTCTTTTTCATCAGCCTTTTAGCCTCTACCCTACACACCCACATCCCGCACCAAGAGGATAATCGCCACGGTCATCAAGACAATGCCGAAGGTCACCCGAACCCCCCGGGGTTTCATCTTTGTGCTCATGAACCGGGCCCCCAGGTTGCTCCCCAATCCCACGGCCAAGGCGCAAGCGATCCAAAGCTTCCAGATGGGATGCGCTCCCGCCACCAGATGGGAAATGAGGCTGGCCGTGGTGGAACAGATGACCACGAACATGGAGGTGGCCGCCGCCGTTTTGGCTCCCACTCCAAACAGCGTCAGCAAGGGAACCACCATGGCGCCCCCGCCCCGCCCGATGAGACCCGCGTCGAATCCCAGGCCGACTCCCCCGAAAATGCCCAGCAACAGCTTTCCCGCAGGGGATTCGAGCTTCCTCCTCGGCGTCCAGCCCGAGAGCATGACCAGGGCCCCCAGGATGGTCAGGACGGAGAAAAAGATGATCACCGACCGGGTAGAGATGATGGTGTTGACCCAGGTCCCCAGCGGTGCGCCCACGACCATGGCCAGGCCGAAAGGTACGGCGATCCGCCAGTCGATCATCCGCTTGCGGATATAGATGAACGACGCCGACAGGCTGCTGACGAGGCTCAACACGATCCCCAGGGGGATGGCCTCCGTCTTGAAATCGAGCCCCATCCAGAAAAGGATGGGAATGAAGAGCTGGGCTCCTCCCATTCCAAGCATGGAAAAAAGAAAGGAGAGACAAAAAAAAGGAAGGGGAACTAACCAGATCACGGGGATCCCTTTTTCTGAAAATTCCGTCCTCGAGAATCTCTCCGAAAAGATTCCCTTTTCTTCCGCTTATTCCTCACCCTTTTCCTTCAGCTTCTCTTTTAGGTGGTAGAGAAAATTCAAGGCTTCCAGCGGCGTCATGGTATTCACATCCATCTTTCGAATGGCTTCTTCCACAGGGGACGGTCGAGTGGTGAAAAGCTCCAATTGGGCTGGGGTCGTTTTCATCCGCCCCTTCCTTTTCGATAGCGACAAAGTAGGAACTCCTGTTTCCGTCAGTTCCCCCTTTTCCAGATTGTGGAGAATCTCCTTTGCCCGCTCGATCACGTTCTCCGGGAGTCCTGCCAGCCGAGCCACCTGAATTCCATAACTCCGGTTCATTCCCCCCTTATCAAGCCGCCTCAAAAAGATGATTTCGTCGTTCCACTCCTTGACGGCCACGTTCCAGTTGTGGATTCTCGGTTTCAGGCGCGCCAGGTCCGTCAACTCGTGATAATGGGTGGCAAAGAGGGTCTTGGTTCCCGTCGTCCCATAGCGGTCGTGAAGAAACTCCGCAATCGCCCATGCAATACTCAAGCCATCGAAGGTGCTGGTGCCTCGCCCGATCTCATCCAGGACGATAAGGCTGCGAACCGTGGAATTGGCCAGGATGCTTGCCGCCTCCTTCATCTCAACCATGAAGGTGGAAAGCCCCAGGGCGAGGTTGTCGGAAGCACCCACGCGGGTGAAAATCCGATCGATGATCCCAATTTCGACCCTTTCAGCGGGAACAAAGGATCCCAGATGCGCCATCAGGGCAATCAGGGCCACCTGACGGATGTAGGTCGATTTTCCCGCCATGTTAGGACCCGTTATCAACATAATCTGATTCTCTTCACAATCGAGAAGGGTATCATTGGGAACGAAGGATTCGTGAAGGTTAATGCGTTCCACGACGGGATGCCGCCCCTGCTGTATCCATAAACGGGTATCCTCCGTAAAATGGGGACGACAATACCGAAAACGGTGGGCAATGTCCCCCAATGAAACCAAAACATCCAATTCCGCCAATGCCCCCGCGATGTCCTGGATTTTCCCTGTCTGCTTCTTTACCTCCTCCCTCAACTCCTCAAAGATGGAATACTCCAACTGCTGTATCCTTTCCTCCGCTGAAAGGACTTTTTCCTCCATCGCCTTCAATTCCGGCGTCACGAAACGTTCCGCGTTGACCAGGGTTTGCTTCCGTTGATAATCGTCCGGAACGAGATGGAGATTGGCCTTGGTAACCTCAATGTAATAACCAAACACCCGGTTGTATCGGACCTTTAAGGAGTTGATACCGGTACGGGCCTGCTCTTTGGCTTCCAGTCGAACCATCCAGGTTTTGCCGGAGGAACGGATTTGGCGCAACTCGTCCAACTCCTCCGAAACACCCTCCCGAATCATTCCTCCCTCCCGAACACCAACGGGTGGATCTTCCACAAGGCTACGGCTTAAGACACTCACCAATGCTTCCAATGGATCAAGGGCTTGGTGGATTTGTTGGATGCGATCCCCCGGCATATCGCCCGTCAACTCCTTGATCCTGGGTAATCGGCTCAGTGTCTCCTTCAACTGGACGAGGTCACGGGCGTTGGCTCGCTCAGCCGTTATTCGCCCCATCAATCTCTCCAAGTCCGCCATTTCACGTAGCATTTCTTGAATCATCCGCCGCCGCTTTGGCTCTGCCCGCCATGCCTCTACCGCATCAAGCCGCTGGTTGATCTCCACGGTGTCTTGGAGAGGATACCGCAACCATTCCTTGAGGAGACGGCGCCCCATTGGGGTTTGGGTGTGGTCCAGAACGGAAAGGAGGGTAGCGTTTCGGGACTTGCCACTCAATGGTTCAAAGATCTCCAAATTTCGACGCGTAAATGCATCGATTCTCAAATGGGGGTGACGCGCTCGCAACTGGATACACCGAACGTGCTCCAGGTGATCATTCTTTGTCCAAACAAGATATGAGAGCATGGCCCGCAGGGTCGCCAGCTCAACCTCCGAAAGCTCTTTCACCACCTCCATCATCCCCTGCGATCCCAAATTCTCCAACAGATCGTCAACCCGAGAGGTCGCCACTTCTTGTTCTCCATTGAAAGGCGTCACCAACGCCATTCTTTCCAATTTCTCCAAGAAGGATGGGGAAAGAACCTCCTTGTCCAGCGGGACAAGGATTTCTCTTGGTTGATGGGCCTGGAGGTGATTCAGTAAGGCCTCTTCTCGAGTCTCGGAGAGGAGTTTAAGATCCCCCGTCAATACATCATAAAAAGCAAGCCCCCACGCACCATCCCTCGGTTGCACCACCGCCAGAAAGACGTTCTCCGCCTCCAATATCTCTTCAAGCCCCACGGGAAGCCCCGGTGTCACGACACGAATGATCTCCCGTTTGACAATCGTTTTGGCTGTCTTAGGATCCTCTACCTGTTCACAAATGGCCACTCGCTTCCCCGCCTGAACCAACCGAGCCAGATAAGGGTTACAGGCATGATAAGGAATCCCACACAGAGGAATCCGCTCTTCATCCTTTCCTTTGTTCCGCGAAGTCAATGCAATGTCGAGGATCTGGGAGGCTTCGATGGCGTCCTCGAAGAACATCTCATAGAAATCGCCCATTCGGAAAAAGAGTATGGCATCGGGAACTTGGGATTTAATCTGAAGATACTGCCGGATCATGGGGGTCTGCTTGACCCCGCTTCGCTTACCATTCACGAAACCATTATACCCGCCAAAGGTAAAATCACAAGGGCGATAGAGAAATCACGGGAACAGGGGGGGCTGCATCAAGCCAGCGCTTTCCTCGAATCCCGCCATGATATTCATGTTCTGAACCGCCTGGCCCGAGGCCCCCTTGATGAGATTGTCAATGGCCGCCATGGCCACAGCCGTCTTCCCGTCGGGGGCGAGGGCAAGCCCTATGTCACAATAATTGCTTCCGCGCACGTGGTGGCTCGAAGGTGTCTTCCCGGCCGGGAGAACCCTTACGAAAGGCTTGTCTCGATAAAAGGTCTCGTAGAGCTCCTGAAGCTTCTCAAGGGTTGTCGCCTCTTTCAAGCGCAGATAGACGGTGCTGACGATCCCCCGGTTCATGGGAACAAGATGCGGCACGAAATAGACCAAGCCCTCCTCGTTAGAGCTTTTCCGGAGGATGGAGGCGATCTCCGGCTGGTGACGATGGGCCAGAACCTTGTAGGGCGTCAATCCCTCATCCGCTTCCGGAAAATGGGTCGTGAGATTCGGATCCCGGCCGGCCCCGCTCACCCCGGACTTGGCGTCCACGATGATGGGGGAACGGGAATCCCAAAGCCCTTTCCGAACCACGGGGACAGACGCCAGAATGGCCGAAGTTGGGTAACACCCGGGATTTCCCACCAGATCGGCTCCCTTGATCTCCTCGTAAAAGAGTTCAGGGAGCCCATAGACCGCCCTCCCGGCCAGCTCGGGCGCGGTGTGGGGTTGATAGGTCTGCTCGTAGAGGGCCACGTCTTGAAACCGGAAGTCGGCGCTTAAATCGACAACCCGTTTCCCGTGCTGCACGGCCTCCGAAACGATTCCCATCGCCTGTCCGTGGGGAACTGCCGTGAAGACAAACTCCACCTCGCCAAGGAGATCGGGAGAATATTTCGTAAAGGCGAGGTCTGTAAGGGAACGGAGGGCCCCGAAGGTTTCACAGACAGGCTGCCCCTCGAACTTTCTCGATGTCACCCATCGAAGTGACACATCCGGGTGGTGAAGTAACAACGCCATTAGCTGAACCCCCGTGTATCCGGATCCACCAACAATCCCTACACGCACCATCGAACCCCCCCCACTTTCAGTTTCCCATCAAGACTGAAACAAAAAAAGAGGCCCCGAAGGGCCTCCCTCCATTCTAACGTTTCGAAAATTGGAACCTCGCACGCGCCCCTCGCTGCCCGTATTTCTTTCGTTCCTTCACCCTGGGATCACGGGTGACAAAACCGGCCTTCTTCAAAGGAGTCCGTAACGTCTCATCATAAACCATCAAGGCCTTCGTAATACCATGGCGGATAGCGCCCGCCTGACCACTCATACCGCCTCCTTTGACATTCACCATCACATCAAATTTTCCCACCGTGCCGGTAATTTCAAAGGGTTGCAGAATGGCCGTTCGACTCGATTCCGTCACGAAATATTCGTCGGCAGGCCGATTGTTGACAATAATCTGCCCGCTTCCCTCTTGCATCCAAACCCGTGCTACCGAGCTTTTCCGTTTTCCCGTGGCATAGTACCGTTGTGCCATCTTTTACGCTCCTGTCTTTGTCTCAAGCGGTTCCGGCTGCTGAGCCCCATGCGGATGGTCCGGCCCCGCATACACCTTCAATTTTCTTATCAGCTTCCTTCCCAAGCGATTCTTGGGCAACATCCCCCAAACGGCCTTCCGGATAATCTCCTCTGGCCGTTTCTGCCGCAACTTTTCTGCCGTAATCGATTTGATTCCGCCAGGATACCCCGAATGATGATAATATACCTTTTGGGACCATTTTCGACCCGTTAAGGCCACTTTGTCCGCATTGATGACCACCACAAAATCCCCCGCATCCATATGAGGGGTAAAGATAGGTTTGGTTTTCCCTCGGAGAATAGCCGCAATCTCCGCCGCCATGCGGCCTAAAACTTTCCCCTCCGCGTCAACGAGGATCCATCTTCTTTCCACATCTTCCACTCTTGCCATTGTTGTTCGTCGCATAATCTCCACCCTTTTGTATTGTCGAATGCTCCGTTTACATCAATTTCTAGAAAAAGTCAACCCTTAAACATGAGATTCCGGGGTTTTATCATCTTCGCCCCCTCCAAGGCCCAACTCTTCCGGTGAACAGAACTTCAACAGATCGATCCCCGCCGGAAGCGTTATGTTGGACTCGAGAAGTTCCAGGTTTCCCTCATCGTCGACCTTCGCGGAGAAACACTCCACGATGTCCGCGCCCTTGGAGGCAAGCATCTTATACGCCTCGTAAAAGGTCAAAGAGCCCTCCGCCTGGCCTGAAACGGCAATCGGAACACCCTCCAAACCATTGATCTCTACAAAGCGGGCGATTTGCTCCTCTCCCACCTCTTTTCCCTGAGTCACATAGAGCAATATACCTTCTTTCACCTTTCTCTCCTCCCGCCAAACGCCCTGACCTTACCGATATTCCGCATTTTCGTCAACCATCAACGGAGGATTTTCTCCATCGCATTCCCCAAAATCCTTTCCACTCCCTTTTCCATATAAACTTCTGTAACACTATCACCAATGCAAACAACACTCCTCCCATGATATCCGTCTTCAAATCCGTGAGAAACATCAAAAGGGAAGCCAATCCCAACAAGACCCACTCAATAAGATTCGTTCGATGGAACAGATACGCCTCCATGAAGGCCGTGAAGGCGATCAAGCCGAAAGCGGCGAACACGATGGTCCGGACCACCTCCCAAAAGGGACCATTCAGCAGCAGGGGCTGGTAGGCCATGATAATCGGGATGATGTAAAGTCCCTTGGCGATCTTCCACGAGGCAAAGGCGCAACGCATGGGATTGGCTCCCGCGATCCCCGCGGCGGCAAACGAAGCCAGAGACACGGGCGGCGTTACGTTGGCGTCCTGGCTGTACCAGAAGACGATCATGTGGGCCGTGACCAGGGCGATCCCCATGTTGGTCAAGGCCGGA
>CAZOBB010000007.1:0-2707 GCA_964577975.1 uncultured Thermodesulfobacteriota bacterium | reverse complement strand
CGGAGATCGTGGCGTGCGGCCGGGACAACGCCCAGGTTCTGCTCGATTTTGAGCCGGTTTTCCGAATCTTCATGGATGCCTCTTACACGGAAGGAACCATTTTCGAAGGTCAGGAGCGGGAAACCGCCCGCGCACTTCTTGAAATTTTTGCCGATTCGTGTAAACAAGTGGCAATCTTGGACGAAGAAGGCTATGTCCGTGCGGCCAAGGCGGCCATGAAGCGGTCCAGGCAACGCGGCCGGACCTTTTTCATGACGCTTCGCCGGGCCCTGACCGGAACGGACCACGGCCCCGAATTGACAAAGCTCATCCCTATCCTGGGGAAAGAGGAAGTGATCAACCGAATCACGCGGGTTTTGGAGAAGCTATGAGCTTGAAACTGTATAATTCACTTACGGACAGGAAAGAGACCTTTCAGCCGTTGAACGACAAGAAGGTGGGAATGTATGTCTGCGGGGTGACGGTCTACGACCGCTGCCATATCGGCCACGCCCGCTCTCTCGTGGTCTTCGACACCCTCTACCGCTATCTGCGGTACAAGGGGTTCGACGTGACCTACGTGCGGAACTTCACCGACGTGGACGATAAGATCATCAAACGGGCCAACGAGCGGGGGATCTCCACGAAGGAGCTCTCGGAGGAGAACATCGCCTACTTTTACGAGGACACCGATCCCCTGGGGATTCTCCGTCCCACCCACGAGCCCCGGGCCACGGAGCACATCTCCGAGATCATCCGGCTGGTGAAGGAGCTGGAGGCGAAAGGCATCGCCTACGAGGTGGACGGCGACGTCTACTTCTCCGTCTCCAAGTTTCCCGACTACGGGAAACTCTCCAAGAAAAACATCGACGAGCTGAAGTCCGGGGCGCGGATCGCCGTGGACGAGCGGAAGAAGGACCCCCTCGATTTCGCCCTCTGGAAGGCGAGCAAGCCCGGGGAACCGGCCTGGGACAGCCCCTGGGGCAAGGGACGCCCCGGCTGGCACATCGAGTGCTCGGCCATGAGCATGGCGTTGCTGGGGGAAACCTTCGACATCCACGGGGGAGGAAAGGATCTCATCTTTCCCCACCACGAGAACGAGATCGCCCAGTCGGAGGCGGCCACGGGAAAGCCCTTCGTCCGGTACTGGGTCCACAACGGCTTCGTCAACATCCACGCGGAAAAGATGTCCAAATCGCTGGGAAACGTCCTCTCCATCCAGGAGATCCTGAGCCGGTATCACCCGGAGGTCCTGCGAATCTTCCTGCTGGGGGCGCATTACCGCAGCCCCATCAACTTCGAAGAGTCCTTCCTGGACAGCACCCGGGCGAGCCTGGAGCGGGTCTACCGGACGTTGCAGGAGGTGGATGGCTGGCTGAAGGAGCAGGGAGAGGGGGGACCGGCGGAGTTACCGGCCGAGGTCGTCGAATCGGTCCGAGCCGTCGAGGCAGCCATGGACGACGATCTGAATACCCCGAAGGCCCTGGGGGTCTTCTACCCCATGGTGCATACCCTGCAGCGGCTCACCCAGGAAGCGAAGACCAAGGGGGAACCCTCGGCGGGGGTGATCCGCGCGGTCCGGGAAGAGATCGGGCGGGTCGGGGAGCTGTTCGGAATCGTCCAGTCGGAGCCGGCGGCGTTTTTCGAGATTCAAAACCGTTTGGACCAGCAGAAACTGACCCTTTCCCCGGAGGAGATCGAGGCCATGATCGCCAAACGGGCGGAGGCACGGAAGGCCCGCGACTTCAAGACGGCGGATGCCATCCGGGACGACCTGGCGGCCAAGGGAATCATCCTCGAGGACGGACCTCAGGGGACCACGTGGCGCGTGAAATAGGGAGAAAGGAGCCTTTATGAGCTACGAAAACCTGACTTACGAGGTAAGGGAAGAGATCGGAATTGTTACCCTCAACCGTCCCGACCGGCGAAACGCCCTCTCCATCGCCCTTTTGAGGGAGCTGATCGACCTCTTTACCAACATCGGTAGGGGCAAGGAGGCAAGGGTGATCATCCTCAGAGGGGCGGGGCCGGCCTTCTGCGCGGGCCACGACCTGACGGAGCTGGTGGATCATCCCCTCAACTCCATCCGAACCCTGTTTCAGACCTGCATCGACCTGATGGAGCTGATGCACACCGTGCCCCAGCCGGTCATCGGCCAGGTGCACGGCATCGCCACAGCGGCGGGATGTCAGTTGGCGGCCTCCTGCGACCTCCTCGTGGCGGAGGAGGGGGCCCAGTTTGCCACGCCGGGCGTGTCCATCGGGCTCTTCTGCACCACGCCCATGGTGGCCGTTGCCCGCTCCGTGGGGCGCAAGAAGGCCCTCGAGATGCTCATGACCGGGGAGATGGTCAGCGCCCGGGATGCCATGGCGGCGGGTATGGTCAACAAGGTCGTTCCGAAGGAAAGGCTGGAGGAGGAGACCTTCGCCCTCGCCAAAAAGATCGCCGGATACAGCTCTCTCGTCCTGGCCATTGGGAAGCAGGCCTTCTATCAGCAGATGGAGATGCCGGAGAGAAAGGCTTTTCATTACGCCAAGGAAGTGATATCCTCAAACGCTGTGATGGCGGACGCCCAGGAGGGGATGAAGGCCTTCCTGGAAAAGCGGACGCCGGTCTGGATAGAGGAATAAGGAAGGAGGCGGTGTTAAGATGCCGTCGCGAAGGCGTTTGACACGGATGGACATTCTCAGGCGGGAGATCGAGGCGATCCAGATCTACCGGTGGGAAG
>CAZOBB010000006.1:0-3098 GCA_964577975.1 uncultured Thermodesulfobacteriota bacterium | reverse complement strand
ACCAAGATGCTGATCAACGCGGGGATCGTCAAGATCGTCTATGAGGCCGGGTATCCCGACGAGCTTTCCGGGGATATGCTCAAAGAGGCTGGCATCGAGACGGTCCAGTTCAAAGAAAAATGAAGTGTCCCCAGTGCGGCTACCCTGACAGTAGGGTTATCGATTCCAGGACCACGCCGGAAAAGGATGCGATTCGGAGGCGGCGGGAATGCCTCTCCTGTCACCATCGCTTTTCCACGGTGGAACAGCTCGAGATCATTCAGCCCATGATCGTCAAAAAAGATGGACGGCGGGAACCCTTCGACCCCGAGAAGCTGATGCGGGGGCTGAGAAAGGCCTGCGAAAAACGCCCCGTCAGCATCGACGCCCTGGAGCGGATCGTGACCCGAATCGAGCAGGAAATCCAGGAACGGGGGGACAAGGAGGTCTTCAGCCGGGAGATCGGGGAGCGGGTCATGGATGCCCTGCACGCCCTGGACGATGTGGCGTATGTCCGGTTCGCCTCCGTTTACCGTGAATTCAAGGACATTGAGGAATTCCTCAGCGAATTACAGGAGCTTCTGAAAAATCAAAACAAGCCTGCAAAAGAGTGACGAACACTACATGCGGCTGGCCCTCCGCCTGGCAAAAAGGGGAGCGGGGCGGGTTTCACCCAATCCCCTGGTGGGCGCGGTCGTCGTCAAGGACGGGCGGATCGTCGGCCGGGGGTATCATCACGCCTACGGAGAGGCCCACGCGGAGGTCGTGGCCCTGAGAGACGCGGGTGAGGCGGCTCAGGGGGCGACCCTTTACGTCAACCTGGAGCCGTGTAATCACACGGGCCACACACCGCCCTGCACCCGAGCCATCTTGAAGGCGGGAATCCGCCGGGTCGTCATCGGGATGCGGGATCCCAACCCCGTGGCCGCCGGCGGGGTGGAGACGCTTCGCGCCGGCGGGGTGGAAGTGACGGTGGGGGTCTTGGAGGAACGGTGCCGACAACTGAATGCCGCTTTTATCCACTTTGTGACCCACAAAACCCCGTACGTGGTAATGAAAATCGCCGCCACCCTGGACGGGAAGACCGCCACGAAGACGGGAAACTCCCGCTGGATCACGGGAGAAAGGGCCCGCCGCCTTGTCCATCGATTACGCGGCACGTTGGATGCCGTGATGGTGGGGATAGGCACGGTCTTGAGAGACGACCCCGAGCTGACTTGCCGTCTGCGACGGCCTCCCCATCAGCCGTTACGAATCGTGATCGATACCCGCTTGAGGATCCCGGAATCGTCCAGGCTGATCGAGACGCTCGACACGGCCCCGCTCCTCGTCGTCACGGGACCAAAGGTGGATGAGGAAAAACGTGCCCGGATGATTTCCAGGGGCGTTGAGATTTTATCGCTTCCCCTCTATAATAACGGGGTAGACTTGAAGCGACTCATGGCTATATTGGTTAAGAGGCCCGTTGCGTCCGTGCTCATGGAAGGCGGTGCAAGGCTGAACGCCTCGGCCTTGAGAGCGGGGATCGTTCGGAAGGTGATGATCTTCTATGCCCCGAAGATTCTGGGGGGGCAGGAAGGCCTGTCCATGATTGGGGATCCCTCGCCGGAGTCGCTGGGGGAGGCGATCCCGGTCCGAGAGGGAAGGATCCGGAGGATCGGTGAAGATTTTCTCTTCGAGGGCGAATTGGACGTCCCGGAAAGAAGATCGGTCAGTTAGTAACGAGTAGAAGAAAGGAACAGATGTTTACGGGTATCATCGAAGAGGTGGGAGAGGTCGTATCCGTTACGAAACGGACGGACGACATGGTGTTGTCCCTCAAGGCCCCAAAGCTTTTCCCTCAGCTGAACCTCGGGGACAGCCTGGCGGTCAACGGCGCGTGCCTGACCGTGACGCGGAAGACGCCTCCCGCGACGCTCTCCTTCGATGTTTCGGGGGAAACCCTTTCCCGTACCCGGCTGGGGAACCTGAAACCAGGTGATCCTGTCAACCTGGAACCGGCCCTGACCCTCAACAAGGCCCTCGGGGGACACCTGGTAAGCGGGCATGTCGATGGCCTTGCCACCCTGTCCGGCATCAAGCCGTCCGGAGAGATGGTGGAGATGACCTTCGAGGTTTCGGAGGCCCTGGCGGAGATGATGATCGAGAAGGGGTCGGTGGCTTTGGACGGGATTAGTTTGACCATCGCCTCACTGGGCAAGACGACATTTACGGTAGCCGTGATTCCCTTTACCCTGCGACACACCACCCTGGGGCGTAGGAAGGTGGGGGATGTTCTGAACCTGGAAACCGATATGATCGGAAAATACGTGAAACGCTTTTTATCGAAATCAGACGCGGAAGGCACGAAGACCCTGGACAAGGCGTTCCTCGCGGAACATGGATTTCTTGGCTGATTTGGATTATGATGACATAAAGGAGGCGTAACCATGCCATTTGCCACTATAGAAGAGGCGCTCGACCTCATGCGACAGGGAAAGATGATCATCCTTGTCGATGACGAAGATAGAGAGAACGAAGGGGATTTGACCATCGCGGCGGAGAAGGTGACACCTGAAGCCATCAACTTCATGGCAAAATACGGGCGGGGGCTCATCTGCCTCTCCCTGACGGAAGAAAGGGTGGAACAATTACGGCTCCCCATGATGGCCCAGAACAACCAATCCCGTTTTCAGACGGCCTTTACCGTCTCCATCGAGGCGCGGGAGGGTGTAACGACGGGGATTTCCGCGTACGACCGCGCCCACACGATTCTCACGGCCATTGCCGACGATGCGAAGCCGGAGGACCTGGTGACGCCGGGGCACGTCTTTCCCCTCAAGGCCCGGAAAGGGGGAGTCCTGGTCCGGACCGGCCAGACGGAAGGATCGGTGGACCTGGCGCGTCTCGCCGGCCTGAAACCCGCCGCCGTCATCTGTGAAATCATGAAGGACGACGGGACCATGGCGCGGATGCCGGACCTTGAAGAGTTTGCCAAACAGCACGACCTCAAGATCGTCAAGATCGCCGATATTATCCGTTACCGCATGCGTACCGAGTCCTTCGTGCACCCGATCGCGGAGAGCATCCTCCCCACCATCTACGGAGGGCCTTTTCGTATCATCATGTACGAGAACGAC
>CAZOBB010000005.1:0-2986 GCA_964577975.1 uncultured Thermodesulfobacteriota bacterium | reverse complement strand
TCCCTTTTCCCTCATCGGGATTATCCCGGGTCATTGGGTCATGGGGGCCTTCTTTACCGCCACCTCGATGATCGGGTTTATCGCGGGGGCCGGGATCGTGGTTCGTAATTCGATTATCCTCGTTGATTTCATCGAGCTTCGTCTCCGGGAGGGGATGCCGCTGGACGAGGCGGTGGTGGATGCCGGTGCCGTGCGGTTCCGTCCCATGGTCCTTACGGCCATGGCCGTCGTCATCACCGGGGCGGTGATCCTTCTGGATCCCATCTTCAAGGGACTGGCCATCGCCCTCATGGCCGGTGAAGTGGCGTCGTTGCTCCTTTCGCGAATGGCTGTTCCCATTATTTATTATATCGTCCATCGACGAATGAATGGGGCGTCGGTGAAAAGCGAGGTCTAAAAAGTTTGGTGGAGCTTACGTGAAATCTTTTTTCCCTGCTACCTTCCCTACTCACAGGTATCCCTGGTTCAAAGTCCTTCTTCCGTTTGGCTGGATCTTTTTCTTTTCTATCCTTGCTTTGGCCCCTTTTCCCACGACCGACCTGGGGCCCTTCGATAAGGTCCTACACGTCGGAGTGGCTTTTGGTACTTTGTTGTTGTTATCGTGGGGGGCGGGAAGAAGGTCGGGAGGATTTCTTTTGTGGATGTCGTTTCTCCTCCTCGCTTTTAGCTTTCTTTTCGAGATAATCCAACAATATATTCCCGGGAGGCATTTCAGCTACACGGACTATGCTTGTAACCTCATTGGGGTAATGGCGGGTTTTTGGTATCTCAGGAGAAGATCGGGGTGACATCCATGACACTTGATGCCAGTTGACCGGGGGATCTCCGCAGTTTTGAACCCTATTTTCTAAAGATGGTGCCTACCTTTAGTTGGAAAATTCCGACACCTTTTTCCACGCTTCACCCATATTTATCGATTGCATACCGTAGTTTTGCCTGAGGAGGCGGTGGTACTTCAGGATTTCCTCTAGAAATCTAAAGTTCTCGGTTACGTTAGTCCCAAAATTGTGGGGGTGCAGGCATAAATGGTAAACATGCCCGTTCCGAGCAGCCTTTAACATTTCCCCTTTTATCCTGGAAAGTCTTAGGGATTCGAGGTGGGCGAGTGATTTAATGTAGGGACGGAGAAAGCGGCTGCGGGGCATATTCAAAGGACCCTCCTTTACATCCAGCGGGAGGGGATAGGTGTTGCTTCCGGTAAGATTTACGTACACATCGATTAGCCGAAGGAGTTTCTTGACAGGGTGGTTATAATGTGCGGAGGGGGCAGGTTGATAGATCCAGGAACGGGCGTTTCCTCGATAGACAAGGATCCCCGCTTTTTGGAGTTGGGACAAGTATGAGGGATGGAACTGGTTTCTCGGAAAAACTAGCGAATTTGTTTTAAGTCCCAGTCGCTTGCCAGCTGCAATCGCCGCTTCCAGATCTGCCTCAAAAGTGGATGGATTGGCCCCTTCTTCTAGACAGAGATAATGAGAAAAGGTATGGGTTCCTATTTCCTGTCCCGGTACCCCTACTATTTGTTCAACGAGGGAAAGCCCGTAATGGAGAGGATCCCTTTTCTCCCCTTCCCCAACCACTTCATTTAAATACGTATAAGGGTCAAGGCGTCTTTCATGATATTGGGGCCTTTTCTCTGGTATGGCCGCCAAGAGATCCTTTTTTGTTTCGAAAAGGAGAAATCCCACTGTTGCCCACGTGGCATGGATTTCATACCGAGTGAAAAGGGTCAGCAGCTTTGGGATGGCCTTCCGTGCCCCAAGAACAGCCTCGACGACCTCTTTTCGTTTAGGAAGGTCGTAAAAACCCCACATCAGCTCAAAATCTAGCGAAACTAGTAGGATGCCTTCTCTCATACCTGTTTTCGGTTTTTCAAAGGTTTATACTTCTTTTAACACGATGAAGGAGGAAAACAAATATCGACGTA
Source organism: uncultured Thermodesulfobacteriota bacterium (assembly GCA_964577975.1). Taxonomy (GTDB): domain Bacteria; phylum Desulfobacterota; class S145-22; order S145-22; family S145-22; genus JAOZMY01. Next base: position 1,059 of record CAZOBB010000005.1, on the reverse strand, counting down.
AATATAGCCGACACTTATTGAAAAGTTAAAAGGGGTTAAGTATAAGGATTTAAAAAGATATGAGACACAAGATGAAAAAAGAAAGACATTTTGACGACATCAACGGGTGTTCCTATCCCCGAAGAGAGGCTTGTTGTTAGATGAAACTGCTGGTTGTCTCCATTGTATGCCCTTACCCGGCGTTTCAGGGCTCCCAGCTAAGAATGGCAGCCGTGCTTGAGAAGTTGGTAGAAGAACATGAAGTATGGTTTTTCGGGTTCTTGAAAGGAACCTCCCCTACTCGACAACATTTAAAACACTTAAATCGAGTTTGTAAGGAGGCTCGGATTTTTCCTGTAAACGCAAGGCGGAGGCTGTGGAATGCCGCTTGGGCCTTTTTGTCTGGGAGGCCTCTAAGCGTTGAGATTTGGAGGCATTCCTCCATGGAAAAGGCTATTCGGGATGCGCGTTCTCGGATTCCTTTTGATGCCGCTTACCTTTTCGACATAAAAATGATGGCATACTCAAAGGAGTTCGAAGGGCTCGATCTTTTCATCGACTTGGACATTGCCTATGGGCGTTATTATGAGCGTTTGGCCTCTCTTAAGAAAGGACTTTACCGATCCCTTTACCGTATGGAGAGTCAAAGGATTCGTGCATTGGAGTTTGTAGCTATTCAGGCTGCACGTCGATGTTTCATTTCCTCTGAAGTAGATCGGAGATTCTATCCGGAAAGTCTCCGAAGCAAGATCGAGTTGCTTCCTAACACGATAGACCTTCAACGTTATCCCTTCAATCCTCACCCAGCCAAGACAAAGAAGATCGTTTTCACGGGTAAATTTAGCTATTTTCCAAATATTGATGCCGTTAAGTTTTTCGTGCGAGACATCTTTCCAATAATCATGCGAGGAGTCAAGGACGCGACTTTTTGGATCGTCGGTTCTAATCCATCCCGTGAAATCAGAGCCCTGCACGATGGGAGACACATCTTTGTGACGGGATATGTAAAGGATATTCGATCATATCTGGAGAAAGCGGATTTGTTTGTGTGTCCTTTGCGTATTGGGGGAGGCACGCGAT
>CAZOBB010000004.1:0-27349 GCA_964577975.1 uncultured Thermodesulfobacteriota bacterium | reverse complement strand
GGGTTTTGTCGTGGTAATCGGCATGGGGGAGGAAGAGGACGAAGTTTTGATTGACGCCCTTGTGGCACTGGCCGCACGTCTTGATGAGCCCCTTCTTGGAGATGGAGGATTCGGGATTGTCGGGGGGAAGTTGCTTGTGGGCCGTGTGGCAGTCCGCGCAACCGGCCACATAGGTGGGGTAGCCGAGGCTTTCCACCTTTCCGTGGTAGCTTTTTTCGTAGGTTTCCACGGCGAGGGTGAAGACGTGGTTTCGTTTCATCATGGTTTCATCGGCGTGGCAGGCGAGACAGGCCTTGGTGTGGAATTCCTTGGCCGTGATGGCTACCTTCGAATGGATATCGTCCACGTGAAGTTCCCGAATGTCGTGGAGCCCGTGGCAGTCCGTGCAGGTAGGCGCATCGAGGTTCCCTTTCATGACCCCTTTGCCATGGACGCTCACCAGGAAGTCTTTTCCTTCCTGTTCATGGCAGCCGCTACACATGGCGACGACCTTCTTTTTGTCTTTCTTGTAGGATTTCAGCTCGTGGATGTTGGTGTGGCAGTCGATACATCCCACGTCGTTGTCGCTGTGGATCGACATATTGTAGGCCTTGAACTCGTCCCTGTGGCAATACTCGCATTTGACCTTTCCCATGGGGATCTCACCTTCCGCATGGGACTCCAGGTCGTAGATGTCCCGGTGGCAGCTCGTGCAGGCATTCTGACCATGGACGGAAGTGGCAAATGCCTTCTTGTCTATCTCATCGTGACACTCGAGGCATTGGTCTACGGAATAGCATTCGGGACACGGTTTCTTTCTAATGACCTTTTTTTTCGTTTTGAGGGCCCAGCTTGGTCCTGCAAGTAATAAGAAGGAGAGGACCAGAAGGAACAAACTATAGCTGTGTGATCGTTTATTGGCTCTGATTTTTGTAACGTTTTTGCAAGCGTTATGAACTTTCATCTTATTCCCCCGCACTGTTATTGTGTGTTTATAGAGATATGCCACTGATTGTGAAAATTAGCGTCTACCCTATAAGTATATTCCCAAAAAGCGATTTGTAAAACAAGAGAACTTATTCACAAGTTCTCTTAAACCCGTATAGCACAAAAATTTTTGTTGTCAAGGATAAAATAAAAATAATTTCCGTTGCAATTTAAGTAAAAATGGAATAACTAATGGGAAAAGTCAAAATTTCGTGTGTTTGAGGGATGCATGCCATGGAAAATGTGAAATATTTATCAAAATGGGAGAAAAAAGGTGGAGTACGACGGCTCCTCATGTTGGTTTTTTTTCTTCTCATGATATTTCTCGTGCCATTAACAGGTATGGCAAAGAAAGTTCCTTTTCTCAATATCGTGTACACCGTCGATATTCGAGGCACGCTTTTTCCCTGCGCTTGACCGAAAGAACCGCTTGGCGGTCTTGCCAGGCTGGGGGGATATGTGGGAGACATGCGAGAGAAGAAAATGCCGATGGTCCTGGTGGGGGCGAGCAATCATCTTTTCAAGACGGTGAAGGTTTCTGACAAACACCGGGAAATCTATAGGGTGAAAGCGGACATCATTCTAAAAACCATGGCGAAATTGAAATATTTGGCTATCAATGTGGGTGAGTATGATCTCGGATTGGGAATTTCTTATCTGCGGGAAAAGCGGAAGGAATTGAAATTGCCTTTTATTTCCGCGAATTTGGTTGACGTTTCCGGAAATCGCATTTTTCCTCCATCCAAAATGGTGCAAGTGAACGGGATTAAAATCGGGGTAATCGGTGTTATTAAATCACGGCTCAAGAAGGGGAAAATCCCGGATGGGAAAACCTTGAACGTTTTGGATCCCGTGAAGATTGTCAAGCGTGAGGCGGGTCGGCTCAGAAAAAGGGGGGCGGCGATAGTTCTTGTTTTGACGGATATGGGAGAGATGAGAAGTAGGATTCTGACGAAGAGGGAACTGCCAATCGATGTCGTCATTAGCAGTTGCCGGCGGAACCGGATTTCACTTCCGGCCGTTCAAAATAAGAAGATTATACTTCATCTGAACCGCTATGGAGAGAATGTCGGGTGCCTTAAGGTTACGAAACTTGAAAAAGGTGTTTCACCTCCTAAGATTGTTACGGGAGGAGCGACGGTCGTGATGAAAGGTTTTATTTTCAAAAACGCGGTTGTTCCCTTGGGACATCTCGTGAAAGACGATCCGGAGATTGCGAAGATGGTAGACGCCTTTGCCAAAAAATATCCGTACGCACGGTGATAGGGAGAGCAAAGGACTCCATGCGAATCTACGGGAAAGAGAGTTTTCCGACCCCATACCGAACGAGGAAGTGGAAGCGGGTTGCCTTCCTTTGTCTGGGGTGGGGGATGATGATCACTTTATTTGTTGTTCCTGCGTTTTCACGACCTTCCCCTTGTCTTACCCTGTTGTATACCGGCGATGAGCGGGGAACCATCCAACCCTGTGGCTGACACAAGCACCCCCTTGGCGGTCTGGCCAGGAAAGCATCTTTTATTCGGAAAATGCGAGCGGAGGGAAAGAACACGCTTGTTCTAAGTTGTGGTAATTCCCTTTTCAAGAAGACACGTTTTCATCCGGGGGAGCGGGATTACCGTCGCCTCGTGGCCAACTTGATCCTCAAAACGGCTTGGATCGTCCGGTATGATGCCATAAACGTGGGGGAATACGATTTGACGTTGGGGGTTGGATATTTGAAATCGTGGCGCGACAGGTTATCGCTCCCTTTTGTTTCTGCAAATTTTGTGGACAAAGAGGGGCATTTTGTGTTTCAGCCGTCGCTCATGTTGACACGTGGAAAATGGAAGATCGGAGTAGTGGGGGTTATCAGTGACAAGACCCGTCTCACGAGGGTGCCGGATGGAGACTTTTATCGAATCTCCGATCCCTTCGAAGCGGTGAGAAAGGAGGTTCGATTGTTGAAGAGGAAAGGGGCGGACTGTATTGTCGTGTTGACGGATATGACGGCCATGGGGTGTGAAAAGATCGCCCATCTTTCTCTCCCTGTCAACGTGATTATTGGGAGTGATCGCCGGAATCGGGTCTCCCTTCCCAAGGTTTCTCTCCAACGATTGATCCTTCATCTGGATCGATACGGAAAACACGTGGGCAAGCTGACCCTTTTTCGCGTTGAAAATGGCGAGGAGGGAATCTTAAAAGAAAGGATTTATGGCAATTTGGTGTTTAAGAACGCGTTTGTGGCCCTAAAAAAGGAATTTCCGCGGGATCGCCAGATTGCTGCCTTGATGGACGCCTATCTCGACAGGATTAGGATATTGAAGGCAAAGCTGGCCCGTTCCGAATCGAGTAAAGAAGAGGGGGCGGGTTCTCCCTCATGGGAGAAGGGATGGCGGAGATATGTGGGGGCGAAGACGTGTAAAAAGTGCCATCTGAAAAATTTTGTCCAGTGGTCAAAGACGAGGCACAGTAAGGCATTTGCGTCGTTGGTCAGGAAGGGAAGTCAGTATGACGAAGACTGTATAGGATGTCACTCCGTAGGTTTTGGGAAGAAAGGGGGATTTTCTCACGTATCCCGCACCATGGTAAGGTATGTCAATGTTCAGTGCGAAGCGTGTCATGGACCGGGAGGGAAGCATGTGAAGAGTGGTGGGGATCCCCGGTGGATTCGGAAGGCGGTGAATCGTGTCGTATGTCTCCGCTGCCACACGGAGGAGCACAGTCCCGATTTTCTTTACCAGGTGTACCGGACAAGGCTGTCTTGTGGCAAAGGAGGTGGGCCCCCTCCCGTTGGCGAGGGGCTTTCGACTTTGGAACCAAAGGGCGCGAAATAGGGAAGGGAGATCTGTCTTTTTCGTGATCCTGTCGGAACTTCATTGACTTTGTGAAAAATATGACTAATATTTTTACCACCAACCAACAAAATGCACGAAGGAGAGCTGCGAAGTTATGAATGACGAGGGAAAAGTAAAACGGTTTGAGGGGGCTTCCAAATATGTTCTTGATCCAGATTTGAAGCAAATCGTCAACGTGTCCATCGCCCTCGAGATGCCGTTGCTTCTCAAAGGTGAGCCCGGAACGGGTAAGACGATGCTGGCCTATGCCATCGCGGAAAGCTTGAACATGCCATTGATCGTGCTGAATGTGAAGTCGAGCATGAAGCTGATAGACGCCCTCTATCAATACGATACCTTGACCCGATTGAACGACAGTCGTTTCGGAGATTCGAAGCGTGACGTGAGCAATATCGAGGATTATATCCGGATGGGAAAGATCGGACAGGCCTTCGTTTCGGATGAACGGGTGGTTTTGCTTATCGATGAGATCGACAAGGCGGACACGGATTTTCAGGACGATATGTTGGATATCCTGGAACAGATGCAATTCGACATCATCGAGATTGACAAGACGATAAAGGCCAAACATCGCCCTGTCATCATCATCACCTCCAACGCCAAGAAGGACCTTTCTGACCCCTTCCTCGGCCGTTGTAATTTTCACCATATAGCCTTTCCAGACAGGGAGATGATGAGGGAAATCATTCATGTCCATTTTCCTGACATCGAGGATCGATTGGCCGAGATATGTATCGATACCTTCTATAAATTGAGAGATCTTCCGGGGATCGAAAAGAAACCGGCGACGCGAGAGTTGATAAACTGGATTCGCGCCTTGAAGATGGATCCTGGCTTCCACCAAAAGAGCCTGGAGAAGGGGCACGTTCCCTATTTGGGCGTATTGTTCAAAAAGAGCGCGGACTACGCCGTGGCGCTGGCACGAACGGCGCGGATTCGGAGGATTTAGTTTCCCTTGTTTGTCGAGTTCTTTTATCAGCTCAAAGAGGCAGGAATTCCCGTCAGTCCGACGTCGTTTTTGCGCCTTCAAAAGGCGTTATCCATGGGTCTTATCCGCAATTTGGATGATTTCTATACGACGGCCCGGGCGATCCTCGTCAAGAGTGAACGCTATTTCGACCTGTATGACCGAGTTTTTGCCCATTACTTTGAGGGAGCGGATCTCCCCGATCCCGAAGGCGCGGACTTGACGGAGGCGGCCAAGCTCCTTTTGGAGGAGTGGCTCAAGCGTCCCGAATGGGTGGCCGAGGCCCTGGGTCTGAAAAAGGAGGATCTCAAGAAGTACACCCCTGACGAGTTGATCAAGTATTTTCTGGACCGGTTGAAAGAGCAAACGGGACAGCATCACGGGGGGCATAAATGGATAGGAACGGGAGGGACCTCCCCTGTGGGGCATTCTGGCTATCACCCTGGAGGGATGCGGATTGGTGGACGTTCGAGAAACAAGAGTGCTATCAAGGTGGCGATGGAACGGCGCTATCGCGACTACTCGACGGACGGTCATCTCACCCAGGCACAGATGGGAGAAGCTCTAAAACGATTGAGGCGCTTGATTCCCGTCGGTCCCAAGGATCAGGTCAATGTGGATAAAACCATATACGAGACCATGCGAAACGCGGGTGAGATAGAGATCGTTTTCGATCGAAGCCTCAAGGATAAGTTGAAAGTCATCTTGATGATCGATAACGGAGGCTGGTCGATGGATCCCTATATTCCTGTGGTCCAGCTTCTCTTCAACCACGCCCGTTATCAGTTCAAGGATCTGAAAACCTACTTTTTTCACAACACGATTTACGATCGGGTATGGGAAGACCCTGCCCGTTACCACAAGCCCGTGAAGATAGAAGACTTCGCTCGTATGGATCCCGAAGCGAGACTCATCATTGTAGGAGACGCGAGTATGGCGAACTGGGAATTGATGGCTTCGGGTGGGATAATCTATGTCGATGAATACAATCGTGTTCCAAGTATCGAACGGCTTCGTTTTCTCGCTCAAACGTTTCGCCATAGTGTTTGGTTGAATCCAAAATTCGAAGAAGAGTGGCGTTTTACACGGAGCATTGAGATCATCCGCCAGATATTTCCCATGTTCGAGTTGACGTTGGAAGGTTTGGAAAAGGCGGTGGCGTACCTGATGCGCAAATGAGTCATACGGCCTCGAAAAAGGTAATTTATGCTGCCCTTTTGGGGAATCTCCTTATAGCCCTAACGAAGTTCGTTGCTGCCTTTGTGACCGGAAGCTCCGCCATGCTGTCGGAGGGGGTTCATTCCGCCGTCGACACCGGGAATCAAATTCTTCTCCTTTATGGGATTCGGCGGTCGAAACGCCCACCTGATGAGAATTTCCCCTTCGGTTATGGGAAAGAGATCTATTTCTGGAGCTTCGTAGTAGCGATTCTCATCTTTGCCTTGGGGGCAGGGGTATCCATCTATGAGGGAATACATCGCCTTTCTCGGCCCGGTGAGATCAAGGACCCCATGTTGAGCTATATCGTTCTGGGCGTATCGTTTGTCTTTGAGGGAAGTTCCTGGCTGTTCGCCTTGAAGGAGTTTTCCAAGATAAAGGGAAGGTGGGGATATGTAGAGGCCGTGCACAGAGGAAAAAATCCTCCCATGTTTATGGTCTTGTTCGAGGATTCTGCCGCGACGGCGGGTCTCGTAATCGCCTTTTTCGGGGTGTGGTTGGGACATAAAACGGGAAACATGGCTTATGACGGTTGGGCGTCTATCCTTATTGGAATCATCTTGGGCATAACGGCTTTTTGGTTGGCGTATGAGACGAAAAGTTTGCTGATAGGGGAAAGTGCCTTGCCTGAAGTGGTTTCGAGGATCCGGCAGATGGCGGAAGAGTTGCCGGAGATCGAGCATGTGAACGAGGTGCTTACCCTTCATATGGGACCGGAGAATGTGTTAGTAAATCTGAGCGTCGACTTTAGAGACGAGATCACGGCCGAAAAGGTGGAGCAGGTCATTCAGGAGTTAGATGGCCGGATAAAAGAAAGATTCCCTATCGTCAAGCGCGTCTTCGTAGAAGCGGAGGCAAGAAGGGGAGGAGAGATTTGAGGGTTGGGAAGGGTAGAGAAAAGGGGTGTAACGGTTGGAATTTTTACAAAAAGATGTCTTGACAAGCGGACAAAAAGTTGATACATGACAGCCTACCAATGGGTGATTGTAAAATGAAGAAGCGATCGGTAAGAAGGTTTGGTTTGCAGGCACGTAGCTCAGTGGGAGAGCGCTACCTTGACGCGGTAGAAGTCGGCGGTTCAATCCCGCCCGTGCCTACCATCTATTTTTTGATTCCCATGAATTTTTAATTTTTCTACATACCGTGTGGGAGTGAAACGTAACGCGGGTGGATGCGGAAGAGCGGAAAATTTGTGTATGCGGAAAGATGAAGGCAAATGAGTAAAAAAGAATCAATATCTTTAGATACTTTGAGACACAGCACGGCTCACGTGATGGCGCAAGCGGTGAAGGATCTCTTTGGTGATGTGAAATTGGCGATTGGTCCCGCCATCGAGGATGGTTTCTATTACGATTTTGATGCCCCGGTGCGTTTTACGGAGGAAGATCTTCAGAAGATCGAGAAGCGGATGGAAGAAATCATCAAGGAAGATCTTCCGTTTGAGCGCGAGGAGATGGCGCGGGAGGAGGCCATCGCATTTTTTGAAAAGGAAGGTGAACCATACAAGGTTGAGCTTCTTCGGGAAATGGAAGACGAGACGGTTTCCCTGTATCGGCAGGGGAATTTCGTCGATTTGTGCAGAGGTCCCCATGTGCCTTCCACGGGCAAAATTGGCGCTTTCAAATTGTTGAGTCTGGCCGGTGCTTACTGGAGGGGAGACGAGCGGAACAAGATGCTCCAACGGATTTATGGAACGGCCTTTTTTGACAAGAAAACCCTCCGACAGTATCTTCACCGCCTCGAGGAGGCCAAAAAGCGGGATCATAGGAAGCTTGGAAGGGAGCTGGATCTTTTCAGCATCAGCGAGGATGTGGGGCCTGGGTTGGTGCATTGGCATCCGATGGGGGCACGGGTTCGGAATATCATCGAGACGTTTTGGCGGGACAGTCATTATGAGCATGGTTACGATCTCCTTTATACCCCCCATATCGGGCGGTCGGAACTGTGGCAGCGGAGCGGCCATCTCGATTTCTATCGAGAGGGGATGTATGCCCCCATGCAGATCGATGAGAACGATTACTATGTCAAACCGATGAATTGTCCCTTCCATATCCAGATCTACAACAGCCAGATTCGGTCCTATCGCGATCTTCCATTGAGATGGGCGGAATTGGGGACGGTTTACCGGTATGAGAAAAGCGGTGTCCTTCATGGATTGCTTCGCGTGCGAGGATTCACCCAGGACGATGCCCATATCTTTTGCACTCCGGAACAAATTGAAGAAGAGATTCTCGAGGTCCTTCGATTCAGCCTATATCTATGGCGTTGTTTCGGTTTTGAGGATATTTCCGCTTATTTGGCGACGCGCCCGGATAAGTTTGTGGGAGACCCCGCACGATGGGAGCAGGCCCAAAAGTCTTTGGAGAAGGCGGTAGCGGCGGAGGGGTTGTCGTGCAAGATAGATGAGGGGGGAGGCGCCTTCTATGGACCGAAGATCGATTTGAAGATTCGCGACGCCATAGGACGGGAGTGGCAGACCACGACGATTCAGTTCGACTTCAATCTTCCTGAGCGTTTTGATATGACCTATATGGGGGCGGACGGAGAACGGCATCGACCCTATATGGTACACCGCGCCCTCTTGGGCTCATTGGAGCGTTTTTTCGGTATATTGGTTGAGCATTATGCCGGAGCCTTTCCGCTCTGGCTGGCGCCCGTACAGGCGCGGGTATTGACGATCACGGACCGTCAGCTTTCGTTTGCGAAGGAGGTCGTGGATCGCTTGAGACAGGCCCGCATACGGGTGGAAGGTGATTTTAGGAATGAAAAACTTGGGTTCAAGATACGTGAGGCTCAAGTGAGGAAAATTCCTTATGCCCTCGTGATAGGGGATCGAGAGGTGGAGAACCGCCAAGTGGCACCGAGGGCGAGGGGGAACCAGACACTTTCCCCCATGGACGTAGAGGCGTTTGTTGCCAAGGTCCGGGAGGAGTGTCAGGTTATGGGTAAAACCGTCCTTTAGGAGGAGAAGAAGATCGACAAGAGGGTAGCTGTTAACAAGGGGATTCGGGCCGAAAAGGTCCGGGTGATCGACACAGACGGAACACAGTTGGGGATTTACATGCTGGAGGCGGCGTTGAAATTGGCGGAGGATCGAGGGCTCGATTTGGTGGAGGTTTCTGCCAAATCGGATCCCCCCGTGTGCCGGATAATGGATTATGGGAAGTACAAGTATGAGCAGAGCAAGAAGGCCCATGAATCCAAGAAGAAACAAAGTGTCATCGTTATCAAGGAGATGAAGTTTCGTCCCAAGACGGAGGAACATGATCTGAATTTCAAGATTAGACACTTGGAGAAGTTTCTTCGGGATGGGAATAAGGTAAAGATTACCGTGATGTTCCGAGGGCGGGAGATGCACCGCACGGAATTGGGTGAAAGGGTACTGAAAATCGTAGCGGACAAACTGAAGGATCTCGGTGTTATCGAACAACCTCCCAAGATGGAAGGCCGGAATATGTCCATGATGATGGCGCCGATCAAATCTGGTAAATAAAGGAGGGTGAAGCTGTGCCGAAGTTGAAGACAAATCGTGGAGCCGCAAAACGTTTCCGGACGACGGGAAGCGGGAAAGTGGTGCGCCAAAAGGCTTATCACAGCCATATTTTGACAAAGAAGAGTCCGAAACGGAAAAGGAATCTACGGCAGGGTACGTTGGTCGATTCCGCGGATTTGAAGCGGATCAAGCGCTTGATCCCATTCAAGTAGAGTTGGAGGAAGAAAATGGCAAGAGTCAAAAGCAGTGTTGCGTCGAGGAGAAGACGTAAGAAGATATTGAAGGCAGCCAAGGGTTACTGGGGAGGACGTGGAAATCTCATCCGTAGCGCGACGGAAGCCGTCCATCGGGCGTGGGCCTATTCTTATAGGGATCGAAAGGTACGAAAGCGGGAATTCAGGAAACTTTGGATAGCCCGGATCAACGCGGCGGCGCGGGAGGAAGGCCTTTCCTATAGCCGATTCATTGATGGACTTCGGAAGGCCAACGTTCAACTCGACAGGAAGACCCTCTCCGAGATGGCGATTTGGGATAAAGAAGCCTTTTCCAAACTTGTGTCTCTGGCGAAGGAACATAGCGCCCGTTGACCATGAGCTTACAGCAGGAAATCGGTGTCCTGGAGGAGGAGATTCAGCGTTTACTTCGAGATGTGGAGACGCTGGATGCGTTGGAGCGGTTTCGTGTTGCGTATCTTGGTAGGAAGGGTAAGGTAACACTCCTCACGAAGCAGCTTGGTCAGCTCCCTCCGGAAGAGAGGCCGAAGGTTGGCAAGGCGATCAATCGCTTGAAGAATTGGGTTACCGAGGAACTGGAAAAGAAATCTCGTGAGCTGAAAGCCCTTATCCAAAAAAAGAAGTTGGAAGAGGAGTGGGTGGATATCACCCTGCCGGGGCGGCGCGTGCCGGTTGGAAGGGAACATCCGATCACGCTGGTATCGCGTGAGATTACCTCAATCTTTACGGGGATGGGATTTGAAATAGCGGAGGGGCCGGAAGTTGAACTGGATTATTACAACTTTGAAGCCTTGAACATCCCCAAAGACCATCCGGCGAGGGACATGCAGGACACGTTTTATGTTTCGGATAATATCGTTTTGCGGACCCATACCTCGCCTGTTCAAATACGTACGATGGAGAAGCAACGCCCGCCCGTCAGGATCATAACGTTGGGGGCGGTGTACCGGTGCGATTCGGACGTGACGCATACCCCCATGTTTCATCAGGTAGAGGGGCTATTGGTCGATAAAAACATCACGATGGGGGATTTGAAAGGGGTATTGACACGTTTCGTGCATTTGATGTTTGGAGAAGGGATAGGGGTTCGATTCCGCCCAAGCTTTTTCCCTTTCACGGAACCTAGCGCCGAAGTGGATATTGAGTGTGTGATCTGCAAAGGGAGAGGGTGTCGGGTTTGCGCCCAAACGGGTTGGCTCGAGATATTGGGGTGTGGCATGGTCGATCCCGCGGTCTATGGCTTTGTCGATTATGACCCTGAGACCTATTCTGGTTTCGCGTGGGGGTTGGGTGTCGAGCGTGTCGCGATGTTGAAATACGGGATCAATGATCTCCGTTCCTTTTTCGAAAACGACATACGTTTTCTGGCTCAGTTCTGATTGTCATGAAGATAAGCTTAAATTGGTTGAAAGAGTGGGTGGATGTTGAGGATTCGGCGGAATCTATCGCCGACCGCCTCACGTTGGTGGGATTGGAAGCGGCGAGCGTGGAACCCTTTGGGGTGGGATACGACAAGATTGTCGTCGGGAAGATCCTGAAGATCGAGCAGCACCCTAACGCCGAAAAGCTGTCCCTGTGTGACGTGGCGGTAGGTGAGGGGGAGCCTCTTTCTATCATATGTGGGGCTAAAAACATCTATGAAGGGGCTATCGTTCCCGTCGCGCTTGTTGGTTCTACCTTGCCGAACGGGATGAAAATCAAGCGCTCCAAAATCCGGGGAGTGGCCTCGGAGGGGATGATTTGTTCGGAAGAAGAGCTGGGATTGGAAGACCATTCGACGGGGATTATGCTTCTGGAAGAAGGACTTCCGCTAGGGGAGCCTTTTTTCAGGGTGACCGGCTTGGAGGATACTCTGATCGATTTTGAGATCACCCCCAATCGTGGGGATTGTCTTTCCATCCTGGGTATCGCTCGTGAGGTGGCGGCGGTTTACAATCTCCCCTTGAAACGGAGAGAAATTCCTATGAAGGAGACCGCCGAGGCGGTTTCGAAGGCTATCGAGGTCCGAATCGAAAATACGCGTGATTGCCCCCGTTATTGTGTGCGGATGGTGCGAAACGTGAAGATTGGGCCGTCTCCTCTATGGTTGAAAGAGAAACTCGTCAAACTGGGATTTCGCTCCATCAATAATGTCGTGGATATTACGAATTATGTACTCTTGGAATTGGGGCAGCCGTTGCACGCCTTCGACTATGATAAACTCCGGGGCGGTAAGATTATTGTGCGATCCGCGCAGGATGGTGAGCGATTCGTTACCTTGGACGAAAAGGAGCGAGTCTTGACGAAAGACGACCTGCTTATCTGTGACGCGGAGGGACCGGTAGCCATTGCGGGCGTCATGGGGGGGTTGAATTCCGAAGTGACGGAGACGACACGAAACGTTCTCATCGAAAGTGCTTATTTCAGGCCCGGGGCTATCCGGAGGACAGCGAAGCGGCTTGGGCTTCCGACGGAAGCCTCCTACCGGTTTGAACGGGAGGTGGATCCGGGAGGGGTGATCCGCGCAGCGGATTTGGCCGCTTCCTTGATGGCGGAGTTGGCCGGTGGAGAAATCGCCCAAGGGGTTGTGGATGCCGATTTTAGGGAAAAAAGGGAAGAGAGTATTTTACTCCCGACTGTGCGCATCCGGGAGATACTCGGTTTGGATATTTCGGACGCGGACATCAAAGAGATCTTGGAACGTCTTTTCCTAAAAACGTCGGAAGAGCAACCGGGACTCTTGAAGGTGCAAATCCCTTCTTTTCGAAGGGATCTTACGCGTGTGGTGGATCTTGCGGAAGAGGTGGGGAGGATCGTGGGGCTGGATAAGATTCCCACAACCTTGCCCGTACGCGAAATGGATATGGAAGACGACGCGTCAAACGAGGTGCGACGTGGACGCCAGACAGCGCGGAGTTATTTCGTTCATCAAGGGTATTATGAAGTCATCAATTATAGTTTTGCCTCTCCCGATTGGCTCGATGCCTTTCTGATACCGAGGGACGATCCGCTGCGACGCTATGTAAGGTTGAGAAATCCGTTGACGGAAGAGATGTCGACCTTGCGAACGTTCCTTCTTCCATCCCTTGTCGATACAGCTAGAAGGAACTTCAATTATAACACGAAACATATCAGAATATTTGAACTTCGGAAAGTATACATATTGCTGGATGAAGGCGAATTACCAGAAGAGCGTTTCCATTTGGCGGGGCTTTTGGCGGGGAAAAACCCTTATGCGTATGATTTTGAGAAGAGAGATTACGATTTTTTCGATGTAAAGGGGGACCTTGAAGGCCTCTTTGAAGTATTGGGTGTTGAGGGGGTTGATTTCGAATTTCCTTCTTCTCCAAAACCATTCCTCCATCCCGGAATTTCGGCGGAAATCGTGATGAAAGGTGAATCTGTCGGCTATGTGGGAAAACTCAATCCTATGGTGGCGGAGAACTTCAAGCTCGAAGAAAATATATACTGTTTCGAGATTGACTTCGACAAACTTTTAAAGGGGAGGCGAAAGGCGGTTGTTTTTCAAGAGATTTCAAAATTTCCACCCATAGCGCGCGATTTAGCCGTTGTTGTGGATGTTCATATGCCTGTGAGAGAAGTTATCGAAAGAATTTACTCATTTTCGAATAAGTATTTGAAACGGGTTGAATTATTTGATATATATCAAGGGAAGGAGATTCCAGAGGGTAAGAAAAGCGTTGCTTTTCGAGTGACGTATCAGGCGCTGCAAAAGACGTTGAAAGACCGTGAGGTGGACAAGATTCATAGCCAGTTGGCGTCTTTTGTGACAAAGGAGGGGGATATTCAACTCAGGTAGGGGGGACACGATGACGAAGATGGATTTGGTCAACAGTATCTATTCCAAAGTCGGTTTTTCGAAGAAGGATTCTTTATTGATAGTGGAAAACGTGCTGGAGATCATGAAGTCTCGATTGGAACAAGGTGAAAAGATTAAGATTTCTGGATTTGGCAATTTTGTTGTCAGAGAAAAGAAGCCACGAAGAGGGCGGAACCCCCAGACGGGGGATCAAATCACCATCGAAGGAAGAAGGATCTTAACTTTCAAACCCAGCAACGTATTGAGACGGTTGCTAAATGGATCAAAGTAATATCGATCTGTCGAACATACCGGATAGATTGTATTACAAGATTGGGGAGGTAAGCCAAATCGTTGGGGTGAAGCCGCATGTCCTCCGCTACTGGGAAACCGAGTTTCCCATGATCAAGCCGTACAAGAAGGATTCGAAACAGCGTCTGTATCGAAAGAGGGATCTAAGACTGTTGTTGATGATAAAAAAACTCCTCTACGAGGAAATGTATACCATCGCAGGGGCCAAGCAGGTTTTGAAGAAGTTGAAGGAGCAGGAGACAGGAACGAAGGAGAGACAACTCTATTTTAAGTTTTATCAGGAGAATTACAAGGCGCAGTTGCGCGATATCAAGAAAGAACTTCTTGAAATCAAGAAGATTTTGTCATAGAATGAGGGTGTAAAACGGGGCGTAGCGCAGTCTGGTAGCGTACCTGAATGGGGTTCAGGTGGTCGGAGGTTCGAATCCTCTCGCCCCGACCAAGATTCCTTCCTGCTCGAAAAATCAAAGACAGAAATGAGTGGAATTGATATACTGATCACGAACGATGATGGCATACATTCGGAGGGGCTCAAGGCGCTGTATGACGCGCTTTCGGAGATAGGGAAGGTGGCTGTTGTGGCCCCAGATAGGGAGCAGAGTACATCCAGCCATGCCATTACCCTTCACCGCCCCCTGCGCGTCCAATGGCTCTCCGAAGGATATTGCGCGGTGGACGGAACGCCGGCGGATTGCGTCAATCTCAGTGTCAACGGAATCTTGAAAGGGAGACCAAAGGTCCTCGTGTCGGGGATCAACAAGGGAGAGAATCTAGGGGATGATGTCACCTATTCTGGAACGGTATCGGCTGCTATTGAAGGAACCCTCATTGGAATACCTTCTATTGCCATATCGTTGGTGGCGAGGGAAAACTTCCTTTTCGAGGCAGCGGCGGCATTTTCGAAAAAGATCGTGCGGCTGGTCATGAACTACGGATTGCCTCAAGATACCTTATTGAACGTCAATGTGCCGAACCTCCCTGAAGAGGAAATTCAAGGGGTTGCAATTACGCGTCAAGGAAAACGGGTATATGGGGACGCGATCGTGGAAAAAACCGATCCGAGAGGGAAGAAATACTACTGGATCGGTGGAGATGTGTTGGGATATCGTCATGTCCCAGGGAGTGATTTCGATGCTATTAAAAAAAACATGATTTCCGTGACGCCGTTGAAGTTGGATTTGACCGACTACAACATGATGGAAACGCTAAAAAAATGGGAATTTTAAAAAAGGAGGTACAGAATGAGGACAACACTATCGGTTATAAAAGCGGATGTGGGTAGTATCGGGGGGCATATTGTTCCTAGCCAGGCTCAGATGGAAGCGGTGAGGACCTATATTAAAGAGAATGGCTTGGATAAAGGAATGATCCTTGATTTCAACGTGAGCCACACGGGAGACGACATCGCGATTCTCATGTCTCACACAAATGGGACGGGAAGCGAGGAAATCCATAAGTTGGCATGGGACGCCTTCCTGGCGGGCACCAATGTGGCGAAGAGTCAAGGGCTCTATGGGGCGGGGCAGGATCTTCTGAAGGATTCCTTTTCCGGTAACGTCAAGGGAATGGGGCCCGCGGTGGCGGAGCTCGAGTTCGACGAGCGTCCCAACGAGCCGTTTCTTTTCTTCGCGGCAGACAAGACGGATCCGGGAGCTTACAACTTGCCCCTCTTTCTTGCCTTCGCGGATCCGATGCACAATGCGGGATTGATGCTCAGCCCTTCTATGAAAGATGGTTTCAAATTCGTGATTATGGATGTGGCCTATACGGAAGGGGATAGGGTCATCGAGTTGAACGCACCGGAAGATCTCTATGACATTGCCGCGTTGTTGCGGGATAATCAGCGGTTTGTGATCGAATCCATCTATTCCCGAACGACGGGAGATATCGCGGCGGTTGTGAGCACGACACGCCTTCACAATATCGCGGGAAAATATACGGGCAAAGACGATCCCATCATGTTGGTACGGGTGCAGGGGGCCTTTCCTGCCACGGGTGAGGTGTTGTCACCTTTCAATATAGGACATTATGTCGCGGGATTCATGCGGGGGAGCCATACGGGGCCGCTGATGCCGGTGAAACGGAACTCTACGATTTCCTTCTTCGACGGTCCTCCCGTCGTTTCCTGTAGCGCCTATTGTGTGCATGAGGGAAAACTGACGGAGCCGGCCGACGCGTTCGACCATCCGTATTGGGACTATATCCGTGACCAGATCTCCAGAAAGGCCACGGAAATACGTCAGCAAGGTTTCTCGGGATGCGCCATGTTGCCCTATGGTGAGTTGGAGTATGGTGGTATTGTGGAAAAAATGAAGAAGCTGGACAGCAAGTTCACGGTACGCTGATAATCTTCGTTTCGCTTGAAAATAACAGCCCCGTGTGGTGTATTCCAACGGGGCTGTTGTGTTTTGAGGACGGTTGGACAGAAGAGATAAGGCGGTAGGTGATGCGATTTTACATCCACACGTTCGGCTGTCAAATGAACGTGAATGAATCGAGAAAGGTGGAGGCCCTCCTTCTTCAAAAAGGGTATCGGTTGGTTAAGACGCCAGCAGAGGCGGATGTGGTGCTCATCAACACGTGTAGCGTTCGGGAGAAACCCGAGCGAAAGGTATTCTCGATGGTGGGACGGCTGAGACGGGAAGGAAAACGTGTTGGCGTCATGGGGTGTGTGGCTCAGCAGTATGGGAAAAAGATGTTGGAGAGGGAGAGGGGAATCGATTTTGTGGTGGGTACTCAAAATCTCCACCGGCTTCCTTTGATTCTCGAGGAGGCGTTGAAGACGAGAAAGGCAAAATGCGCTACAGAATTCCTTCCGAAGATGGATACCCTCAAGATCTTTGAGACTCCTTTGGCCTTTCCCTCCGTCAGCGCGTACGTGACCGTGATGCAGGGGTGTGATCGTTTTTGTGGCTACTGTATCGTTCCCTTTGTGAGGGGAAGGGAGAGAAGCCGTCCCTCTGCGGCCATCATTCAGGAGATTCGGGCCTTGATTCAACAGGGAGTCCGTGAGATCATCCTGTTGGGACAAAATGTGAATCGGTATGGCCTTGATCGACGGGATGATTTGACTTTCCCGGAGCTTTTGCGTAAGATCAATGCCATAGAAGGTCTAAAAAGGTTGCGGTTTGTAACGTCACACCCGGCGAGTCTCAATGATGAAACGATTCGCCTTTTCAAGGAACTTCGAACAGTTTGTGAAGCGATCCATCTTCCCTTTCAATCAGGGTCGAATAGGATATTGCGTCTCATGGGAAGAGGGTATACCCGAGAACTCTATTTGGAGAAGGTACGAAAGTTGAGAGAGGTTCGACCGGACATTGCCCTCTCGGCCGATGTCATGGTAGGGTTTCCGGGGGAGACGGAAAAGGATTTTGAGGATACCTTAACGCTCATGGAAGAGGTCCAGTTCGATACGCTTTACTCCTTTCGGTACACGCCGCGACCTTTGACGAGGGCGGCGGGGTACCCTAACCAGGTTTCGGAAAAGGACAAACAACGTCGTCTGCGCATTCTACAAGATCTCCAGCTTGGAATAACTCTCCGGAAGAATAGGAACCAAGTAGGAAAAACGAAGAAAGTTCTGATAGAGGGACCGAGTAAACATCCCAAAGGGTTTGTCATGGGACGGGCGCGGGACAACCGAATCGTACACTTCGAAGGTTCCCCTGATGAAGTAGGGAGAGAAGTAGCCGTGAGGATCACCGAAGGCTATCAGAATTCCCTTCGAGGGGAGAGGGAGGAAAACCATGTATATTGAAATGGTGGTAGGGGGGCTCACCATCGATCCCCTTACGAATTCACCTGTCTTGATCCTCAGGGATTTACAGGGAAATCGGACGCTTCCCATCTGGATTGGCGTTTTGGAAGCGACGTCCATCGCCACGGTTTTGGAAAAGATAGACGTGGGACGGCCCATGACCCATGATCTGTTGAAAACGATCGTCCACCACTTGGATGCGACGATTACTCGGGTAGAGATATGCGATCTTCGTGATAATACCTATTACGCGTACCTTCACTTGGATCGACACGGGAGGGATATTCAAATCGATTCGAGGCCGAGTGATGCGATTGCCATCGCTTTGCGAACGGGGGCACCGATCTTCGTTGCGGAAGAGGTGCTAGAGAAATCGCGCCGGGACGTTGCCATCGAAGAAGATGAAAAATCGGAGGGAGTAAATGTGGCTTCCACCTCCGACAAAGAGAAGTTGAAAGAGATCCTAGAGGAGTTGGAACCGGAAGATTTTGGGAAATATAAGATGTAGCAAGGGAAAGAGTGATTTTTGCTTATGATGGGAAGTAGGAAAAGGAAGTATCTTCCATGGCGAATCCTTCCGTTTTATCGGCAATCGTGTTAAGAACATCGGCGAAATGATAGGTGCTGTGGTTATCCCAGGGAGAGGTAAGGCGTGATCTATCGGATCGAAGTGGGATTCAGGCAAGGGATTCCGGATGGTCCTGGCAAGCGGATTCGGAACCGCATCTTTCAAGAGATGGGAATCGACCTTGATGCGGTGAGGATCCTTTCCACCTATCTTATCCAGATTGACTTGGCGCGCGATTCGTTTGAACGGATGGTTATGGATACCTTTTTTGACCCTGTCGTTCAGGAGATCTCCATCGATCGCCCGTTGCGAGACGACGCGGATGTTTGGGTGGAGGTGGGTTTCAAACCGGGAGTGACGGACAATGTGGGGAAGACGGCCAGAGAGGTGATTCTTGATTACTTGGGACGTCCGCTGAAAAAAGGGGAGAATGTTTTTACGGCGACGACGTATCTTCTCTATGGAAAGGTGGATTCCGAGTTGGCCGGCCGTATCGCGCGCCGCATCCTTGGAAACCCCCTGATTCATCGCTTCATCATTTTTCCAAGGGACGAATTGGAAGAATATCGAGAGGCCTTACGAAGTCTACCCGTCGTCAAATTGAAAGCAAAAGCCGACGTCGAGAGGTTTGATTTGAGTCTTTCACCGCAGGAATTGATGCGTCTTAGTAAAGAGAGGGTGTTGGCCTTGACCCTACGGGAGATGGAAGCCATTCGGGATGAAATGAATCGTCCGGAGGTATGGGAGAAAAGAAGACGTTTCGGGTTGGATCACCGCGTGACGGACGTGGAGTTGGAAGCGATTGCCCAAACCTGGTCGGAACATTGTAAGCATAAGATTTTCAATGCCAAGATTCGCTATACGGAAAACGGAAGAACGGAGATGGTCGATAGCCTGTTTGACACCTACATCCGTGGTACGACCCGAAAGGTGCGGGCAAGCAAGGGGGAAAAGGATATTTGTGTATCCGTGTTCACGGATAACGCCGGCGTTATCCGATTCGATGACGCGAACAACCTCGTTTTCAAGGTGGAGACGCACAACAGTCCGTCGGCCCTCGACCCGTATGGGGGGGCGTTGACCGGTATCGTGGGAGTCAATCGAGACCCCTTTGGAACAGGTCTGGGGGCGAGGCTTGTCGCCAACACCGACATATTTTGTTTTGCCGATCCCCGATACGATAAGCCCATTCCGGAGGGAATTCTTCATCCGAAAAAGATCTATGAGGGTGTACGGGAAGGGGTGGAACACGGCGGAAACAAGAGTGGAATTCCTACGGTGAATGGGGCGGTGGTTTTCGAAGAACGTTTCCTGGGACGGCCGCTCGTGTTTTGTGGAACCTGTGGGATCATGCCATCGCGGATCAACGGCCGCCCTTCCCATGAAAAAGAGATACGTCCCGGAGATCGTATCGTGATGGTGGGGGGGCGGATCGGAGCGGATGGAATCCACGGTGCCACCTTTTCCTCGGAAGAGCTTTCGGAGACGTCTCCCGTGACGGCGGTGCAGATCGGAGATCCTATCACCCAGAAGAAGATGTTCGATTTTTTGTTAAAGGCGCGAGATAGGGGGCTTTATCGAGCCCTTACCGACAACGGTGCGGGGGGGCTGTCTTCCTCGGTAGGGGAAATGGCCCAGCTTTCGGGAGGGGCAGAACTGACGCTGGAAAAGGCCCCACTTAAATACCCGGGGTTACGTCCCTGGGAGATTCTCGTTTCCGAGGCGCAGGAACGGATGACGGTGGCGGTTCCCCCCGAGAAGCTCCAGGCGTTTCTCGCCCTTTCCGAGAAGATGGGAGTGGAGTCGACGGATCTGGGCCAATTCACGGATTCAGGGTATTTTCATGTGCTGTTTAATGGTGAAACCGTCGCTTACCTCGACATGGAATTTTTTCATCATGGCCTTCCAACGATGGAGCTGGAAGCGGAGTGGCATCCACCGAGGATAGAGGTCCGTCAAAGGCCGGGGAAGGAGGATCTGAAAGCGATCCTCCTTCGACTCATGGGAAGCCTGAATATATGCAGTAAGGAATCGATTATCCGCCAGTATGACCATGAGGTCCAGGGGGGGAGTGTCATCAAACCGCTGATGGGAAGTGAAAACGACGGCCCCTCTGACGCGGCGGTCTTGCGTCCTCTTCTCGATTCCATGGCGGGTGTCGTGCTCTCCAATGGGATTTGTCCGAAATATAGTGATTACGATACCTACTGGATGGCGGCATGCGCGGTGGATGAGGCGATTCGAAACGCGGTGTGTGTGGGGTGCGATCCCGATCACATGGCGGCTCTCGACAATTTTTGTTGGTGTGATCCCATTGTGTCGGAAACGAATCCGGATGGAAAATATAAACTCGCCCAGCTGGTCCGTGCCAATCGAGCCCTGTTTGATGTATTGCCCGTATATGGAGTCCCTTTGATTTCGGGGAAGGATAGCATGAAAAACGACGTGGTGGTACAGGGGAGAAAGATTTCGATACCCCCGACATTGCTCGTGTCGATCATTGGAAGGATACCCGATGTGCGAAACGCAGTGTCGATGGATGTGAAGGAGCCCGGCGATCTGATCTATGTGTTGGGGATGACCTATCCGGAGTTGGCTGGATCGGAGTATTACGGAGCCTATGGGGTCCGGGGAGGAAACGTCCCAAAGGTTGACGCGGCAACTGCAAGGAGACGATACCAAAAGGTGTTTGCGGCTATGGGAAAGGGCCTGGTGCGCTCTTGCCACGATTGTTCGGACGGTGGTCTGGCCGTGGCTCTCGTTGAGAAGGCGTTGGCGGGCGGTTTTGGGTTGGAGATCGATTGCGTGCGAGTGCCGGCTGAGGGGTGCGGTGGACCGGATGAACTCCTCTTTTCTGAGTCCCAAAGCCGCTTGGTTGTAAGTGTGTCGCCGCAAAAAAAAGAGGCGTTCGAGAAACATTTTGAGAACGAGAATGTTGCGTGGATTGGGAGGGTCCGGAACGATCGGATCATCACGTTTACCGAAGGGAGCACGCCCTTGTTTACGGTTACGTGTGAAGAAAGTAAACAGGCATGGCAGGCCCCCCTGCGATTCTGAGCGTCGAAAGCCTTCAGAGGATGTCTGTTTCTATTTCTTCGATGACAAGTTAGTGGTGGGATAGAGGATTGGAAGAGGAAGGTGGAATGGGAAAAATCGTTATAGGGACGAGAGGAAGTAAACTGGCCTTGTGGCAAGCGAACTGGGTGAAAGATCACATCCTAGAGCGGTTTCCTGACACGCGGGTTTCGTTGAAGATTATCAAGACGACAGGCGACAAGATCCTGGATGTGCCCCTTGCCAAAGTGGGGGGAAAGGGCCTTTTCGTGAAGGAGATCGAGGAGGCACTCTTTCGAAGGGAGATCGATCTCGCGGTGCACAGTATGAAGGATGTCCCTTCCGAGCTTCCGGATGGTCTCATCCTTGCCGCCTTCACACGGAGGGAGGACCCAAGGGATGCGTTCGTGGGAAGGGGAAGAAACGTGACGTTGGATGATCTGCCGCCGGGAAGCGTGATAGGGACGAGTAGCCTCCGCCGGCAGGCACACCTCGTTCGATTCTATCCCCACCTGAAGACGGTATCCTTGCGGGGTAATTTGGATACGCGGATCCGAAAAATCGAGGAGCAAGGGTTGGCGGGAGTCTTGTTGGCGGCGGCGGGTTTGAAACGAATGGGGTTGGAAGGGAGAATTAGTCAGACGCTTTCTCCTGAACGGTTTATCCCCGCCGTGGGACAGGGGGTTCTCGGGATCGAGATCCGAGCGGACGACGCGCGGGTGGGAGATGTGGTGCGCACGATGGATGATCCTGAGTCCAAAGACGCTGTTGTCGCGGAGCGGGGTTTTTTGAAAACACTGGAGGGGGGATGCCAGGTTCCCATCGCGGGGTATGCGACCACGAAAGGGCATCGCCTCTACCTTCATGGGATGGTGGCGAGTTTGGACGGGAAAAAGGTCATCGAAGACGTTTTGGAAGGGGATAGAAAGGAAGCGGAAGGTATCGGGCGAAAGTTGGCGGAAAGGCTTTTGTCCCAGGGAGCGGGGCAGATCCTGGAGGAAGTCTACAGACATGCCGACACGGGCGCGTGACACACGAGTCTCTTCGACGGAAAGGAAAGAAGGGGACAAGGTATTCGACTCGTCATGGCTTAAAATGTGCTTGAATGGCGGGGGGGTAGGCGCCTGCGTTTTCTTGGTTGTCGTATTGCTTTTTGGGTGGGAGGTATGGAGCTACGGGGCAGGGTTTGGATTATTGGCGTTTGGATATTATTTTTCAAGGTTTTTGATTAAAACGCCAAAAAGGATTTATGTGACAACAGAGGGAATACGGATATGGAAGCGGCATGGCGAGAAAATCTTTCTGCCGTGGAAGGAACTTACGCATGCATCTTTGACGGGGAGGGCGAGAGACGTATGGCGGCTGGTCGGGAGGGATGGGGCGGTATTGTTTACGGACGACGGGTTTTCCACCGTCCAGTGGGAATCGTTGTCGGAGGAGATAAAGACCCATTTGGAAACGTGGAAGATTCCTTTTGAGGAGGGCGGGCGCGGCGGTGGAAAAAACCCCTCATAAAAGGAATGCGAAAAAGGTACGGCTGCCCTAAGAATAAATAGGAAAGGGAAAAGATGAAAAAAAAGGGAAAAGTCTATTTGATAGGAGCCGGTCCCGGCGATCCCGGCCTTCTGACGATCAAGGCGAAGGAAGTTTTGCAATCGTGTGAGGTCGTGGTGTACGATTATCTCGCCAACCCTCTGTTTTTGGAGTACGTGCGCGACGATGCGGAAGCCATCTATGTGGGAAAAAAGAGTTCCCAACACACCATGACCCAGGAGGAAATCAATCGGCTCCTCATCGATTTGGGAGAAAAGGGAAAGATTGTGGCGAGACTGAAGGGGGGCGATCCCTTTATCTTCGGCCGGGGGGGAGAAGAGGCCCAGGAGTTGCGAAAAAGGGGAATTCCCTTCGAAGTGGTTCCGGGGATTACTTCCGCGATCGCTGGTCCAGCCTATGCGGGCATCCCCCTTTCGCATCGAGACTTCACTTCGACGATCGGAATCGTAACGGGACATGAGCGTCCAGACAAGGAAAAGAGTTCCATTGATTGGGAAGGATTGGCCCGTTCCATGGGAACATTGGTCTTTCTGATGGGCGTGAAAAATCTTCCTACCATTTGCGGGAAGCTGATAGAGGGGGGAAAGGATCCCTCGACACCCGCGGCCATGGTGCAGTGGGGGACCACGCCACGCCAGCGGGTGGTGACAGGCACCCTTTCCACGATGCCGGAAGAGGTTCAGAAGGCTGGCATCAAACCACCGGCGATATTAGTCGTGGGAGAGGTGGTAACACTGAGGGATTCCTTGAGCTGGTTTGAACAGCGTCCCCTTTTTGGGAAACGGGTCGTTGTCACCCGCGCCCGCGCGCAGTCGAGTGAGTTTCGCCAAAAGTTGGAGGAGCTTGGAGCGGAGGTGGTCCAGTTTCCTACCATCAAGGTTCAGGCTCCCGCCTCCTGGGAGGAGGTGGATGCTTCGATTGAGCGGTTAGGAGGGTTTGATTGGGTTATTTTTTCCAGTGTCAATGGGGTTCGTTTCTTTTTTCAACGTCTTTTCCGGAAAGGGAAAGATGCACGGGATTTGGCTGGAAAATCCATTGCCACGATTGGCCCGAAGACGGCGGAGGCCTTGGAAGGATTTGGTTTAAAGGCCGATCTCGTTCCCCAGGACTATAAGGCGGAGGGTTTATTGGATGTTTTCCCAAAGGGCGGGGGTAAACGGGTCCTCTTTCCAAGGGCGAAAGTCGCGAGGGAGGTTTTGCCGGACGAGCTAAAGGCAAGGGGATATGACGTGGAAGTTGTCCCCGTTTACGAAACGGTCATGGAAGAACCGGATTTAGCCGTGAAGGAGGCCCTCTTTGAAGGAGGAGTCGATCTTATTACGTTTACGGCTTCCTCCACCGTTCACAATTTTGTAAAGATCATGGGGGGAAAGGGGGAGGTAAAGAAGCTTCCTCCCACCGTGAAGATAGCCTCCATTGGTCCCATTACGAGCCGAACGTTAAAGGATTACGGATTACCCGTTCACGTCGAAGCGTCCCTTTTCACAATAGATGGGCTGATCCAAGCCATTCTCGAAGAGGCGTTTGCCTAGGTTGTCATAGGGAGGGTATCTAATAGTGATACCCTCCACCACCTGCTTGATCCATTTGTTGACCGATGATGGCGCCACCAAGCGCTCCGGCGATCGCCCCTAGGATGGCACCGTTGCGAACGCTATCCTTGTGTTTGTGATTTAGGTTGTTGCCGATGACCGCACCTCCGATGGCTCCAAGGGTCCCTCCGTAAAGGGCGCCCCGTTGCGTGTTGTTCATGCTGTTCATCGTGGTGCAGCCGGAGATCACGACGGTTAAGAAAAGGCTTACGGCGACGAGTAAAGCGATATGTTTCATGGCTGCCTCCTTTTGTTTCCTTTTTACTATTTAGACGGGGAATGGAGCCGTTTATTCAATTGCAATTTTAGGGCAAATTGTTTATATTTAATCGGCGTTAAATGATAACCGAAAGGAGGCTGTTATGGTACAAAGGGCTGAAAAGATATGGAAAGATGGAGAGCTTATCCCTTGGGATGAGGCAAATGTTCATGTCTTGACCCATACCCTTCATTATGGGCTTGGAGTGTTTGAGGGAATCCGTTGTTATGAGTGCGCCGATGGCCGTTCAGCCGTCTTTCGGTTACGGGACCATGTCGTTCGGTTGCTGAATTCCGCCAAAATTGGTGAGATGGAGATCCCTTTCACGGTGGAGGAAATCGAGCGAGGGATTAAAGAGACGTTGCGCGCGAACCGTTTGAAGGAGGGATATATCCGGCCGCTCGCGATTATAGGGGAAGGTTCCATGGGGGTGCATCCTCAGGACAATCCCATCCACCTTTTCATCGTCACGTGGCCGTGGGGAGCCTATCTAGGGGAAGAGGGGCTAAGGAAGGGAATACGGGTGAAAATTTCTTCCTATACCCGTCATCACGTCAACATCAGCATGACGAAGGCAAAGATATGCGGAAATTACGTAAACTCCATCTTGGCGAAACGCGAAGCCGTGCGATCTGGTTATGATGAGGCCTTGTTGTTGGATACGGAGGGTTATGTTTGTGAAGCCTCCGGTGAGAATATCTTCATCGTCGAAGGAAACGTCTTGAAAACCCCTCCCTTGACGTCGATACTACCCGGTATCACGCGTGATTCTATTATGATACTGGCAAAAGACTTGGGCTTGGAGGTGGTGGAGCAACGTTTTACCAGAGATGAACTCTATACCGCCGACGAGGCCTTTTTTACGGGGACCGCGGCGGAGGTAACCCCCATTCGTGAGGTGGATGATCGCACCATAGGAAAGGGGATGGCGGGTGATGTCACGCTGCGGATCCAGGCCGCATATTTCGACGTGGTCAAAGGGAAGGATGAATGGGCAGAGGGGCGGTATGCGCATTGGCGTGCCTATGTTGACGAGTAGACATGCCACCACACCTGCTTATTGACGGCTACAACCTCATAAGGAATTCTCCCCTGTTGTCTCCTATCGATCGGCAAGATATCGAAGAGGGAAGAGATGCGTTGATTTCCCGCCTTGCCGAGTACCGAAAGGTGCGTCGTTTTCCCATTACGGTCGTTTTTGATGGAGGGGGATCTTTTCACTTGGCTCCGGAAGCGGAGACGCGACTGGGGATCAGGATCGTATATTCTTCCCGTGGGCAAACGGCGGATGAGCTCATCGTGAAGTTGGCGAAGCAAAAGGGAAAAGAGACGGTGGTGGTGACGTCGGATCGTGGTATCTGGGATCGCGTGAAAAGAGAGGGGTGTGTCTGTGTACCTTCGGAACTGTTTGATAGGCGGATCGACAACGCCCTTTACGAGCTTTATAAGGGGCTGTCCCTGGACGACGAGGAAGGGGATAAAAAGAAAAGTAAAAAGGGAACTGCCCGTCGTTTGCCTAAAAAACTCAGGAGGGAAAGGGAGATCTTGAAGCGTTTGTAAACCCTTTTCTGACGTCTTTCTTATCTCTTATCGTTCTTTCCTAGTCTCGATTCGGTGCCGGCAAGGATACGCCTGATGTTTGCTTTGTGGCGGTAAATGATAAGGATGGCGAGGAAAAGAGAGAGAATGAGATAAGGGGTGGGATATTTCCAAACCGCTCCCCAGAAGGGAAGGAGGGCGCTGGCCACGATAGAACCCGCTGAAACCATGCGTGTGAGCAATACAACGACGAGAAAACAGAGAAGAGAGAGGCCTAGCGCCTTGGGCATGAGAACGAGCATGACGCCAATGGCCGTGGCGACCCCCTTTCCCCCTTTGAATCTTAGATATAAAGGGAAGAGGTGACCGAGAAAAGCGGAAAACCCTACCACGCAAATCATATAGGGAGAGTGAAGGATATGAACCGCGAGGAAGGTGGGAAAAAGGCCTTTGAGAATGTCCAGAAGGAGGGTGATGACCCCCAACGTCTTTCCTCCACTCCGCATGACGTTGGTGGCCCCGATATTGCCGCTTCCCACTTTTCGGGGATCGGGAGCGCCGGTGAGGCGTGCGAGGAGTAACCCCCACGGGATAGAGCCAAACAGATACCCAAACAATATCAGTCCGATGCTCGATACTATGATAGCACCCCCTCCTTTGCTTTTTCAGTTAGCACCAATCGGGTTTTCTTTCAAGAGCTATTTGATATTTTGACGGAAGAGGCGTCTTTGCGTTGGGAGGAGATTTCGTAATTGACAGGATGGAAGACTCGTGATATGTATAGGTTCCTTATAACTAGTTTCCTAATTATAGGATGGAAGGAATGAAGGAGAGCTATTTTAGCGAAGACGCCTTGTCCCGGATGCGTCGGGAATTCCCTTACCTTGATCCGGAATTTCTGATGACGTTTGTCCGAATCATCCACTTACAGCATGCCGTTCCCAACCTTTTCGACCAGTATTTTTCAAAGATGGGTCTTTCGAAGGCGCGTTTTATGGTTTTGATTCAGCTTTACATGGAAGGTAGCGATGAGGGGCTTGGGATCTCAGAAATCAACAGTGTTTATGGGGTAAGTTCCGCCACCATGACAGGCGTGGCGGATACCTTGGAACGAGAGGGATACGTGATTCGGGCTCACAGCGTGAAGGATCGAAGACGAGTCATCCTGAAGTTGACAAAGAAAGGACGAGTGTTCATGCGG
>CAZOBB010000003.1:0-32373 GCA_964577975.1 uncultured Thermodesulfobacteriota bacterium | reverse complement strand
CGAGTGCAAAGGCATAAGGGAGCTTGACTGCGAGAGAGACATCTCGAGCAGGGACGAAAGTCGGCCTTAGTGATCCGGCGGTTCCGAATGGAAGGGCCGTCGCTCAACGGATAAAAGGTACGCCGGGGATAACAGGCTTATCTCCCCCAAGAGTTCACATCGACGGGGAGGTTTGGCACCTCGATGTCGGCTCATCGCATCCTGGGGCTGAAGCAGGTCCCAAGGGTTTGGCTGTTCGCCAATTAAAGCGGTACGCGAGCTGGGTTTAGAACGTCGTGAGACAGTTCGGTCCCTATCTGTCGTGGGCGTAGGAGATTTGAGGGGAGCTGTCCCTAGTACGAGAGGACCGGGATGGACGAACCTCTGGTGGACCAGTTGTCGCGCCAGCGGCACAGCTGGGTAGCTATGTTCGGAAGGGATAACCGCTGAAAGCATCTAAGCGGGAAGCCCACCCCAAGATAAGATCTCCCTTACCGACCTTCGGGTTGGTATGCAGACTCCAGGAAGACGACCTGGTTGATAGGCTGGGTGTGTAAGTCCAGTAATGGATTGAGCTTACCAGTACTAATCAGTCGATCGGCTTGACCTTTTGACACACGTTTTGATTTGCTTGGTAGATCATCTATCAATATTCAGTTGGAAAACGCAGTCATGCGATTTTCCCGGTGGCAATAGCGGAGGTGTTACACCCGTTCCCATCCCGAATACGGAAGTTAAGCCCTCCAGCGCCGATGGTACTGCACGGGCGACCGTGTGGGAGAGTAGGACGCCGCCGGGAATTGTTATTTATGGAAAGGAGAGGGTGTTTTTACCTCTCCTTTTTTTTGATGTGAAGAAAATCTGAGGTAAGGGTTTGGGGGTATCGATTCCCCGGTCCGATATATTAAGGATCTCGGTTCGTTGATCGTGGTTGGAGAAGGCCTGAAGCTCCAAGCTGAAGGCGGGAAGGCCGTGACGAGTTGGGAAGTGATAAGTAGAAAGAGAAGGCAGTGAGATAGTTGACGAAACCCAATGAGAGAAAGAAATCGAACAGATCCGACCCGATGGTGGCTCAAACCAGATGAACCAGATTGACGAAACCGACTAAACTTAGTGGTTTGGAAATGGTTCCCTCTCAAAGGTTAAGAAAATTTCGTTTCTTCCGGAGGGTTATTCTGCTTTTGGAAAGGCAGGAGATGTGAGAAGTGGACTTCTTTATAGAGAAGAGATACAATAGAATCAATGAGGAAGTTATTTCGCGAGGCTATTACCTTACGGACCAATATCCTGACGAATTTTGTTGCCGTTATAGCCCTTATAACAGGGGTTCTTCTTTTATTGCAGTATCATTTTAATCGCCAAATCGTGTTGGATGCGACAAGCAGAACGTTCCGACATATTGCCCAAAGAGTTGCGATTCATTTGGAGAGCAATGACCGTCTGATACGAAACATCCTTTATCAAATGGAGCTTTACCCTGAGGTTGTGGAAGAGCCTCCTATAGATACGGTTCCAGGAAATGCTTATCGTTTCATCCGTACCATGTCTCATTTGGCGTATATCTATTCCATGTATGTGGGGTATCCCAATGGCGATATCTTTGAAGTTATCAATTATAAACCCACATTCGAAAGGACGGTGTTTGAGGCGCCGGCGAAGACGCGCTGGATACTGGTTAGGGTCTTTAGAAGAGATGGGAAACGGATCTGGCGAACCGATTATTATGATTTCAAGATGCGTTTATTGAGTCGGAAAGAGGAGGCAACCTCCTACGATGCAAGAAAACGCCCTTGGTATGTCTTAGCGAACAGGCATACTGATGTTGTTCGAAGTATCCCTTATCTTTTTCAGAGTACTAAGAAGAAAGGAATTACCTATTCAAAAAAGGTTGGGAAGAGCAGAGGTGTTGTTGCCATTGACTTTACGTTGGAGGGGGTAGAGGCATTTCTGCGGGAGCAAGTTTTTGCCCCGACGGCAAGGGTACAGATATTCAAAGAAGGGGAAATTCTGATAGCCTCCTCCGATGGCACGGATGAAACGGATATTCTATTTTCCACTATATATCGCAAGAGGATGTTTCAGAAAGTCTTTTCACTGAGAGAAAAAGGGCGACGTACGTATGCCATGGTTATGAACATCCCAAACGGGTTGGGCAGCTCGACGTATTTGGGAATGAGTGTCGAAACCGCTGTGATGATGAAGCCGTACGTACAAAACACCCTTTGTGCATTCGGGGCGGCCTTTGTTGTCTTGCTTTTAAGTATCCCTCTCACTGTTTTTACGACTTCCCGCATTGTTCGTCCCATCAAGGCCCTGATGAGAGAGAACATAAAGGTCAAAGAACGTCGTTTCGATGACGTGCAGCCTGTGCGAACACGTATCGTTGAGCTGGTTGAAGTGTCTGAATCACTGATATCCATGTCTCGAAGCATCCAGAATTATGAGAAATCATTGGAAAACATGATAGAATCCTTTGTTAAGTTGATTGCAGGTGCTATTGATGCCAAGTCGGCGTATACAGGAGGCCATTGCAAACGGGTCCCTGTTCTTGCTTTGGAGTTGGCAAAAGCGGCCCATGCCTCGAATGAAGGGGCGTTTCGCTCTTTTCATTTCGAAAAGGAAGAGGATTGGAAGGCCTTTGAGATGGGCGCATGGCTCCACGACTGCGGGAAGATTACGACGCCGGAATTTGTGGTGGATAAGGCGACGAGACTGGAGACGATTTACAATCGTATCCATGAAATCAGGACTCGTTTTGAAGTCCTGTGGCGGGATGTGGACGTTGCTTTTTATCAGCGTTTAATAGCGGGTGAGGACAAAGAAACCCTTGAAAGATGGCGGGAAGATGAACATAAGCGCCTTTTGGAGGACTTCGCTTTCGTGGCGCGGTGCAATATGGGAAGCGAATTTATGGATGAGGCGAAAAAGAGGCGGCTGCGTGCTATTGCTAAACGGACCTGGATCCGACATTTTAGCAATCGATTGGGAATTTCGGACAGGGAAGAGCAACTTTTTGGTGGGGTTGCGGAACCTTCTTTGCCGGTGGTGGAACCTCTTCTGTCGGATCGTCCTGAACATCTTGTTCCGCGTCTTGACTTTGATGTGGAGACGTATCGTCAAAAGGGATTCAAATTGGAGGTTCCGAAGTATCTCTACAATTTCGGAGAATTGTATAATTTGTCTATCGAGCGGGGGACTCTTACACCCGAGGACGTTTTCAAGATTCGCGAGCATATCATCATGACCATCGAAATGCTGGAACAACTACCCTATCCCGATCCTTTAGCAAAGATTCCGGAATATGCTGGCACCCACCATGAAACGCTTAGGGGGACAGGATACCCTAGGAAACTGAAAGGGGAACACCTCTCCATCCCATCGAGGATCATGGCCATTGCGGATGTGTTTGAGGCCTTGACCGCTTCCGATAGGCCTTACAAGAAGGGCGAAACCCTCTCCAAGACATTGAGCATCATGGCGTCCATGGTTGAAGAGGGTCACTTGGATGCGGCCTTGTTTGTCCTTTTCGTTCGATCAGGGATCTATAAGAAATACGCCGAGGAATACCTGAAAACGGAACAGCTCGATGACGTGGATGAGGAAGGGTTATTGAAACGACTGTGGTGAGGGGTTAGTTAAAGATTTTATGGACTTCTATCAACTCTTTCAGTTTTTGTAAGGCATTGGCTCGGTGGCTCAGAGTCATTTTTTCTTCAAAAGAGAGTTCCGCCATTGTCCGGCCAAGGGAAGGAAGGAGGAAGAGGGGATCATATCCGAAGCCTTCTTCCCCTTTGGGGGCCAAGGTAATTACACCTTCACAGATGCCTTCGGCGTGTAAGAACTGATGGGTGGCCCCGTGGTACAGCACGGCCACGCATCGAAACCGGGCAGCCCTTTTGTTGGGGGGGGTGGTTTTCAAAAGGGATAGAAGCTTTTCGTTGTTTTCTTGATCTGTGGCGTTTTCTCCCGCAAACCGTGAGGAAAAGAGCCCGGGTTGTCCTTGAAGTGCTTCGACTTCCAATCCCGAATCATCGGCTAAGATCCAATCGTTCCAGAACTCGGCGGCCGCTTTCGCCTTGATTAAGGCATTTTCCAGATACGTGTTGCCTGTTTCTTCCGGAGAGATAAATATATTTACCTCTTTGAGAGAGAGGATAGTGGTGAATACGGGTTGAAGGGCATCTTTGATTTCTCGGATCTTCCCTTGGTTGTTTGAGGCGACGAGTAGAGATCGTTGCATATTACGTAATATCAAGAGCGGCCTTCTGAAGAGCGATCAACTCTTCGATTCCTTTTTCGCCTAAAGAGATCATGGCGTCCAGTTGATGTCTGTCGAAGGGGATGCCTTCGGCGGTTCCCTGAATCTCGACGAGCTTCTTTTGATCGGTCATGACGAGATTGAGGTCCACTTGGGCGTTGGAGTCTTCTTCGTAGTCGAGATCGAGAAGAATGGTGTCGTTCACGATGCCTACGCTGATGGCGGCTACCATGTTCGTCATGGGGAAATCTCCCAAGATGCCGTAATGTTGTAGTGTCTTTAAGGCGTCATACAAGGCGAGGCACCCTCCCGTTATACACGCTGTCCGCGTGCCGCCATCGGCTTGAATGACGTCACAGTCTATCCAGATGGTTCTTTCTCCCAGAAGACTCAAATCCATGATGGAGCGGAGGCTTCTACCGATTAACCGCTGAATCTCCATGGTGCGACCGCTCGGTTTTTTCCCTACCGATTCCCTCGCTTTTCGGGTCTGCGTCGCGCGGGGGAGCATGGCATATTCCGCCGTTATCCATCCTTGGCCGGAGCCTCGAAGGAAGGGAGGAACCGTTTCTTCGATAGAAGCCGTGCAGATGACGTGGGTGTCACCAAACTTGACGAGAACGGATCCTTCCGCGTATTTCACGATGGAACGTTCAAAGGAAATGGGACGCAGCTCGTTTGCTTCTCTTCCGTCTCGACGCATCGTTGCTGCCTTGCTCCTTGAAGATATTAGCGATAACTCTCAATCGCTTTTTTAAAGCCATCCAGTGATCGCTCTATCACCGAGTCTTTGACACAATACGCTATCCGGAAATAGCCTGGGGCCCCGAATCCGGAGCCCGGTACGGCGAGTATGTCGAAATTTTTGAGGTGCTGGATAAAGGCTACGTCATCACCACCTGGGGCTTTGGGAAAGAGGTAGAAGGCCCCCATCGGTTTGACGCATTCGTATCCGAAAGAAATCAGCGCCGGATAGAACAGATCCCTTTTTCGTTGGTATCCTTCCACGTCGGCGGGTTCCGTTTGGAGGTCAGCAATGGCCCGCTGCATTAGGGCGGGGGCATTGACGTAACCCAAAATACGGTTGGTGAAATTGGTAGCGGCAGATAGGGTGTCGGCATCTGTGGCATGGGGATGGAGTGCAAGATACCCTATCCGTTCTCCGGGCAAGGAAAGATCTTTGGAATGGGAGGTGATAAGAATGGTATCGTTGTAATATCTACTCGGATACGGAACTTTCATGCCTTCGAAAACGATTTTCCGGTAAGGCTCGTCGGATATAAGGTAGATAGGCTTTCCGATCTTATTGGATGCTTCGGTAAGGGTGGTAGCGAGGTCTTTGAGAATCGTTTCTGTGTAGACAACACCCGTGGGATTGTTGGGAGAGTTCATGATGAGGGCTTTCGTCTTGGGTGTGATGGCCTCTTGCAGCTTCTTGAGATCCGGTAGAAATTCCTCCGTTGTAGGGATAGGTTTGAGTATTCCGTTGAAATTGTCGGCATAGAAACGATATTCCACAAAAAAGGGAGCGAAGGTGAGGATTTCATCGCCCTCGTCCATCAGCGCTTTGAGTATGACATTGAGGCCTCCCGCCGCCCCAACGGTCATGACGATGTGGTTGGCTGTATATGGGATCCCCGTTTCCTTTGAAAGGTATGCCGCGATTTTCTCCCGCACCCATGGGTATCCGCTGTTCGGCATATAGGCGTGGCTTCCGGGTGTGTCATTGTCCACAAGCTCTTTTAGTTTCTTTTTGAAGGCCTCTGGCGGTTCTGTTATCGGATTGCCGAGGGTGAAATCGAAGACATTTTCCTCCCCTTTTTGTTTCTTCAACATGGCGCCTTCTTCAAACATCTTCCGAATCCAGGATGATGCTTCCATTGCTTCAGCGATTTTCACCGATATTGCCATTCTGACCTCCTTTTTAAATTTATCCGTTATCTAGGGCTTCTAACATAGGATTTTTTCACGTGTCAAGATGTAAAAATGTCTCTCAGAGAAAGGGAAAAGGGAAAAGGGATAGTGGGGAAGGATATTAGAGTGTTCCTTTTGCCTGTGTTTTTTGGTGGAATTGTTCGGGTAGGGAATGCGTTAAAGCATCCAAGGCACTCAAGACATGGTCTTTGGTCAGTTGCCTTGCATATTCACTATTTCTCTCTTTGATAGCTTGAAGAATTTTTCGATGATAGCGGAGGGACGAGAGGTAATGCCTCCTTTCTTGAAGGGTTTTGTAACTGATCATGCTAACTTGATTATGAAGATTGGCGGCAATGGTTTTGAGTCTTCCATTTCCCGCCACATCCATAATCGTGGTATGAAAGGAGCGGTGATATTTCTGATACTTGAGGACATCAGGAGGTTCCTTGTTGACACACGCCTCCATCTTTTCCATGAGAGATTCCAGTTTCGCGATCTCTTTGATGGTGATTTTTGGGAGAGCCAGATCGATGGCCATTTCATAGAGCGCCGCTTTGAGGGTGTAGATCTCCCAAATATCCTTTTCTGTCATTTCTGGAACAAAAACGCCGCGCCGCGGTTTTTTGATAACGAGTCCCGTTGCCTCGAGGGCTTTCAACGCTTCGCGCACGGGAGGCCGACTGATTTCCAACCGTTGGCAGATTTCTTCCTCTTTTAATTGTTCCCCTGGCTGGAAGCGACCCGTGATGATCCACTCTTCAATGTGGCGTTTTGCAATGTCCGTAATAGATTCGATTTTCACGGCAAAAACGGCTTCTCCTTAATCGCCTAAACGGCGAGATATTGTTCACAAATTTCATCCGTGAGGTTGCAGATGGCGTCATCAAAACAGATGTGACCATGATCGACGATGAAGACTTTATCACAAATGGATCGGGCGAAATTTAGGTTTTGTTCGGCAAGGAGAATGGAGACACCCTCTTTCTTTAATTTTGTTATGGTTTCACCCAATTGATCTACGATAACGGGAGCTAACCCCTCCGAAGGCTCATCTAGGATGAGGAGTTCGGGATTGCCCATCAAGGTTCGAGCAATAGAGAGCATTTGTTGTTCTCCGCCGCTGATTTGCCCACCCAATCTGTTTTTCATATTTCCAAGATTTGGAAAGAGTTCAAATAGGCGTTCGGGAGTCCAAGCCTCGAAACCTTTCCTTGGAGGGCGACGACCCACTTCGAGATTTTCCATGATGGTAAGGCCCGTGAAAATGCGACGATCCTCTGGTACGTATCCAATCCCCATGGCGCAAATTTTGTAGGAAGGCAAACCCGTTATCGGTTCTCCTTTGAAGATGATTTCTCCGCTTTTGGGTATAACGATCCCCATAATACTTTTCAAGGTGGTACTTTTCCCTACACCGTTTCTTCCAAGGAGTACCCCTACCATTCCTCGTTCCATTTCTAAGCTTAAATCATGCAGAATATGGGCTTTCCCGTAAAAGCTGTTGATGGCGTTTATCTGTAGGATATACCCTTTTTCTCTTACGCTCATGGCGATGTTACCTCTGAAACCTCACAAGTGGGTTTTGCATAGGTGCCAAAGTAGATTGCTCTTACCTTCTCGTTACCGTGGACCTCTTTGGGCGTTCCTTCTGCGATGAGTTTTCCATAGCTAAGCACAATGATGCGATCGGCATGACCAAAGACAACATCCATGTCGTGTTCGGTGAAAAGCACGCCGATGGATTGTTCCCGGACGATGCTGGCTGTTAGTTCCATCAATTTTAGTCTTTCTTTTGTCCCCATACCAGCCGTGGGTTCGTCCATGAGTAGGAGTTTGGGTCTGTTCGCTAGGGCGATGGCCAGCTCGACCCTCTTCAGGTCGCCGTACGCCAGGATGCCACATGGACGGTTCCATTGTTTTTCGACACCGACAAGTCGGAGAAGCTCCATGGCGTCCTCACGGAAAAGCTTGGACGTTTTTCGAAGCATGTTTCGAAGACGTTGATGTTTGGAGAGGAAGACCATTTGCACGTTTTCGAGAACCGTCATGGAGGAGAAGGTAGAGGTGATTTGAAAGGTTCTCCCGACTCCCAACGCCCAAACATGGCGGGGACGCATGCCACGAGTGTCCTTGCCGAGGATTTTGATAATGCCTCGGTCGGGTTTTAGCTGACCATTGATCAGATTGAAACACGTGGATTTACCCGCTCCGTTGGGGCCAATCATGGCGAGGAGCTGGCCTTCGTGGAGATCAAAGGATACGTCGTTTACGGCATGAACACCACCAAACGATTTTGAAAGATTTCTGACCTCAAGAACTTTTTTCATTCTCTATACTTTCCCGTTAATTTTTTCGGTTTCGGGGGAAAAGTAATGGTTGAAACGGCTACCGAAGAAACCACCAATCCCTTGCGGAAATGCCATGACCAGGAGGATGTAGATACATCCAAGGATCAACCGCCAGAAATCGAGATGAGAGATCTTGTCCTCGAGCCAGATGAAAACGGTGGAACCTACAATAGGTCCTGAAATGCTTTCGATTCCCCCAAGCAGTACGCTCAATAGAATGTCAAAGGAGCGGGGAATGGACATTTCATCCGGGAAGACGCTTCCCTTTGAAAAGACGTAGATGCCACCCGCCAGGCCGGCAAACATACCTGCCACGGCAAATGATAGCCACTGATGACGAGTTACATTGATGCCGATTGCGTCGGCCCGAAGCCGTGAATCCCGGCATGCCCGCATGGTGTAGCCAAAAGGGGTAAATAAAAGATGCCTCAGGAGAAGGATACCCCCAATGGAGATGAGGAGGGTGAGGTAATAGAAAATGACTTCATTACTTGCCCATTTTGCAGGCCATATACCAAGAATGCCGTCGTCCCCGCCGGTGAAACCACTCCATTGGAACACGATGGACCAGCAGATTTGAGCAAAGGCCAATGTCAACATTGCTAGGTAAACACCAGAAAGGCGGACACAGAACCACCCGATGATCAAGGCAAGAAGCCCCACGCATATGGGAGCCAGAAGTAGGGTCAAATTCATGGGTGTATTCACATAGTGGACGAGAAGCGCGGCGGCGTAGGCTCCCCCCCCGAAAAAAGCGGCATGCCCAAAAGAAACCATGCCTCCCGGTCCCATCATAAAATAAAGGCTCATGCACGCAAGAGAAAAGATTGCTATTTCACCGAGGAGAACCAATTGATATTTGCCCGCAACGGTTGGAAGGAGGATAAGAACAACCAGTATAATCGCTCCAATTATCCGGAGGGCTTTGGGTGCAGGGCGTAAAATGGACTCGAACGATTCACTTCCACCACTTTCCTGTTCGGGTTTTCCTAAAAGGCCATAGGGTCGAATAACGAGAACAACTGCCATGACGAGGAACATCATCACCAGTGTGCTTTGGGGGAGAAAGAGAACTCCGAAAGAACCTAGCTCTCCGATAATGATGGCGGCGAGAAAGGCTCCTGGAATGCTGCCCATGCCCCCCACGACGACAATGACGAAGGCGGCGGCAATGACGTTCATGTCCATGAGGAGGTCTGCTCCCCCTTTGGGGAGTTGGATGGCTCCCCCCAACCCTGCGAGGAGGGATCCAAGGAAGAAAACACTTGTGAAAAGCCACTTTTGATTGACGCCCAGGGCAGCAAGCATTTCACGGTCTTCCGTAGCAGCCCGGACAAGGATGCCCCATCGTGTCCGGTTTAGAAGAAGCCATAGGAAAACGAGTACTAGAGGGGCAGCAATGATGAGAACAATATCATAGGTGGGCATGAGAGCCCCCATGATGTTGATACTTCCTTCCAGTTTAGGAGCCATGGGGCCCATCAAATCTTCAGGTCCGAAGACCCAACGTGCAAGGTCCTGAATCACGAGGAGCACGGCGAATGTTGCCATGAGAAGAAACAGCTCTGGTGCTTGATAAAGTCGTCTTAAAAGGAAAATCTCAATGATGACTCCGATAACACCCACGGCGAGGGTGGCAAGTGCGATACCTGCCCAAAAGGATAAGGCGGTATGAGGAAGGGCGGTTATGATGACGTAGGCGATATAGGCCCCCAGCATATAAAAGGAACCATGAGCCATGTTGACGATACGGGAAACTCCGAAAATGAGTGAAAGTCCCGCTGCAACCAGAAAAAGGGAAGCGGCATCCGAAAGTCCCGTTAGAAATTGAACGATATAGAATCCCACGGTATGTATCCCCAATACGGTAGGGGCGTAGTCCCCCAGGTTGAGGACCACGCCCCTCGTTTGTGCGTTTTACGGCCGAAGTTTCTTCACCTCTTCATCGCTCGGTAAATAATTTTTACCATCACAGTATTTCCATTTTACCATGATTCCTTTGCCGTCTTTGAGGGCCGTGTAGCCAACGTAGGCACCCATCGTGGACTGATGGTCGATCTTGCGGAAGGTAATGGGACCGAAAACACCATTGAAGGTTAATCCTTCCATGGCATCCACCATTTTCTCCGTGTCGGTTGATTTTGCCTTTTTCAACATGTGGGCTATGGCCATCAGCATTTCATAGCCAACGACGGATCCGGTTCGTGGATATGTATGATATTTTGCTTCATAGGCCTTCAGGAATTTCATGTGCGCCTTGGTCTTGATGGCGTACCACGGGTACCCCGTGACGAGCCAACCTACCGGTGCTTCCCCCTTCAGGGGATCAAGATATTCCGGTTCTCCGGTGAGCATGCTGGCAACAAATCTGTTTTTGAAGAAACCCCGTAGTTTCCCCTCTCGGACGAATTTCGCCAGGTCACTTCCGAACGTCACGTTGAAGATAGCTTCGGGATTGGCGCGTTTAAGGGCTTGGATTTCAGCCCCTGCGTTGATTTTAAAAAGGGCCGGCCACTGTTCCGCGACGAATTTTACGTCGGGGCGTTTAGCTTTAAGAACCTTTTTAAAGGCTTTTACAGCGTCTTTTCCATAGGCGTAGTTGGGGGCGATGGTTGCCCACCGTTTGGCTGGGTTTTTAGCCGCTTCTTCCGCCAACATCGCGGCTTGCATGTAAGTGGAAGGACGCAGGCGAAATGTGTATCGGTTGCCTTTTGCCCATACCAAGGCATCGGAAAGGGGTTCTGCCGCTAAGTAGAATACCTTATTTCGTTTGGCAAAATCGGTAATGGCAAGTCCAACATGGGAGAAAAAGGAACCCATGAGTAAAACGACTTTGTCTTTTGTTATGAGCTCTTTGGCGATACGTACGGCGTTGCCGGGTTTCCCCGCATCATCCCGTGAGATGACCTCTAATTTTTTTCCGTTAATTCCTCCCGCCTTATTGATTTCTTCGAGGGCGAGCTTCCATCCATTTCGATAGGGAAATGTGAAGTTAGTTAATTTGCTATAGGTATTAATTTCTCCTAATTTAATGGTTCCCCCTGCGAAGGCGGGTGGGATGATAGTAGTTAAAATGAGGCTTGCGACGATGGCCGCAATACACAAAATTTTCCTGCTTTTCATTTTTTCCTCCTCTTGCTTTACACGCACTTGCGGGCTCCCATCTAGGGATAACTGCCCAGCCATTGGCCTCCTTTCCCTTTTATAATGGGACATTCCTATTTCTTCGTTTGTGTTCTTTTTCCTCCCACCTCCTTTCTTTTTGGTTTGTCGCGGGATGGAAAATTAACCCCTACCATCCCTTTTCTAGCTTCTGTCTATTGTCTATTGCCTACGATTTCACTTCCATCTATCATGAGCCTTGCTGCCTGTCAAGCTCGTGGTGTTGTTGGTACATAAAAAAGGAGGAAGATTTTTTTCGAAGATGAAGTATTGTTATAAAGCTTGTAATATTGAATAGTTATGTATATGATTGCGGAAAGTATCTTATATGGGAAGGTGGACGAAGGGATGGTTTTCCTTGTAACTTACTCGCTTGGATTAATGGAGCCTGAAGGAATCAGAAAGGATAAAACTTGACATGATATTTAATATAATGTAAGAAATTAATAGACAGTTAATCTCCTTTCCTAAATAAGCTATTGGCACATGTGGGATGAAATCAAATGGTAGATGTTATCGGGAGAAAATTACGGGAATTACGTCAGGCAAACAGGATGACGTTGAAACAGGTGGCGCAGAAGGCAGGGTGTACGGAATCGTACATTTCTCAGCTTGAGAATGGGAATGCCAATCCCTCTATTGCTACGTTGAAGAAGATAGCTTCTGTTTTCAATGTTCAGATCATCGATTTCTTTATTGATGAGCAACGGGAAGATCCTGTAGTAGTCAGAAAAGAAGAGAGGGTGGACATAGAATTTTTGGATGGGGGAAAAACCCATATTCAGGCGATGGTCAAGAATTCTCAAAAGAAAAGGATGGTAGCCTTTTATACGACTATTGAACCCGGTGGAGGATCTTCTGGTCTTTACTCGCATATTGGTGAAGAGTTTGGTCTGATTCTTGCTGGGGAGATGGAATTGACCATAGAAGATAAGACCTACACCCTCAGGGAGGGCGACAGTTTCTATTTTTCATCCGCTCGTCCCCATGGCTTTGCGAACAAGGGAAAAGAAAACGTAATAGTGGCATGGGTAGTAAGTCCCCCTACCTTTTAGGGGGTGAATGGACAGATGGAAAGAAGTGGCGTAGGGGAAACGAGCGAAGATAGGGTTAAAAGGGAATGAAAAGACGAATCGCTGTGTTTGTATTCCTTGGAATGCTGGGACTGAATGTTTTTTCAGCATGGGGGGGAGAAATAAGCCTTGGTTTTACCTTGCCGCTGACAGGGCTTTTTTCGAAAACGGGAAAACGTGTATTGGATTCGTATAAGCTATGGGCGAAAAAAGTGAACTCGCAAGGGGGAATATTGATTGGGGGAGATCGGTATCCGGTAAAACTAATCTTTTATGATGATCGGAGTAATCCTGCTTTAAGCGCCCGGTTTTATGAAAAATTGATTACGGAGGATAAGGTGGACCTCCTCTTGGGAGGATATGGTAGCAGTGTTGTTTTTGCAGCGAGTTCCGTTTCGGAAAAGTATAAGTATCCTTTTGTGTGTGGAGGGGCGAGTTCGAATCGATTGTTTGAGAGGGGGTTTCGGTATTTTTTCGCGACGCTGGGAAAAGCGACCGATGAAGTTCGCGGATGCGTTGAGATGTTACGTACCTTCCGCCCAAGACCTGAGACGGTCGCCATTATTGGAACGGATATTCTTTTTACTTCTCTTGCTTGTGAAGGATTCAAGAAGTACTCTTTGGAAGCGGGTTTTAGGGTGGTTCATTATGAGCTTTTTCCCATTACATTGGAAGATTACACTACCATGTTAAAGCATGTTAAGGCAAAATCTCCCGATGTGTTGCTTGTGGGCTCCCATACCCAAGTAGCCATTCATGTTCTAAAGGCCTTGAGGAGAATCCAATTTTTCCCGAAATGTGTGATCTTCAGCTATGGGCCAACGGCTCCAGACTTTGTGAGGACAATGGGCAAGAACGCCGAATACATCTTCGCTGCCTCGGAATGGACAGCCGATCTTCCGTATAGAGGGGAGGTATTCGGAACCGCTGCTGATTTTGATAAGGATTTCTATCGTGCCTATCATCGCCATCCAGATTATGTGGAGGCGGCAGCGGCGGCAGCGGCAGTAACTTTGCAAATAGCATTGAAATCCCTAAAGCTTCATCCACCCTACACGGAAACGAAACGTGAGGTGCTGATGGAAAAACTTCATAAAATGAAGATAGAAACTTTTTTCGGAACGATACGATTTGGTGAAGAGGGTGCTAATGTGGCGCATCCTCCTATTGTCGTCCAGATTCAAAATGGTGTGGCGGTAAGTGTGTATCCGGAGAAGTTGCGTCGAAAAAAGCCGATTTTTCCCCTCCCACGGCAGAGATTCTAATACATCAAAGGAGCGGGGAATGGAAAGCAAAAGGGTGAAAGGAGTTGTTGGGGTGATGAGAAGGAGTTGCCTGTGAACTATCCAAGGATATTTTCCGAAGGACAGATTGGGTCGTTAATCATTCCGAATCGTTTGATTATGGCCCCTGTGGATACCAACTTTGCGGATTACGAAGGTAAAGTTTCGGAAAAGATGTTGGCCTATTATGAAATGCGGGCAAGAGGCGGTGTGGGAATGATCATCGTGGAAAATAGTCAAGTTGAAGGGGCAAGAGGGAAGAATACGATTCGGCAGTTGTGTATCTCCGATGATCGATTTATTCCAGGGTTGAAGCGATTGGCTTTTGCAATTCATAAACATGAAATTCCCGCTATCCTCCAACTTCACCATGCAGGACGGCAAACGACAAGGGAAATTACAGGGGGACTCCAGCCGGTAGCGCCGTCTCCCATTCCTTGCAAACACATGAAAGAAAAACCGAGAGAGCTGACGATTGAAGAAATTGAGCAGATCGAGGAACGTTTCGTTAAGGCTGCGGTAAGGGCGAAAACGGCGGGCTTTGACGGTATTGAGTTGCATGGGGCCCACGGCTTTTTGATCGGTCAGTTTCTTTCTCCTTATACGAACCATCGGAAGGATATCTATGGGGGAGATTTTGAGGGGCGTATGCGATTTCCCTTGCGGATTATCGAAAAGATTCGCGGGGCAGTAGGAAAGGATTATCCGCTCTTGTTCCGTCTCAGTGCCGATGAATTTGTAGAGGGAGGTATCACCCTTGAGGAGGCCAAACGCATCGCCATCCGTTTGGAAGAAGCGGGGGTTGACGCGCTGGACATATCGGCGGGAATTTATGAAAGCCTGGTGAAGATTCTAGAACCTATGAGTTATAAAGAAGGGTGGCGTGTTTATCTCGCGGAGGGGATAAAAAAGGTGGTTTCGATCCCGGTTATTACAGTGGGAAATATTCGTTATCCTGATACGGTGGAAGAGATTTTGTCAGAGGGCAAGGCGGATTTTGTAGCGTTGGGAAGGGCGTTGATCGCGGATCCCGAATGGCCTAGAAAAGCGAAGGAGGGAAAAACAGATGAAATTCGCTATTGCATCTCGTGCAACGAAGGTTGTTTGGGAAATCGTTTGACCGATTATATTGGATGTTCCATCAATCCAGAAGTGGGGAGAGAGAATCGGATAGGGAAAAGGAAAAAGCCTACGTCGCAGCGGCATGTTACCGTAATAGGGGCAGGTCCGGCAGGAATCACGGCAGCCCTTCAGGCCGATAAGATGGGTCATCGCGTGGTTTTGTATGAAAAGATGCCGTTTATCGGGGGGCAATTAAGATTGTTTGCCATGATGCCGACTAAACATAGAATCAATGACCTCTTGAACTTTTTTGAAAATCAGATTGCAAAGTCGAAAATCGATTTGAAGCTCGGGGTGGAGTTCGATCCTCAATCGGTGGATGTGCCCCTCGATGTGGTAGTGATTGCAACGGGTTCGATACCTTCTATTCCCATTTTACCGGGTATTAAGGATGAACGGATCATAACACCAGTCGAATGCCTTGACGGTTATTGTCCGAAAGGCAATGAAGATGTTCTCGTGGTGGGGGGAGGTGTAACGGGTTGCGAGCTTGCCTTATTTTTGAAGTCTCTTGGAAATCGGGTTATCCTGATTGAAAAAGAGGAACGGCTCGCCGGCGACCTTGAGGAGATTTCCCGGATGGATCTCTTGAGACGAATGGCCCAAGAGAAGATTCAAGTTTTTCTTCGGATGTCTTTACGTGAAATCACACAAGAAGGGGCAATCTTGGCAGATAAGGAAGGAAAGAAGTTCCTCGTGAAGCCAACGAAGATTGTTTTGGCCATGGGAAATCATGCGCAGGCTATTCTCCGTAGGCGTTTGAAAGGGAAAGCCAATCGTCTTTTCGTCATCGGCGACGCGAAGGAACCTCGAACGATTTATTATGCGATTCACGATGCTTATAAAGCTGTTCTTTCTATTACATAGGAGGATGGAATGGAGAAAGAGGGTGTGGGTGATGGAATTGTGGA
This sequence comes from uncultured Thermodesulfobacteriota bacterium, assembly GCA_964577975.1. GTDB lineage: Bacteria > Desulfobacterota > S145-22 > S145-22 > S145-22 > JAOZMY01. The sequence goes on along the minus strand of CAZOBB010000003.1, from coordinate 16,320 downwards.
GATCACGATGGTGGTTAATGGAACGTCCGTTGTACTTAGGACGAAGGCGAACCGGACCCTTTTATCCATTTTGCGGGAGGATCTAGGGTTAACGGGGGTAAAGGAAGGTTGTGGGATTGGGGAGTGTGGTGCATGTACCGTCATCATGAACGGGAAGGCGGTGAATTCCTGTCTCGTCTTGGCACCCAAGGCGGATGGTGCCGAGATTTTGACCATAGAAGGATTGGCGAATGGTGATGAGCTTCATCCCCTTCAGGAGGCCTTTATAACGCACGGAGCGGTTCAGTGTGGATTTTGCACGCCAGGAATGATCCTTTCCGCAAAGGCGCTTTTGGATGAAAACCCCCATCCAACGCGCCTAGAGATACGGGAAGGGATTTCGGGAAATCTCTGCCGGTGTACGGGGTATCAGCAAATCGTGGATGCCATTGAAGCGGTGGCGGAACGGGGAGGAGAAAAGGTATGAGCTACCCGCGGTTTCGGTATATTGCGCCCAAGACGGTGCAGGAGGCTTTGGACATTCTTCAAAAAGCCCACGGGCGGGGTGAGAAGGCGAAGATTCTGGCAGGTGGGACCGATTTGATGATTCAGTTACGGGAGAAAACGGTCAGTCCCGATGTGGTGTTGGATATTTCCAGGATTCGAACATTGGCGAGGATAGAGCGAATGGGAAATGAGATCCGAATCGGGCCACTGGTTACCCATACCATGCTGGCTTCTTCGGATCTGATCCGTGAGTATATGGGGGTTTTATCGGAGGCGGCCCGAACCGTCGGGTCTCCTCAAATACGGAATCTTGGGACCTTGGGGGGAAACATCGTCAACGCCTCACCGGCAGCCGATACAATTCCTGCGCTCGTTATCTTGGAGGCGCGGCTGATTTTGACGAACACAGAGGGGGAAAGGGTACTTCCTGTTACCGATTTCTTTGAAGGACCCTACAAGACGGTTATCGCTCCGGACGAATTATTGACGGGAATCATCGTGCCGCTTCCACCCCCTTCGGGTCGGGCGGTCTTTTTGAAATTGGCGAGACGAAGGGCGTTGGCCATTGCCCGTATGAATCTCGCTTGTATGCTCTACTACAACCGTCAAACGGAGCTCTTTGAGTGGGTGCGTTTGTGTGTGGGGTCCTCTACGCCTCGTCCAGTGCGGATGACGGCGGCGGAAAAGATGTTGAAAGGGCAACCATATTCCGATGAAGTGTTGGAGAGAGCGGGAAGCGCGGCGGCGGAACAGATGGTTGCGTTAAGCGGGTTACGATCTTCCACGGCGTATAAAAAACCGGTAGTGGGGGATCTCGTTATACGGGCGGTTCGTATGGCCGTTGAAAAGGGGTAGGCAATGGATGTCATAACGAAGGTAGTGGGAAAACGGATCGAGCGTGTTGGGATATGCGAAAAAGTAACGGGAAGGGCCAAATATGCGGCTGACCTCTCTTTTCCGGACGCCCTTATTTTAAAGGTCTATCGAAGTCCAGTATCGCATGGCCTCCTCCAGAAAATAGATGTGGAAAAGGCGAAGAAAGTAAAAGGGGTTGTGAGGGTTTTTACGTGGAAGGATATCCCAGGGGAAAATTTGTATGGAATCATAAATAGAGATCAAACGGTTTTGGCGTCCAAAAAGGTGAGGTTCAAGGGGGATGCCATTGCCCTTGTCGCGGCAGAGGATGAGGAGAGCGCAGAAGAAGCCTTGAAAGCCATTGATGTGGAGATAGAAGAGCTTCCTGCGGTTTTTGATCCTTTGGAGGCATTGAAACCGGATGCCCCCAGTATTCATGAGAAAGGAAACCTTCTTTTTAACCGAAAGATTGTGAAAGGGGATGTAGGCGAAGGGTTTGCCGCTTCCGACATAATCGTAGAGGAAGAATACAAGACGAATATGTTGGAACATGCCTATATCGAGCCGGAAGCGGGTGTGGCGTATAAGGAGGCCAATGGGCGTATCTTGCTCCTTGTGACCACGCAAAACCCCCATTCCGACCATGCCCAACTGGTTTCTATTTTGAATGTTCCTCCCGAAAAGGTGCGGGTTGTCCAGACGGAGACGGGTGGTGGTTTTGGAGGAAAACTGGATATTTCGGTGCAACCGTACTTGGCGTTGGCGGCGTATTATCTTGATCGGCCGGTTCGCATGGTCTATTCCCGGGAAGAATCTTTTTTGAGTACGGCGAAGAGACACCCTCTTACTATACGCATGAAGACGGGGGCTACGAAAGACGGAAAATTGATGGCCATGGAGGCGGAGATCATTGCCGATACGGGGGCGTATGGTTCCTATGGTATCGCGGTGGCGACCCGGGCGGCGGTGCATGCAACGGGTCCTTACGAAGTTCCGAACGTTTACGTGGAGAGCAAGGCGGTTTACACGAACAACCCGTGGTCGGGAGCGATGCGGGGATTTGGAGTTCCCCAAATTGCCATTGCCCATGAGTCCCAGATGAACAGGATTGCGGAGCAGTTGGGGATGGATCCCATCGAATTTCGGCTACAGAACGCCTTCCGGACGGGTTCAAAGACGCCTACGGGACAAGTATTGGAAGCGAGTGTGGGGATTCGTGAAACCTTGAAGAAGATTAAACCTGTTTATGAGAAATTTCGTCGAGAGGTTACATCGTCTCAGGTGTCGGTGCCTGCCGGTGTGAAGCTGGGTGTTGGGGTAGCATCCATGTGGTACGGAATCGGAAATACGGGTCACCCGAACCCCTCGAGTGCGCAAATAGAAGTGGATGAGGAGGGGATTGTCACGCTCTACACCGGGGCGGCGGATATTGGACAGGGGTCCGATACCGTACTCGTTCAGATTGCGGCGGAGACGCTGGGTATTTCGCATGAGAAGATTCGGCTCGTGCGGGCAGACACCACCCTGACGACCGACGCGGGAGCCACCTCCGCTTCCCGGCAGACGTATATTTCGGGGCGGGCTGTGTATGAGGCCGCGAAGAAGGTAAAAGAGGCGATGGCGGCAAAGGCGGCTCAGCTCCTCAAAGTTCCCGAGAATCTCATTGAATGTGAGAATGGGGCCTTTTATTCACGGCATAGGGAATTTGTAAGGATGTCTTTTGAAGATGTCGTTCGTAAAGGCTTCAAAAAAGGGGAAGTCGTTCGTGGAGAAGGATATTTCAATCCTGAAACCACAGCCTTGGACCCTGAAACAGGGCAAGGAATCCCTTATACCACTTACGCGTTTGCGTCCCAGGTTACCTTGGTTGGAGTGGACTTGGTCACGGGTCAGGTCACGGTCATGAAAACGGCGAGCGCTCATGACGTGGGAAAGGCGGTCAACCCGGCCAACGTGGAAGGGCAGATCTTTAGCGGGGTGGCGATGGGGATCGGGATGGGGCTTTTCGAGCAATTTTATCCAGAGAAGACCATGTCGTTGGATACCTATTTGATCCCCACGGCCATGGATGTTCCGGAGATTGAGCCAATTATTGTAGAGGTGCCCGAGCCTTCCGGGCCTTTTGGTGCCAAAGGGGTGGGTGAACCAGCATTGATTCCGACGGCGCCGGCCATCTTGAATGCGATTCATGACGCGACGGGCTGGTGGGTGAAACGTATCCCGGCGGATCTGGAAACTATTCGAGAAATGAGCACGCGTGAAAGGGAAAAGGGATGGAAGCCATAGGTGGCTTCCGAGAAGGGGTGTGTTAGTCTTAATCGTAACTCAATGAGGTGTGGAGGTGTGAAATGGGAAAGATGCTTATTCGGAATATAGGAACCCTCGTATCGGGAGATGTATCGAATCCAATCTTGGACGCGGATTCTATCCTCATAGCAGAAGGAAAGATAGAGGCGGTGGGAACGGGACTTTCAGGGGACGGCGTTGATACGATTATAGATGCTCAAGGAACGACGGTGACGCCAGGATTGATGGACTCTCACTGCCATGTGGTCGTGGGTGATTTTACGCCGCGTCAACGGATGCTCGATTTTCTCGACAGTGAATTGCATGGAGGGGTAACCCAGGTGATTTCGGCAGGTGAGGTGCATCTCCAGGGACGTCCGAGGGATGCGGCCGGTGTGAAGGCGCTGGCTATCCTTGCGGCGAAGGCGTTCGAAAATTTTCGGCCAGGAGGGATGAAGGTTCGGGGCGGTGCCTTGATACTTGAGCCTGGTTTGACGGAGGAGGATTTTGCCGAGATGGCGAGGGAAGGTGTCAAAACGGTGGGAGAGATCGGTCTCGGAAAGATAAAGAAGCCGGAAGAGGCTGCCCCCATGGTGAAATGGGCCAAAAAATATGGCATGACGGTCATGATGCATACAGGGGGAACCTCGATTCCCGGCAGTTCGGTTGTGACGGCAGATCAGGTTATAGCTACCGATCCGGATGTGGTTTCCCATCTCAACGGAGGTCCCACCTCGGTGTCTGCTGAGGAAGCGCGGAAGATCGTGATGGAGACGGATCTGGTCTATGAGATTTCCCATTGTGGTAATCCGAAGATGATCCTTGAGGTCTGTCGGTTGACGCGCGAGAAGAATAGTTACGACCGTGTCATTATAGGAAACGACCATCCTTCGGGAACGGGGGTTGTCCCATTGGGTATTTTGCGGGTGTTGAATATGATTGCCTCTTTGGGTGAAATTCCTCCGGAGATAGCGATTTGTATGGCAACGGGAAATACGGCGCGGGTTCACAAGATCGATGCCGGTATCATAGAGCCTGGAAGGGCAGCGGATTTGGTCATCATGGATGCTCCCATGGGATCCGTTGGCGACGATGCCCTTTCAGCCCTAGAAGCGGGAGACATCCCGGGCATTTCGAAGGTTATTGTCGATGGGGAGATTAAAGTTCAGAAAAGCAGAAACACGCCACCTCCCAAGCGCGCTGCCACATTGTAGATCGTCTCATGATGAAAATTGATCCAAACAAATGCAAAGGATGCGGATTCTGCGTGGAGGTGTGTCCCCTCGAGGTGGTGAGATTGGAGGGGAAGGTTGCGGATATAGCGTCGGGGTGTGTTCAGTGTGGGGCGTGTGTGAAAGTTTGTCCTGCAGGAGCGATTGAGGATGCCCCTTTTCCTGAGGGAACCATCCAATGTGATGCTTGCCCCATAGGGTGTCATATTCCTCCCGGTCGGGTGGGAGCTTGCCGACGTTACCTTAACCACGAGGGACGGCGAGTAAGGACAACCCGCCTCCACACGTATGAGGATGTCGCCTCCCTTTTCAAACCCCTGTGGTCTCAGGAAATACAAAAACCTCTTCTTACGGGGATAGGAGCCGGGACCACCTATCCCGATTACCGACCCGCTCCCTTTATCGTTAAAGGGGAGGTTGACGGTGTGGATGTGGTAACGGCGGTCACGGAGGCCCCTTTGAGCTATAGTGGGGTGAAAGTGAAGATCGACACCGATGAAACGATAGGGGAGGAAGGCGCGCCAGTGTATTCGGGGCGTCATCGGGTGGGCCATGTGACCACGGAAGAGTATGGATCGAAAATGCTTTCCTTGGGAGGGGCGAATCTTCTGACGGGGAAAGATGGTTTCGTCGTGGCGAGAGTAGTGGCCGATATCGCGAACAAAAAAGAGGTGGAACTTACGGTTAAAGACGGAGCTTCGTTGAAACTGAAGGTGGGGGAATTGCCCGTGATCGACGGGCGGGTCATCGAGAAAATGCGCGTTGGATGTGGAAGTGCCTCCATGGGATTGTTTGCGCCCCATTTTAAGAGAGCCGCTGATGAGGTCATTGTCATCGATTCTCACGTTACCGGTGTCTTCACGGAACATACGGCTGGAAAATATTTGGGCATTCCATTCAGTGGGGTTCAGTTGAAATTCAAAAAGAGCACTCCAGGACGGTATTTCGGGGATCACGGAAAGGGGTGGGGAGGAACGAGCGTTGAGGACCCTGTTTCTCTGATAGAAAGAATCGATCCTTCTCACGGCAGGATTGGAATGAAAATCCTTTTCACGGAGACAACGGGGCAACGGGCCAAGTTGGTTCGATGGAAGGGGGATCACACCTTCGAGGAAATTCCCTTGACGAAGGAGGCCGAAGAGGCGGTTGCTCAGATACGCCAAACGAGCCAAAAATCCCGAGTTTCGGCCGTTTACGTGGGAGGATGTGGGGGAAGTGCTCGCGTCAGTGTGGTGCTGTATCCGGTAAGGTTGACGGAAGCCGTTCATGCGCGAAAGGCAAAATTGACGGTGGGGGGAGCAACACCGTTTATCTTTCCAGGGGGAGGAATTACCTTCATGGTGGATGTGGAGGAGGTGGAAAGTGGGGCTTTTACATGGGTCCCGACTCCGGCAACGGTGGCTCCTCTGGAATTCACGATGCGGTTGGACGATTATCTGGCGATGGGTGGGTACAAGGAAGCCCTGTTGGAATGGAAGGATGTTTTAGACTGGCTTGCCTCAGGAGACGGGAAGATCGGTAAATGATGGGATGACGGAAGGCCACGTGGAGATCTCTTATGGACCCTTGGAGATAGGGGTTCATGTTTGTGGAGAGAAAGAAGCGGTGGAGGTCTGTGCACAAAGGTCATCGGGGGTGGCGAAGAGGTTGTTGGGGGAAGTGCTGAATTTTTTACCCATCCTTAAATTGAAAGGGAGAGATATAAAGGTGAAATATCGCTGGCCTGGCGTCGTTCGCAGAATGATCGAAGCCGTTCAGCAGATAGATCCTGCGACCCTTACGCCCATGGCGGCCGTGGCGGGAGCGATAGCGGATGAACTGTTGATGGATTTAGAAGAAGGTGTGGCAGGGTCGGGAGTGTCAAGTATTGTCATCAATAATGGCGGTGATATGGCGATTGATCTCAGGGACGCACCCATCAATGTGGGAATCCGCGGGGCCTGGAAGAAAAGAGGGGATATGAGGCGGATTCAAATTGACCGTGCTTTATCCCCTTTTGGAGTGGCGACGAGCGGCTGGCGGGGGCGTAGTTTTAGTCAGGGGATTGCGGATGTGGTGGTTGCCGTGGCTGCATCCGGTGCTGTGGCTGATGCGGCGGCGACCTATTTGGGGAACCATGTGAACGATGAATCGATACGAAATGTAAAAAAGTGCCGAGCAGTCGAACTTGATCCTGAAACGGACATTCCGGATACATGGGTAACGATTTCCTGCGGCACATTAAAAGAGCATGAAAAAAGGCGAGCTTTGCAGAACGGTGAAAAGATGGCATGGCGATTGGCATGGAGGGGTCTAATTTTTGGGGCCGGAATGTATTTGCAAGGTGAGTCCGTAGAAGTGGTGGGAGTAAAGGGAATAATCTTTAACTAAGGAGGTATGATATGGAAATACGCAAGGTGGTGACGGTTGTAGAGGAAACCCGTGAAGAGATGGGGAGACGGATTGATCCGCCTCATCGGAAGGCGGCGGCGATCGCCGTCATAAAAAATCCTTTTGCGGGAAAGTACCAGGAAGACTTGACGGAATTGATGGGAATTGGTGAAGAGTTGGGAAAGATGCTAGGGGAGCTTGCGGTTCAAGCGTTGGGGATACCCAAGGAGAAATCGGAAAGCTATGGAAAGGGAGCCATTGTCGGTTTCAAAGGGGAACTGGAACATGCCGCGGCTATCCTCCATCCAAAACTGGGGAAACCTTTCCGGGAAGCCTTGGGAGGCGGAAAGGCAATCATTCCTTCCGCTAAAAAGATGGGTGGTCCGGGAACCCCGCTGGATGTACCGCTCCATTTCAAAGATGCGGCATTTGTTCGTTCACACTTTGACGCCATGGAGATTCGGGTCCAGGATGCTCCGCGGGACGATGAAATCGTGGTGGCATTGGTCGTGACCGATTCAGGACGCCCCCTTGCCCGTGTGGGAGGGCTCAAAAAGGAGGAAGCAAAGTGTGAGGATGGTTTGAGATAGTAACATGGCTCCCTGATAAGGTTTACATTATCAGGGAGCTTTATTTTTATCCGATTTCTGTCTCATTCGTAACGGTTTTTTGTCTAAATTCCTTTACAATTCAAAAGGGTTTTTCTGGTCGGTATGGAAAAAATTCCTTTTATTCAATTGACATTTTCAAAATAAGATTTATAATATCATCCTGTAATTTGTTTTACATTGAAGAACGGTGTTGGGTGAATGAAAAAGGGTCTCAAAAAGATCAGAAATATCGGTATCATCGCCCATATTGACGCGGGTAAGACGACCGTTTCGGAGCGGATGCTCTATTACACTGGCAAAATACATAAGATGGGAGAGGTCCATGATGGTGATACCGCTCTCGATTGGATGGCACAGGAACAGGAACGGGGGATCACCATTACTTCGGCGGTTACGAATTTCTTCTGGAAAGACCATGAGATTCACCTTATTGACACCCCAGGTCACGTGGATTTTACCATCGAGGTGGAACGCTCCCTGAGGGTTTTGGATGGGGCGGTGGTCGTGTTTTGTGGCGTTGGTGGGGTGGAGCCCCAATCGGAGACGGTGTGGCATCAGGCGGATAAATACCGTGTTCCTAGAATTGCCTTTATCAACAAAATGGATAGGGTTGGTGCGGACTTCCATAACGTCATAGCCATGATGAAGGAGCGTTTTAACACCCCGCCTGTGATTCTTCAGCTTCCATTGGGCATAGAAAGCACGTTCAGGGGAGTTGTGGATCTAATTCGTCAGAAGGCACTGGTCTGGTCGGACGATGGGTTGGGAAACGAATATGAAGCTATAGAAATTCCCGAGGAGATGCGCGAAGAAGCGGCTCGCCATAGGGAAATGGTGTTGGAGGCTGTGGCGGAGGCGGATGATACACTGATGGAGCGTTACTTGGAGGAAGGGGATCTTTCGTTTGACGATATTGTCAAGGGACTTCGCAAGAGGACGCTATCCATGGAAATCGTTCCCGTCCTTTGTGGATCCGCATTGAGAAACAAGGGGATTCAACCGTTGATGGATGCGATTGTGGCGTATCTCCCTTCCCCTCTGGATGTTCCACCCATTACGGGGGTGGATCCCGATACGGGGGAGGAAATCTCTCGCCCTCCTGATATAAAAGCCCCCTTTTCTGCGCTTGTTTTCAAGGTGATGATGGATCAGGGGCGAAAACTCTGTTTCGTGAGGGTCTATTCTGGCCAGGCAAAGGTTGGAGAAGAAGTGTACAATCTGAATTTGAAGAAAAGGGAAAAGGTGGCGCGGATCCTGGAGATTCATGCCAACCGCCGGAAACGTATCGAGGTGGCTAAAGCGGGGGATATCGTGGGCATGATTGGGCTGAAAAAGTCCTCGACGGGTAACACCTTATGTGATGCGTCCCATCCCATTCTTTTGGAACCTATTGACAGTTATGAACCTGTGATATCGGTAGCCATCGAAACGGTGTCGAGCCAAGAGGCGGAACGCGTGCAGGAGGTGCTGGCTCAAATCATGGAGGAAGATCCTACCTTCCAGGTGAAAACGGATGATGAAACGGGGCAAGTAGTTATTTCAGGCATGGGAGAACTTCACCTGAATGTGGTGACCACGCGGTTGAGGGAAGAGTATGGCTTGAAGGTTCACGTTGGACAACCCCAAGTGGTGTATAGGGAAACGATTGTCAATCCTGTTTCTTCGGAGGGGATTTTCGATCGGGAGATGGCGGGAGTTCATGGATTTGGACTGGTTGTTTTGGATCTGGAGCCTAGAGAGAGGGGGTCGGGAAATCAATACGATCCCGGCCGAACGGTGGAACTCATGCCGCAGGAGTATCAAGAGGCCGTTCGCCAGGGGGTGATGGATGCCTTGTCATTTGGTCCCCTTTCGGGAAGTCCCATGGTGGATGTTTCCGTTACCGTGAAAGAGGTCCGGTGGGAGGAAAACGACCACACGATCTCTTCGTTGAGAATCGCGGCTGCCACGGCCGTGCGGGAAGGTGTCCAAAAAGCGGATGTTATCCTTTTGGAACCTATTATGGAACTAGATATTTTGACCCCCGAGGAATTCGTGGGTGACGTCATCTCAGATATTAACAGCCGAAAGGGTGAAGTTCACAGCCTTGAAAGTCAGGGGAAGGTTACCGCGATACAGGCTTATGTGCCATTGAAACAGCTTTTTGGGTATTCGACAACCTTACGTTCTTTGACTCAGGGGCGGGGGAACTTTACCATGCGGTATTATCGACATGACCAAATCACATAGGAGGAAAAGACTATGATGATGGACAACGAAAAGATCATTCACATTCTCAAAGATCATGAAGGGAGGTTTGTATCGGGAGAAATCATAAGCCGTGAGGTGGGCATCACGCGGGCAGCCATCTGGAAACGGATCTCTTCCTTGAAGAGCTTGGGATACGTGATTGATGCGAGACAGAATATGGGTTATCGGTTGATGCGCTCTCCTGATATTTTGAGCCCGGCGGAGATTCGCTATCGCCTCGGCACGAAGATCGTAGGGAGAGAAATCCGGTATTTTCCCGTTTTGGAATCGACGAATGCGGAGGCTTTTAGAGCCGCTACGGAAGGGGGAGAAGATGGATTGGTCATCGTCACGGATCATCAAACAGGAGGGAAGGGACGGTTAAACCGAACGTGGTTCTCGTTCAGACGGCAGTCCATTTCTCTTTCCGTTGTTCTTCGACCTAAGATCGTACCGTATGTGGCGACGATGTTGACCTACATGGCAGGGATTGCTCTGTACGAAACCATTTACGCCCTCACCGCTGTGAAGCCTTCCATCAAGTGGCCCAACGATATACTAATGAACGGGAGGAAAGTAGCCGGAATCTTGTGTGAGTTGAACTCAGAGACGGATGTGGTGAATTTTGCAGTGATTGGTTTGGGCGTCAATTTGAATGTTCGAAAGAACAAGTTTCCGTTGGAGATTCGCGATGCTTCAACCTCGATTTATGAAGAAACCAAGAAGAGAACAAAACGGGTTGCATTCGTAAAAGAGCTATTACGTCAATTGGACTATTGGTACAGTGTCTTTTTGCGCGAGGGAGGAGATCAGCGGATTCTCCTCGATTGGAAAGAGCGAGCGGATATCTTGGGGAAGGATGTGAAAGTTCGATCGTTTGACGAGGAAATTGTGGGGAGAGTCGTCGATGTGGACTCCTCGGGTGCCCTGATTGTGGAAACCAAAGAGGGAAGTCGAAAACGGGTTATAGCAGGCGATCTGGAGACGTTTGTCCTTCCCGAGGAGTAAGATGCTTTTAGCCATTGATGTGGGAAACACCAACACCGTTTTTGGTGTCTTTGAGGGTAGGGATCTGAGGGTAAGCTGGCGGATAAGCACCCTGGCGAATCGGTCGGTGGATGAGTATCGCGTACTCATCTCTCGACTTTTCGAGCTAGACGAATTCGATGTGGGTATTATTTCGGCATCGATTATTTCGTGTGTGGTTCCTACCGTGTTGGAGGCGCTCCCCGTCGCAATCCGGAAGATGTTTGGTTTTTCTCCGGTGGTCGTGGGGCCCGGTGTCAAGACAGGCATGCCGATCTTTTATAGCAATCCCGCGGAGGTAGGAGCAGATCGGATTGTCAACGCCGTAGCGGGGTATGAGCGCTTCAAGATGCGGACGATAGTGGTCGATTTCGGGACGGCCACCACGTTTGATTGTGTGTCGGATCAAGGAGAATACCTGGGAGGCCTTATCGCGCCGGGGGTGCACATCTCGATGGAAGCCCTCTTCCAGTTTGCGTCTAAACTTCCGAGGGTTGCCTTGTGTTGGCCTGACCGCGTCATAGGAAAGACCACGGTACAGAGTATCCAGGCAGGTCTCCTTTTCGGTTATGTTGAGATGGTGGACGGTTTGGTTCGCCGAGTGATGGAGGAAATGGGGGGGAAGCCCAAGGTTATTGCCACAGGGGGGCTTTCGCGTCTCGTGGGGCGCAAGTCCCGTACCATTGATGAAACGGACGAGCTGTTAACGTTAGAGGGACTGCGGATTATTTATGAGCGGAATCGTGTTTGAAGCGGCGGTACCAATCGACGAATTTCTTGATTCCCTCCTCCATGGAGGTGGTGGGTGCGTAGCCAAGTTCCCGTCGCGCGCGTCGGATGTCCGCGTAAGTAATGTTTACATCACCCGGTTGGTGCGGAAGAGACTGAATCGTTGCTTTTTTGCCGAGGGCCTTTTCGATAAGTCGGATGAGATCTCGTAAAGAGGTCGTACGGGACTCCCCTAGATTGTAAATGTGGTATCCTTTTTCGATGGTTCTCGCCCGTTTCATTCCATCTATGATGTCATCGATGTATGTATAATCTCTCTGGGATGTTCCGTCACCGAACATGGGAACGGGGCTTCCCTCGTCGATGAGGCGCGTGAATTTGTGTATGGCCATTTCGGGGCGCTGGCGGGGTCCGTAAACCGTGAAAAACCGAAGTGCAACGATGGTAAAGTCGTAGAGGTGGTGGTAGGTATAACAAATGAGCTCTCCCGCCTTTTTTGTGGCGGCATAAGGAGAGATGGGGAAATCGACGTTGTCGTCCTCTGAGAAGGGGACTTTGGGGTTATTCCCGTAAACGGAGGATGAGGAGGCGAAAATCATTTTTTTGACGTCGAATTTTTTCATCGCCTCCAAGAGATTCATCGTTCCTTCGATATTGACGGTTTGATACGTGAGGGGATCCTCGATGGAAGGACGAACCCCCGCCATGGCGGCGAGATGGACGATCTCATCGGGAACGTGGGTCTGAAAGACGTCTTCAATGAAATGTTTGTCACGAATGTCCCCTCTGAGATCGAGAAAAGTACCTCCCTGCTGCGATTTTGACTTTATTTCTTCAAGGTTTCTCTGTTTGATTGCGGGGTCGTAGAAAGAGTTCAGGTTGTCGATGGAAATGACTTCATGGCCTTCTTGAAGAAGGGCTTCCGCGAAATGAGAACCGATGAATCCTGCCCCCCCTGTCAATAGAATTTTCATATTTGCTCCTTCTCAAAAGTAGGTAATGGATTTTTTGAAACGTTTATCCCACCTGGCGATGGATTTCAAGCTGGTGGAGGCGTAAACATGGAGAGACTCGTCGATGAGGATACCTTGATAATGGGGATGGCCTGCCAACCATGTCATGGCTTTCTTTTTACCCATGACAAAAAGGGCGGTGGCGAGTGCGTCGGCCTCCATCACGGTTTTCGCGAGCACCGAAACACTTCTCAGCCCTCGCGCTGGATAGCCTGTATGGGGGTTTAGAATGTGGTGATATCGTGTGTTGTTTTTGATGAAGAAATGCTCGTAATCGCCCGAAGTGGCGATCGCCCGGTTTTGTAATCGGAGGGTGACAACAATTCTGTGAGGGTTGTCGGGGTCTTGAACTCCGATACGCCAGAGTCTTTTCGGAGGGTGGCTAGAGGCGTAGAGATCTCCTCCCCCGTTCACGATAAAAGCTTGCATCCCATCGTCTTTGAGAACCTTTACGGCACGGTCGACGGCGTATCCCTTTGCAATACCCCCAAGATCGAGCCGAATCCCTTGGTGGGTGATCCTGATTTGGTGGGTGGAGGGATGGCATTCGATGTATTTTACCCCCGTCCGGGCGAGGGATTGAGTGATGTCCGAAGGAGAAGGAAGGTGGGGGGAGGGGGTATTCCAGCCCCACAGCGCGATGAGTGAGCCCAGCGTTATGTCGAAGGCGCCCTTCGTTTTTTTGCCCATCGAAATGCCGTGCTGAATCACGTAGCAGGTCATGGGGTCGATGGTCAAGATTCCTTTACCCGCATTGGAGTTGATTTTGGCGAGATCGCTTCGTGGATCATTCGGATTCATTTTTTTGTCCACGGTTTTGATAACGTTGAATGCCTCCTTTACGATGTTTTCTTGAGAAGAGGAACCGAACCATGTTATCTCCACAACGGTTCCCATGATCCATTGGGCCTGATGAAAAAGCCGAGGGGAGGAACAAGCGGAAACGGAGAAGAGGCCCATCACCATGAAGGGAATAAGGACGATGCTTTTGTGGGTGAAAAATGGTTTTTTCATACTTCCTTATCTCAAGTGGAAATAGGAAATGGCGAGGAAAAAGAGATAGAAGGAAAAAAGGAGAATGCCGTGGATTTTTTTTATTTTGTTCGCGAAGAGAAGGATGGAGAGGAAGAAACCTACCATGACAAGGAGCATGCTGCAGTAAAGATGGACCGTGGACAGGTTCGCTTCTAGGGGATGGGCAGTGGCGGACATTCCTATGATCCAGAGGATATTGAGGATGTCTGCACCGATGATATCCCCCGCTGCGATGTCTCCTTCGTTTTTTTTGGCGGCGATCACGCATGTGATGATTTCGGGTAGAGAGGTTCCGATGGCTACGACGGTCAAGCCGATGACGATTTCCGAGATACCAAAGAGTCTTGAAATCCCGGTCGCTCCCCAGATCACTCCACGGCTGGAGAAGAGGACTCCCGCAAGACCGATGGAAAACATGAGGACAAGGACAAAATTCGATTGGCTTTTCGGAGGGTGGGCATGGGTTTTGATATCTTCGGCACGTAGAAGGTCCCTTTGGCGTTTTGCATAGGAAAGGAACCAAAGGGAATAAAGGAGGAGGAAGGAAAGAAGGATAATCCCTTCGGGGCGTGAGATTGTGCCGTTCATGGCAAAAAGATAGAGTAGAACGGCACTTATAATGAGAACGAGCGAAGAGATACGTATGAGTTTCCGGTTGACGATAAAGGGAAGTGGAGCCAACAAGGCGGCAAGGCCAAAAGCCAAGGCATCATCGGCAATGACCGAACCGATGGCGTTTCCAAGTGCGAGATTGCTGTGTCCCATGATGGCGGATTGGACGGATACGGCCAACTCCGGAAGTGTGGTGCCAATGCTGACGAGAAGGGTTCCGACGATGATTTTGGGGATATGATTTCGTTCAGCGATTCCTACCGCTCCTGTCACGAAGAGGTGGCCGCAGTACAGAAGTATTAGGAAACTGCCGATCAAAGCGAGAACGTAGAGTGTCATAGTTGTGATATACCAAGTGAAGCGCCGTCTTTGAGTTGTGACTGCGGTCAGGAGGCCTTTTCTGTAGAGTTCTTCAGTTGTCCTATCACATCTGCTGTGGGGCAACCTCGGGGACCGCAGTCTCCCAGGACGCTTCCTTCTTTATTGTTTCCGTGGAAATCGGAACCGCCGGTCTTGATGAGGCCGAAGGTGTCGGCGATTTGACTGTAGCGGGCGATCATCTCTTCCGTATGGTCGGGGTAGAAGACTTCCATCCCCTGGAGCCCCAGCTTGATCCACCTTCCCAACAGGTCTGTAAGCTCATCGTCGGAGAGGTTGAGGGTATAGGGATGGGCGAGGACCACCACGCCGCCCGCCGCCCGGATCATCTCGAAGGCCTCCTCGGGCTGGTAGCGGAACTTGTCCACGTAGGCGGCCCTGTCCTTCCCCAGGAAACGGTCGAAGGCCTCGTTGAAATCCTGGACGATCCCCTTGTCCATGAGGATCCGGGCGAAATGGGGCCGTCCCACCTGCTCGGAGCCGGCGATGGCCTGCACCTCCTCATAGGTGATGTCGATCCCCAATTCCTGAAGCTTCCTGGCGATCTTGGGGTTGCGTTCCGCCCGAGCCCGTTGGAGGGTGTCGAGCTTGCCGCGAAGGATTTCGTTGGTGGGGTCGAAGAGGTAGCCCAGGATGTGGCAGGTTCCCCGGTCGAATT
The DNA here is from genome assembly GCA_964577975.1 of uncultured Thermodesulfobacteriota bacterium. Lineage (GTDB taxonomy): Bacteria > Desulfobacterota > S145-22 > S145-22 > S145-22 > JAOZMY01. The sequence goes on along the minus strand of CAZOBB010000003.1, from coordinate 800 downwards.
CGGCGCTGATTTCCACTCCCGGGATGACGAGAATCCCTTCCGTCTCTCCCGCCTTCAGGGCGATCTCCACGCCGCCGATGTTGTCGTGATCGGTCAGGGCAAGCCCGGCCAGGCCCGCCTCCGCGGCCATCCTGACGACCTCTTCCGGCGGGAAACTCCCGTCGGAGACGGTGCTGTGGGAGTGGAGATCGACCCGGTTCATTCCTTGACCTCGATGAAGACCCCGTCGGGATCCTGGATAAAGTAGATGGTCTTGTTCCCTCGAACGATGGAATAGACGGGGATTCCCTCCCCCTTCACCTGAGTAACGAATGCCTCGATGGGACGTCCGATCTGGAGGGCATAGTGAAACAGGCCGTTGGTCATCGGGGTGGGGAATCGTTTCGTTTCGACGCCCCGTTTGAATTCGAAGAGTTCGAGCATTCCCTCCTTCATGAGGAGCTGAACCCCCCGGGCGGGTGAAGAAAGCTGGAAGAGATCGTGCGACTCTTCCTCGCTGAGTTCGAACTCCCTTTTCACTTCAAGCCCGAGGACCCTGGTGTAGAAATCGAGCGAGGTTTCCATGTCGGAAACGATGAGTGCCACGTGATCGAGTTTCATGGTGTTTCCTTTTAGAAGAAAAAGGCCCTGACTGTCAAGACAGGGCCTTGAGGTTTGTCGTGAGTTTCAGACCCAACGGGAGATGACGAGCTTCTCGTCCATGAACATGCGCATGGAGGCCATGCGGGACTTGGCGGTCCCCACGAACGACTCGCGGCGCGATCCCAGGGGGAAGAAGGCGTAGGGCTGGGCCACGGCCA
>CAZOBB010000002.1:0-4822 GCA_964577975.1 uncultured Thermodesulfobacteriota bacterium | reverse complement strand
GGGGAAAGGGATCAAGGTCGCGGAACACCTCGTCAACCACGGGGCCGATCTTGTCCTGTCCCGTCAACTCTTCCACGGGAAGGGGCCGGAGTACGTCTTCAACAGCCGGGACGTAAAGGTCATCCCCATACAGGAAGAAATTGTCGATTTAAGCTTCATCGCGCGCATCTACAAAGAAGAAACGGGCCGCGAGCTGCTCACCCCTTGAGGATCGGAAAAGTCAGGCCACCCAATACCAGTGGCTGAACATAAACGAAAAGAGGACCAGCAACCCGCTTTCAACGAAAAGAAAGCTCCGATAAACCCACTTTTTCTCTCCCAATTTCCCCAAGGCCACGAACAAGGGAAACACGACGATCAAGTACCGACCCATGCTCGTAAATCTCAAGAAAGCCGGTAAAATCAGCAAAAGGGAAAAAACAACGTAAGGTAACCCCAGGAACTTCCTCTCTTTCAAGACCACACAAACAGCCGAAACGCCCAGCAGAAAGTGAAAAAGGAACAAAACGGGATACCCCCACGTCCGGACCGGACCATGCCAAAACGTGCTGAAAACATAATCCAAGATACCCTCGGGATTAAACGCCCCCCACGCCTTTTGCGCGTGGAGGAACAGCAGGGGATCTCCAAACCTGACGGCCAGAAACCCGACATAGAAAAGAGACCCCACAAGCCCCAGCAGGAGCCACATCGCCTTTGGACTTACCCCACCGCCCTCCTCCTTCATCTGCTTCAGGGCAACAAGCCCGATCCCCACGAAGGTAAAGATCCCGATGTTTCGGGTCGCACCCGCGAAAGCGGCGCACAGCCCCGCGAGAAAGTAACGTTTACGCTCCGCGAAAAAGAAGGAAAAGATGACGAAACAGAGGAACAGGGCCTCACTATAGGCCGCGCTGAAAAAGAAAGAGAAGGGATTAAAGGCGAGAAGATAGACGGAGCGTCTTGCCATATCGGGACCATACCTGTCTCTTACGAGCCGATAAAGCCCGAGCAGAGAAAGCAAGAAGCAAAGATTCGAAACGACGATACCCGCCAGAAAAACATTTCCAAAAACCTTCCCTAATCCCCTGATCACCACCGGGTAAAAAGGGAAAAAATTGGTATCCTGCCCGTTACCTGTAGGGATGTTTTTATAGCCGAACCGCGCGATTCGTACGTACCAGCCCGAATCGAACCGCGTCCATCCGTCAAGAAAGCGATTGCCCCGGAAACCATGCCAGTATTGCCGTCCCTCCCGGATGGGGAAAAAGACCAAGGTTATATAGACCAGCAAAAAAAGGCCCAGGCGACTTACGGCAAATACGTTTAGGGGAACGGCGTAGTCCCGGATTTTATGATGAAACGACACCCGCGATTATGAACCAAAGGAGATATTTTGGCAAGTCCCCGGAAGAGGCACGGGAAACGGACACAAAAATGGTGCCGAGTCGCGGAATCGAACCACGGACACGGGGATTTTCAGTCCCCTGCTCTACCGACTGAGCTAACTCGGCACCACCGTGTAAAAATATATACATCAAAAAGTGAAAAACGTCAAGAAAAAATACCATAGGCTAGGCTTCCTTTAGGCATTCTTTTTAATTGCTGTAAAATCAAATCTTCCCTATATCCGCTCCGGCTAATCATACTCCAGTCCCTTTCATTATAGGGTTTTTCGTTTTACTCATAAAAGCAAACGATACAAAAACCATAGTCGCTCCTTTCCAAGCTTTTTTACCCAATCATTTTCTCCAAATTTCTTGATTTCCAACCCTATTTTCAGTTATATTATTTCAAAAAAGGGCATAAGGACATAACATGAAATATGCGCTTGTACGGAAGATACCTGCATGTTTCGATAACTGCATCAAACCGATCGCTAAAGAACAACACATCAATACCCCATTAGCCGCAGAAGAACATCAAAGTTATTGTGAAACACTCTCTTCGCTTGGGATAACCCTCATTGTTCTTTCCCCCGACGAAACGTTACCCGACTGTCCGTTCGTGGAAGACACGGCCGTCATTGTAGGAAAAAAGGCTCTTATTACCCGCCCCGGCGCGGAATCACGTCGAGGCGAAGTCACGGCTACGGCAGAAGTACTAGGCCATTTCCTGGAACTTACATGGATGGAGGCCCCGGCCACCCTAGATGGAGGGGATGTCTTACAAGTGGGGAACACTATCTTCGTAGGACGAACGGATCGAACAAACGAAGCGGGGATAGAGTTCTTGACATCGTGGGCGGGACCGCAACGAACGGTCATTCCAATAGAAGTTACCAACGCACTTCACTTAAAATCCATAGCTAACGTAATAAATGGAAACACGATCGTCCTTTCAGGAAAGAACCTACCAAAAACATATTTCTCACCTTTTACGGTGCTTTACGCGCCGGACGAGGAGACAGAACGGCTAAGTTTCCTACAAATTGGGAACCATGTCCTCTTACCTTCAGACTGCCCTGAAACGGGAAAACTATTCGAAGAAAAAGGGCTTATCTTACATTCCCTCAATATCTCTGAAATTCGGAAAGCTCAGGCGGGCCTGACGTGCCTATCCGTTCTTTTTGAGACCTAAAAGTTACGTGACGCCGGCAGAAAAAATCCTAAAAGAACGTATTCAGAATGAAGGTCCCATCCCTTTCCGGGATTTCATGGATACGGCCTTATATCATCCTTCGGCAGGCTATTATACCGCCAACATCAATCCTATTGGGAAAAACGGCGATTACTACACCTCAAGTTCCCTAGGCCCCCTTTTCGGCACAATGATGGCCCGACAACTCCTGGAAATATTGATCCAGATGGACGCCCACACGATCGTGGAAATAGGCGCAGGACGGGGATTGCTTGCCCGAGACATCTTGGATGAATTGGAAAAGCAAGGGCATCACTCCCGTTATTTCATCGTGGAAAAAAGTCCTCTTCTCCTTACCACACAAAAAAGTGTGCTGTCCTCATACGAGAACGTCTCCTGGTTCAACCATGTCTCAGGCCTCCCCCCCATCGAGGGGGTAATCTTTTCCAACGAGCTGATCGACGCCATGCCTGTGCACGCGGTACAGATGACAGAGGAGGGACTAAAGGAAATATTCATTGACTGGAAAAACGGCTTTACTGAAACATTGACCCCCCCCTCCGACCCTGCGATAGAAGACTACTTTCAATCCTTAGACGTCGAGCTTTCACCCGACTTCCGTACCGAAGTAAACTTGGAAGCCCTCATTTGGCTGGAAGCCGTCGCTGAAAAATTAAGTCGTGGATTCCTTATAACAATCGACTACGGTTACCCTTCGCATGAACTTTATCAACCCTATCGTCGAAACGGAACCCTCATGGCTTACGAACGACATCAAGCCCATAACACCATTTATGAAAACGTCGGTTATCGCGACTTGACCAGCCATGTCAATTTCTCCGCGTTAGCAAAATGGGGAGAAAAATACGGACTCAACGTAACGGGATTCACCGACCAATCCCATTTCCTGATGAGCCTCGGTCTCTTGGAGCTCCTTCACGAACAAGCGACTTCGAAGGAGGTAGTGATGCGCCTCGATGCAAAAACGCTTCTCCTACCGGGTGGCATGGGAGAAATCTTTAAAGTTCTTGTCCAACACAAAGGCCTTCCCCCTTTTCCTCTCAGAGGATTAACCTTTTTACCAAAACGAAAAAGCTGTCAGTTATAAAGACATTCTTTTTCCACGATTCTAAAGGTGAGCATCCACCTCAAGCAATTTTTTGTCGTCTGGAAAAAAACAACCCTCTGCATTTCCTTTCCAATTCGTCTTGGCCGAAAACCTCCTTGCCCACGATATGGAGGATTTCATAGCCCTTCCGGGCGAGGAAACGAGAGATGAGATGAAACCGGTGGCATTTCAGGGGGTCTTTCTCCGCGCACATCACGGCGATGGTGAATCCCCTCTTCATGCCGCCTTCGAGCCGGGAAATCCCTCGCAGGAATCTCTCGCTTCGCATGACCTTCGAATAATCGACGCGGCCGTCGGCGGTCAGATACTCCGGGTCCGTGATCTTTCCGCCCAGGGTGTCTCCCATGTAGATATAGTGAATCCCTTCGTTTTTGAGGGATTTTTCGATGTTTTTCTTGTTGAACTGTTGGGCGTAACGACTGTAAGGAATCCGTCGTACATCCACGACCGTGTCGATACCGTTTTCCCGGATCCGCTCAAGGAAGTATTCCAGGGAATCATTCGAATGCCCGATGGTATAAAGCTTCATGGCCTTGGTTCTTGAAACTTCAAACCGCGAATTTCCTAAAACAGCTCCCTGTTCACCGGCCAAAAGTCGTAGGGAAGCTTCCGCAGCTCCTCGATGGCGATGCGTTTGGAGGTTTCCAGACAGAGCCAGGTGTCGATGTTCTTGAACATGAACCAGAAGGCCTCTTCCCTTTTCCTGTGGTGCATCGCCATGCCGCTGGTGATGTTGTAGGCGGTGTATCGGTAGAGCTTGTCCGCGTCGCTGACGATGACACGGTTCATGTTGCTCTGATCCGGCTTGTTGCCCTGGAGGTCTTCGTGGGTCCGAACGATCTCCACGATGAGGGGAATGAGCGACGAGGGATACTGCAGCTCCTTCAGGATTTTCTCCGCCAGTTTCGCGCCTTCCGTCAGGTGCAGTTCCTTGACGCGGACGTCGTATTGGGCGTTGGCCTTGTCGGGAAAGGTGGTTTTTTCGTAGAGGTCCTTGTCGTCGATCTGGGAATAGCCGATGTCGTGGAGCATGACGGCGGGAATGACGACGGCTTCGTCCCCTCCGACGCCTTCTCTCAGGAGCCGCCAGGCGAGATCGGTGCTGATCCGGGTGTGAACGAGATCGATGGCCCG
>CAZOBB010000001.1:0-5354 GCA_964577975.1 uncultured Thermodesulfobacteriota bacterium | reverse complement strand
AACGGAAGGGAACCTTCTTCGAGAAGAAGACGGAGGCCCAGCGGGCCGTCAAAAAGACGAGAAAGACCCAAACGGCCGGGACAAAGACGGGAAAGACCCTGCACGCGCTGAAGGCCGTGCCCATCGCCCTGCTTTCCTTTGAAAGAATCACCCTCGAAGGCGGCACCGTGCGTGTTCAGATCCTCAACAAGGGCAAGGGGAAACTGAGTGATCAGGCCTACAAGGAAGGAATCCTGACCCTTGTCTCCGGAAAGATTCACCGGCGTTGGAACCTGAACCGGGTCGATCCCAAGAAGATGCTGAACCGGGGCAAGGCGGTAACCTTCGACACGGGGGTAAAGCTGACGAAGCGATCCCGCGTGCAGGTGGCGCTGACCCATGTTCCGGGCAATCCGAGGAGGGTGGTCCTGCTCACGCCCCCGATGGGGACGATGCTGGCCACGGCGCACGCGGTCAAGGCCTCGTCCTCTCCGTCGTCTTCATCCCTGAAGCCTTCCACCAAGCCCATGCGGGCGGCGAAGAGACCCCTCGCGGTGAAGCCGACCATGGGCGGAAAGGCTCCCCTCCCCGCCGGAACCGGCCGTTCCGGTGTGCCGATGCTGCTCGATAGAGGGGTACTGATCACTTCCCCAGGCCGCTTTGATAAATTCTTTCTAGGAGAGAGAGTTAACATCCGCTTTCGAGTTAACGAGGGAATTGAACCTCATAACGTGGCTATCGTTCTTCAAGACAGGGCAGGGAATGTTTTTGAAAGTAAAATGCTGGATTCAGGTCTTCCTTTCTTTATAGACATTCCCGATGACGTGCCGGAAGGATCCAACTATTATATAGTGGCAAGGAATCTTGGAACAGGAGAGTTGTTGGGGGCCAGTGACCCCTTCGAGATACACAGAAACACCGCCGTGATTCGTATCTTGTCTCCCGACCCTGGCGAAGAGATCGTGGTGAGTTCAGGGTTCCAGGTCGAATATCAATTCAGCCGAAGGATTAAGGAGGGAAGCGTAAGGGTGGAACTTTCAAGCATAGGTTTGGATCCTCCCCGGACAGCTTCTCTTCGCCGTTCTTATTATCCCGGTCCTTCGAATGAACACGCCGAGCCCGTCCAGAGAGCCTCTTTTTCAGGGTTTAGCTGTGGTAGTTATCCCCCAGGAAGATATGTGTTGACCGTGAGCTACGAAAGTGATGATGAATCTCAGAATTTTGAAACAAATATTTCAATTCACCTGGTTTCGCCCGGAGAGGGAGGGCCCTTTACACGTGCGGCCTGGGGAATTGACATTGTCACCCCTAGACGGTTGGGGAGTGCTCCAACAAGATGGGTCTGCGGCAATACTGAGGTAATCGCCTGGCAACTCACCGGGACCTATCCCGAAGAACGGAATTTCATCGTTACCCTCAGACACGGTTCGGATCCTACTCCCGTGGCTACCATTCCCACAAACCATCTCGAGTGGAGAGAATCGAGATCCATGTATGTTCTTCGTTGGCAGGTTCCTGCCGATCTTAGTCCGGATTCGCTCTACCGCATTGTCATAACTGAAAGAAACAGTCCAGTGGAAGCGCAGAGCGTCGATTTCACCATTGCCAGTTCCGGTTTGCCCACCTTAACCATCTGGGAACCCCACGGGGATTCTGTATGGTTCAAAAACCACAGTTACCGGATTGAGTGGGCCTCCGAAAATTTTCCAAGCTCCGCGAGGATCGATATCGACCTCGTCGGACCGGACGGCATCGATCACATTGCGAAAAACGTCCCCATTAGCAATGGAGGTTTAGATTGGACCGTTCGTCCCGGGCGGTGCAGAGATTTCATGAATCTCACGTACGATTTCATCGGTGTAAGAGAAGAACCAATAGGAACGATGGGAGGCGTCGGTTTTTTAACCGGCACCTACAGGTTTGTGATTCAATACCGGCGCGATAATATGATCTTTTATACTAGTCCGTTTCGGATTGAAGAAAATCCCCGCCACTAATCCAGGGAGGAATATCATGAAACATCTTGCAAGGTTCGTAAAACGTGGCGGCGACCCTGAAGGAGGCAATCCAAGAAGAAAACAAGTTATACATCAGGATTTCACCGTTCTTGTTGGTATTGTCCGAGGAGCTAAGGAAATTGTTAGCAAACCTTCAACCTTTTACCTAAGGAGATCGAGATGAGACATCAACAAGGAAAAACGAGAGGAACGATTTTTATTTTCGTGATCCTGCTTATGTTTCTGAGCCTTGCCTTTTCCTCCTTCGCCAAGAGTTCGGGAGCAGCCAAGACGGCCAAGCAGATAACCGGCTACTGCGTCTATCACGGCAGGATCCTCAAGGCCACAGAAACAAACTGCAAAAAACAGCACGGAAGGTTCTTCAAGGATAAGAAGGCCGCTCTCGCCTACCTGGACGCCCAGACCCCCGGCTACTGCTGCCTGAATAACGAGGTGTTTCAATCGAAAAAGGGCGACTGTCTGAAAAAGAAGGGACACTTTTTCAAAGAAAAGAAGATGGCGTCGGGGTATTGCGATTACCATCAAGCCGGCTACTGTTGTTTGGACGGCAGAGTTGTTTCCAAAGAGAAAGGCGACTGTCTGAAGAAGAAAGGACGTTTCTTCAAGGAAAAGAAAATGGCCCTCACCTACTGCGATCTCCACCAAAAGGGCTGGTGCTGCAAAAACGGTAAGATTTCCGCCGGGGAGAAAAATCTGTGCCTGAAAGGGAAGGGAAAGTTTTTTAAGGAAAAGAGAAAAGCGGTGGCTTTCTGCTCATCCTTTTCCAAGAAAAGCATATCAAAAAAGACAAAAACGGGAACGTCATCCCATACCCAAAAGCGGTTGCCTGGAAAATCTCCCGTACCGAAGCACGGGTCTCCCGCTGCCCGTTCCGATGCCCGCATCCTTGATTTCACGCTTTCCAACCTGTGCGTTCACGCGGACGGGCACCTGATTGTTCGCATCCATATCACTGACCGAACGCACTATTCCGGGTCCACCCGGCCCTCCGAGTATACCCTGCCGTTTACGGTAAGACACGAGGGCCGCAGCGCTCACATCACCCACACCATTCCGGCGTCTCCCGGCGGGCATTGGGTTTATCTGGGAGACATCGACCGTTTCACAACCGAGGAAGAACGACGGAACGCCAAGGAGTACACCTTTACCGTAACGGTCAATCATCCTTCCGTTGTTACTGAAACCAACTCCAGAAACAATTCGACTTCCGGCCGCATCCGGGTCCGCCGTTACGATCTTCGACTTACCTACGATCATGCTTACTACTCCAAGGTTCGCAACGCCCTTGAACCGTTCAGGACGGATTTCGGCCTCTCGTTCCACAACGACGGGTACGCCCGGGCGTTCGGCGGATACACCGTTCGACAGATCATCGCCAGGGGAGGTGGAACCCCCCGTTATCTTGATCTTGGTACGAGAAGGGGACTTCTTGTTCCTTCCTACGACGAATCGGGCGGAACCCTTACCACGCGTGTCTTTGAAGGAGGTATTTCAAGGCCGAGATGGGAAAACTCGACGATTGAAATTACCTTTACCGGTGTTTTAGCTCAGCTCTCTCCACTTTCTGTGCCGTTTAATCTGCATGGGAATCGATCTCCTGTTGGAAGAAGGGCGGCACCAACCTTCAAAAAAGGTCCGTCTAAAGCGGGAGGAACCAAAGGAGGAGGTACATCCCTTGATTCATCCATGACGGTATCGGGAGGGGGTTTTTCCGAGAGGGCATGGGCATTCCCGGCGAGGATCACCCGCGTAAGCGAACCCGTGTATCCCGGAAGAAGTATCACCATCCGCGGAAACGATTTCGGAAGCCGTCGGGGCCAAGTAAAACTAAACGTCCCCACCTCCGCGGCCCTCTTGACCTGCGAAGTTACCGACTGGTCGGAGACAGAAGTTCGGGCCATCATTCCCCAGCAACTGGCTAACACCCTTCATGCCGTGAGCAGGGCGGCTATTCTCGTGTGGCCGGCTTACGTTCCAGATCGTCCTGCTCCCCCGTCGGACACGGAAGGCGAGGAGGCATTAGAAGAATACCAAGGCTACCACTACAACGGCCATGAAGGTCCGAGCTGTTCAATCAGGATTGAGCCCCTCGCCCCGGTAATCACCTCTTTCTCCAACACGGAAATTAGTGAGGGAGACCACCTGGAGATCAACGGACACAATTTCGGGCACAGCGGGACACTCACCCTTCTGAACGGGTCCAGGCGCATGGCCTTCACTCTGGACAGCTGGAGCGACACCCACATTCGCGTCACCATTCCTTTCAATGCCCTCGAATCTTTCGGAAACCCGGAAAGGGCCACGGTCAGTGCCCGAATTGAAAACGAATACCACAACGAAACAACCGCCGACAATACCTTCACCATCCGTCGTGTGGACAACTATGATCTCTGCCTGGTCGGCATTCGGGTTTCCAATTACGGTGTTGACAGAATTCTGGGGCAAGAAAAACCCCATTTCGACATGGTGCCCATTATCAAAAACAACGGTCCGGACCGGTGCACCGCCACGATTATAATCGGCACCTACTCGGATGTCCTGGGCAGCCGTGACCGCTGGGAATATCGGATAACTTCTCCCCTGGCAGCCGGGAGCGAAAGAGAGGCATCAAGCAGCCATCGTATCAGGTTGAGCCTATCACATGGCATCTATGTCCAGATCGAAGGTTTGTTAGACGGCCCCCATAACGATAACCTGGATAATAACGCCTGCCATTTCAATGTCACCCACAATGGCGTTTACATGTGTGAAGCCCGCATGCCATCCGGCCGATAACGAACAAAAACCTGAAGGGTCTGCAGCCTTGGAAAAAAGGCTGCAGACCCTGGGGTTATATGTTATCCACACGAGTGAACAACTTTCTTTTTCCCTTTCCTCCTGAGCTTGTACGCAAACGGTTCGTCCCTTGCGCGTTTTTTTTGGAAAAACCTTGACCTTCCCAACAAATAATAATATAAAATCAAACGAGATTTGAAAATATTTCTTAAACATTTCCGATTTTTGCCGTTTTCGAATCTCTGAGTGGTTTTTCCTTAATTGCAGGACAAAGGATTTATCATGCATGCTCCACCCGCGGAATCAACTTCATATTCCGAATCAGAAAATACTTTTTCAAGCCAAATGAACTTGTTTTGGAGACTTACTAATAAACAATAAAATTTGACTACAATAACACGCCGCAAGCCACAAAAATTGAACTTTTGGACGGTTTTTTACGACATACATAATAAAGCCAGATAAAGACCCATCCACCGCAACCTTCAACCCAGGAGATTAAGATGAGACATCAACAAGGAAAAACGAGAGGAACGATTTTTATTTTCGTGATCCTGCTTATGTTTCTGAGCCTTGCCTTTT